>NZ_QKZG01000008.1:0-336656 GCF_003254125.1 Pseudomonas sp. 478
ATCTCCACCACTAGCCGCCAGGTTGCCGTCGAGCTTCACCCCGACCCCGGCCTCGGTGCCCACCAGTTTGATCGCCCCGGCGTACATGCCGCCCAGGGCCGAAGAGTCGATGGCCAATTGCGGTTTGGCACTGCCGTCATCGGCGCGAGCGGTGGCGTTGAGGGTGTCGGCGTTGACGTCGTTACGACCAGCGACAATCGTCAGGTTCTTCGCCTGAATCTCAGCGTTGATCTTTGCGCTGCGGGTGATGATTTCGAAGCTGTCGACGTTGTTGGCATTCAACCCGGCACCGTCAATAGAGACGCTGCCCTGATCCACCTGAAAACGATCCAGTCGACCGTTGTCCAGCACCGGTTTGCCGGTGGTCAGGGTCACGCGCGGCGTGTTGATGAAGCCGCAACCGTTGCAGCTGATGCCATAGGGGTTGGCGACGATCACTCGCGCCGACTGCCCCGCCACTTCGGTGTAACCGCGCAACTGGCTCGGACTGCCGCCGACCACTTCGTTGAGGATGGTTTGCGCGGCAACCCGGTTGGTCAGGTTGGGGTTGCCGACAATGATCCCGCCCAACTGCGTCGCGCCGGTCTGGTTGGCGACGTTGTTGAGGATCACACCCTGGGTGCCGACGTTGTAATCGTGAAACTGGTTATGCGACAACCCGGTGCCATTCGGCGTGGCGATATTGACGATCGGCACCCCGTTGCCCGCCTGGCCGAGACTGGTGCCCGGCGTGGCTACCACAATCCCGTCAGCCTGCGCCCACATCGGCTGCCAGAACATGACGTTGGCCAACAGGAACGCCAACCCGCGTTTGGGCATGCCCCAGAAGTGATCGCGGGTTTTCAGGTCCGCAGAAGGCTGGCCAGCGAGGAAGGCGTAGTGGCGAACGTCCATGTCAAAAGGTCTCGTTTCGACTCGGTAAGAATGGAATGAGCAATTCACAGACACAGCCTTCCCGACACGGCAAACGCTGGGGGCATTTGCAGAGCGAATACGTCATAAGGGGATAAATACGCGCTTGGGTCAGAAGGTCCAAAGCGTGGCGTAAACGACCATTGCATCAGCGTGCAAATGGTCTGTTCGGTCCCTCGAAACGGCGAAGTGATATCAATGTGATGGCGCGATGTTAAGTTGCCATCATCCTGACGTCAATAAGCCGTTCAGGATGTTTTTGGCGGACGCTCTAACGCGCGGATTTGGGTCCACTGCCTGAACTTTCTGGGTGGAGAAACCCTCCACTCAATAACGCCGTGACATTGATCAATGAGGCCCTGCTCATGAAAACCACCCTGCTCAAACTCACCCTCGCTGCCACCCTCGCCTGCGCCCTTCCCGCTTGGGCCTGCACACCCGAGGAAGCCACCGCCAAGCGCGAACAATTGGCCAAGGAAGTGACCAAGCTCACCGAGCAGAACCCAGCCAAGGCCAAGGAGATCAACGATGAGCTGCAGAAGATGGATCTGGGGACGGCCAGCAAGGATCTGCCGGACAAGTGCCAGTTGATCGATCAGCGATTGAAGGAGCTGGATTCCGCAGAGAAGAAAACCGAGGGTTGATCCGGCTCAGGAATCCCAGGCATACAAAAACCGGACATAAGTCCGGTTTTATTATGGGTCGATAGAACTGCTTATTCAGCAGCCGGCGCTTCCGGCTTGCGGCGCTTGAGCGGCGCCATGCCGTCCTTGCTGACCAGCGACAGGGCGTCGGTCTTCGGACGGTTGGCGATTTTGCGTTTGGTCGGAGCCTTGGCGCCGGTTTTCTTCTTGTCGCCTTTGGCGTCGACTTTTTTCTTCTTCACGCCAACGGCTTTGCCCGAGGCCTTGACCTTTTTCGGTCCGCCGTAGGTGCCTTTGACTTCCTTGATGGTGCGGCGCTCGAAGCTCTGCTTGAGGTAGCGCTCGACGCTCGACATCAGGTTCCAGTCGCCGTGGCAGATCAGCGAGATGGCCAGGCCATCGTTGCCGGCGCGACCGGTACGACCAATGCGGTGAACGTATTCGTCGCCGCTGCGCGGCATGTCGAAGTTGATCACCAGGTCCAGGCCTTCCACGTCGAGGCCGCGAGCGGCGACGTCGGTGGCGACGAGGATTTTCACGCCGCCCTGCTTCAGGCGGTCGATGGCCAGCTTGCGATCTTTCTGGTCTTTGTCACCGTGCAGGACAAACGCTTTGTATTCCTGCGCCACCAGGCGGCCGTAGATACGGTCGGCCATGGCCCGGGTGTTGGTGAACACGATGGCCTTCTGGTAGGTCTCGTTGGCCAGCAGCCAGTTCACGATCTGTTCTTTGTGCTGATTGTGGTCGGCAGTGATGATCTGTTGGCGAGTGGTCGCATTCAGATCGCTGACGTTGTTGAGCTGCAAGTGCTCAGGGTTGTTCAGTACCTTGGCGACCATCTCGCGCAGGCCCGAACCGCCGGTGGTGGCGGAGAACAGCATGGTCTGCTGGCGGTTGGTGCACTCTTCCACCAGACGCTGGACGTCTTCGGCAAAGCCCATGTCGAGCATGCGGTCGGCTTCGTCGAGGACCAGTACTTCGACTTCCTTGAGGTCGAGGTTGCCGGCGTTCAGTTGCTCGATCATCCGGCCCGGCGTACCGATCAGGATGTCCGGCACCTTGCGCAGCATGGCGGCCTGGACCTTGAAGTCTTCACCGCCGGTAATCAGGCCGGACTTGATGAAGGTGAACTGAGCGAAACGCTCAACTTCCTTAATGGTCTGCTGGGCCAGCTCGCGGGTCGGCAGCAGGATCAGGGTCTTGATGCTGACGCGGACTTTAGCCGGGCCGATCAGACGGTTGAGGATCGGCAAAACGAATGCAGCGGTTTTGCCGCTGCCGGTTTGCGCTGTCACCCGCAGGTCACGCCCTTGGAGCGCCAGCGGAATAGCCGCTGCTTGCACAGGCGTTGGCTCGACAAATTTAAGCTCGGCCACGGCTTTGAGCAGGCGTTCGTGCAGGGCGAATTGGGAAAACACGGGTGCTACCTCGAAGAAATACAAAAAAACAGCTGCATAGGGTAACGGTTTCGAGCGCTCAGGCCGAGTTTCTTTATACAAACGGCGCTAAACAGTGTTTTCTTTGTTGCGTCTTTTGTCCTCAAACGTCATCCAAAGCGTCTTAAATGCTCTAATCGCCCCGTCGCGTCCTACAGAAGAACCGTTTTTACCCATGGATATCAAACAGCTCTGGCTCAACGTCCAAGACCTTTGGGGTGCCCTCGATCAGCACCCCCTCCTGCATTCCAGCCTGGCTTTGGTGGTATTGCTGGTGGTGGCGCTGGTCCTCGGACGAGTGGCGCGCTTTCTCATTCTGCATGCGACCAAAATGCTCGGTCGCCAGCCGGCATTGCACTGGATCAATGACTTTCGGCATAACAAGGTCTTTCATCGACTGGCGCAGATCACCCCCTCGCTGGTGATCCAGTTCGGCTTGCACCTGGTGCCGGAGTTGGGCAAGACCAGTCTGATCTTCCTGGGTAACGTCGCGCTGGCATTTACCATTCTGTTTTTGCTGTTGGCAGTCAGTGCCCTGCTCAGCGCACTGCTCGACATCTACGCGCGCACCGAACATGCCCGTACCCGCTCGATCAAAGGCTACATACAACTGGCGAAAATGGTCTTGTACGTGTTTGGCGCGATCATCATCGTCGCCACGCTGATCGACCGTTCGCCGCTCTTGCTGCTGTCAGGGCTGGGCGCCATGTCGGCGGTGATTCTGTTGGTCTACAAAGACACCTTGCTGTCGTTCGTCGCCAGCGTGCAGTTGACCAGCAATGACATGCTGCGGGTTGGCGACTGGATCGAGATGCCGCAAGTCGGCGCCGACGGTGACGTGGTCGACATCACGCTGCACACGGTCAAGGTGCAGAATTTCGACAAGACCATCGTTTCGATTCCAACCTGGCGCCTGATGTCCGAGTCGTTCAAAAACTGGCGCGGCATGCAGCAATCCGGTGGACGACGGATCAAGCGCAGCCTGTTCATCGACGCCAGTGGCGTGCGGTTTGTGCGCGACGACGAAGAGGCAAAACTGGCTCAGGTGCATCTGCTGACCGACTACATCAGTCGCAAGCAGGCTGAACTCAAGGCCTGGAACGAAGCCCAGGGTAATGTGGCGGCGATGTCGGCCAACCGTCGGCGGATGACCAATATCGGGACGTTCCGCGCGTATGCACTGGCGTATTTGAAGAGTCACCCGGAGATTCAGCCGAACATGACCTGCATGGTCCGCCAGATGCAAACCACCGCGCAGGGCATTCCCCTCGAGATCTACTGCTTCACTCGCACCACCGCGTGGGCGGATTACGAGCGGATTCAGGGGGATATTTTCGATTACTTGCTGGCGGTGTTGCCGGAGTTTGGCTTGAGCTTGTATCAGCAGCCCAGTGGCGGGGATTTACGGGCCGGGTTGTTACCGGCGGTGTTAGGCGCGAGCCATATCCCTGAACCCGAAAAACACATCATGTGACACCGTAAATCCCTGTGGGAGCGGGCTTGCTCGCGAATACGGTGTGTCATTCAACATTAATGTCGACTGATACGGCCTCTTCGCGAGCAAGCCCGCTCCCACAGGGGGTTAGTGTTTATTTTTTGAAGAGTCGGCGTACCTGAACGGGGTCGGCATGACCGCTTTGGTCCAGCGTGAGGAAATACTTCAGCTGCCATTGCTGCGTCCTGACTGCCTGTTTAGCGACGGGCCTGGACCACGGCGGATACACGCGAATCGCTCGCTTGCCGCCTTCACCATCAATCGACATGACCCCTTTGGCCGCCAATATCTCCCGGTCAAACACAAACTGCCCGCGATGGGTTTCATCAGCAACGCTCACCACCACAAAAGCGACGCCATCGCCGCTATCGAGCGGTGCAATCTCGCTGGTCGGCGTTGGCCGCTTCCACAACGTGACGAACTGACCCATCTTGGTCGGCGTGGTTTTCGCCACTCGGAAGACAATCACCTGGCCATCGAGGCCGAAGCGGCAGGCGCCGTAGTCGGCACTCTCCTCCTCGCGCCGAGCTTCATGCGTTAACGTCATACCTGCGGGCTTGTAGATCTGCTCGATGGCGGCGATCAGGTCTGTCATGACCGTTCCCGCAACGGCTGCGGTTCTCGCCTGACACCCAACCGGCTGATCCACACCGCCATCAAAATCACCGACCCACCCAGGAACAACCGCCCCAGCGCTTCATGCTGATTCCAGATCAGCAGATTGATCAGCAACCCCACCGGCACATGCAGGTTGTTCATCACCGCGAGCGTCCCGCCATTCACCAGGCACGCGCCCTTGTTCCACCAGTACAACCCGAGCGCAGTCGAGACCAGGCCGAGGAACACCAGCACGCCCCATTGCAGAGGCGCTTCGGGCAGGAAGTTCTGTTTGCCGAACAGCAGAAACGCCGGTAGCGCCACCGCCAATGCCCCCAGGTAGAAGTAGCCAAAGCGCCGGTAATGCGGCAAATCGCTCGGGTGGCGCGCCACCAGATGTTTATAAAGCACCTGTCCGGCGGCGTAGGTGAAGTTGGCCAGTTGCAGCAGCAGGAACCCCATGAAGAAATCCGGGTTGATCCGGTCGTAGCGAATCACTGCCGCACCCATCACCGCCACCAGTGCCGCGACCAATGCCCACGGATTGAAGCGCCGGTTCAGCGCGTCTTCGATCAAGGTCACGTGCAGCGGTGTGAGGATGGTGAACAGCAACACCTCCGGCACTGTCAGCACCCGAAAGCTCAGGTACAGGCAGACGTAGGTCACGCCGAACTGCAACGCGCCGATCAGCAGCATGCCGCGCATGAACGCCGGTTCAACCGAACGCCAGCGGGTCAACGGAATGAACACCATCCCCGCCAGCATCACTCGCACCAGCACCGCGAAGTAACTGTCGACATGACCGGCCAGGTACTCGCCGATCAAACTGAAGGAAAACGCCTGAATCAGCGTGACAAAAAGTAGATAGCCCATGCTCACCTCGTTTCGAATGGCGGCGACGATAGCTTTTTTTGCCAGCCATCGCGACCCGTCAGGCAACACAACCCCCTGTGGGAGTGAGCCTGCTCGCGATGACGGCGTTACATTCAACATTGATGTTGGCTGACACACCGCTATCGCGAGCAGGCCCGCTCCCACAGGGGTTGTGTGCTCATTACCAAATCGCAGGCAAAAAAAAGCCCGATCTCGCTAAGCGTTCAATCGGGCTACAGCACTCAGGAGCAACAAGTGCAAAGGGAGGTTCGATGCGCGTAAAGCCATGAAGGGGTTGCGCCAGGTCACTTGAACATCAAGGGATTATCTGGCGATTAAAACCTCAGGCGACGAGGGAAAGCTTGGCGTTGGCCTGGCTCAGGCCTTTTTCCTGGAAGTCACCGCCCAGGTTCATGCCTTCGGCGTGAATGAACGTCACGTCGTGGATCCCGATGAACGCCATGACCTGGCGCAGGTAGGGTTCCTGGTGATCCGCGGTGCTGCCGGCGTAGATTCCGCCGCGGGCAGTCAGTACGTAGGCACGTTTGCCGCTGAGCAAGCCTTGCGGGCCAGTGTCGGTGTACTTGAAGGTCACGCCAGCACGCAGCACATGGTCGAGCCAGGCTTTGAGGGTGCTCGGGATGGCGAAGTTGTACATCGGCGCGGCCATCACCAGTACATCGGCAGCCAGCAATTCGTCAGTCAACTGGTTGGAGCGTTCCAGGGAAACCTGTTCGATGTCGTTGCGCTGCTCGGCAGGTTTCATCCAGCCGCCCAACAGGTTGATATCCAGGTGCGGCACCGGGTTGGCGGCCAGGTCACGAACGGTGATGTGGTCGTTCGGGTGCGCGGTTTGCCACTGGCTGATGAAGGTCTGGGTCAGTTGACGCGAAACCGAGTCTTGCTGACGAGCGCTGCTTTCGATGATCAGAACGCGGGACATGGGATGTAGCCTCCATCTGAGAATGTTGTAAGTCGATGGAGTGAAGGTTAAACAGAGTTAAATCGATGAAAAAGCGCAAATAACTGCTATAAACCATCAATAAATTCGTTTATAAGCAGAGCATGCCCTGTGGGAGCGGGCTTGCTCGCGAAAGCGGTATATCAGTCAACATTGATGTCGACTGACACGACCCCTTCGCGAGCAAGCCCGCTCCCACACGGTTGTAATGTCATTTGGGGGTGCAGGTCAGTTTGATACGCATCTTGATGATGCTTCGGTTGAACTTGGCGGTAGCATTTTTGTGTTTACCGGCGGCGACTTCGATATTGCGGGTACGTGGCGCTTCCGGGCCATTGTTGAAAACTACCTTACAGGCCGCATCGGTGGTGCCGTAGTTGTTCACCTGAATGGAGGCGATGTCGTTATCCGTGTCATACGCGTTGTAGTCGATGCTCATGCCGTTCAGCTGTTTTTCAACGTCGATCGGATAGGCAAACGCCGTCAGCGGCAGCATCGCCAGCAGCACACAACCCGATACCACACCACAAAGCTTTTTCATTCAGCAGTCTCCAATATGGACTGCCAGCTTAGGACAAGAGGAGCTATTCATGAAAGCGCCCCGCGTGACCCTTGATCAATGGCGAACGTTACAGGCCGTGGTCGACCACGGCGGTTTCGCCCAGGCCGCCGAAGCGCTGCACCGCTCGCAATCATCGGTGAGCTACACCGTGGCGCGCATGCAGGACCAACTCGGCGTACCGCTGTTGCGCATCGACGGCCGCAAAGCGGTGCTGACCGAAGCCGGCGGCGTGCTGTTGCGCCGTTCGCGGCAACTGGTGAAACAGGCCAGTCAGCTGGAAGACCTGGCCCATCACATGGAACAGGGCTGGGAAGCAGAAGTGCGGCTGGTGGTCGACGCCGCCTACCCGAGTGCCCGCCTCGTTCGCGCCTTGACCGCGTTCATGCCGCAAAGCCGTGGCTGCCGGGTGCGTCTGCGCGAAGAAGTATTGTCGGGGGTGGAAGAAGTCTTGCTCGAAGGCGTGGCCGATCTGGCCATCAGTGGCTTCAGCATTCCCGGTTACCTGGGCGCGGAATTGAGCGACGTCGAGTTCGTGGCGGTTGCCCATCCCGAACATCCATTGCACCGTCTCAATCGCGAACTGAATTTCCAGGACCTGGAAAGCCAGCTGCAAGTCGTCATCCGCGACTCCGGTCGCCAGCAGCCACGGGACGTCGGCTGGCTCGGCGCGGAACAGCGCTGGACCGTCGGCAGCCTGGCCACCGCGGCAACGTTTGTCAGCAGCGGACTGGGTTTCGCCTGGTTGCCTCGGCACATGATTGAACGGGAAATCAAGGAAGGCCTGCTCAAGCTGCTACCGTTGGACCAGGGTGGCAGCCGCAACCCGAGCTTCTATCTGTACTCGAACAAGGACAAACCCTTGGGTCCGGCCACGCAGATTCTCATCGAACTGCTGCGCACTTTCGACACTGCGCCGCTGGATGCACCTTTCGCCGCCCCTGAACAAGCCTGACAAGGAGTGTATGCATGGCCTATTTCGAACACGAAGGTTGCAACCTGCACTATGAGGAATATGGCCACGGCACGCCGTTGCTGCTGGTTCATGGGCTCGGCTCCAGCACTCTGGACTGGGAAAAGCAGATCCCGGCGTTGTCGGCCCGCTACCGGGTGATCGTCCCGGATGTACGCGGCCACGGCCGCTCCGACAAACCCCGCGAGCGCTACAGCATCGCCGGGTTCAGCGCCGACCTGGTCGCCCTCATTGAACACCTGAACCTGGGCCCCGTTCATTACGTGGGCCTGTCCATGGGTGGCATGATCGGTTTTCAACTGGCCGTGGACCAGCCGCAATTGCTCAAAAGCCTGTGCATCGTCAACAGCGCGCCCGAGGTCAAACTGCGCAGCCGCGACGATTACTGGCAGTGGTTCAAGCGCTGGAGCCTGATGCGTGTCCTCAGTCTCGGCGCCATCGGCACGGCTCTGGGCGGCAAGCTGTTTCCCAAACCGGAACAGGCTGACCTGCGACAAAAAATGGCCGAGCGCTGGGCAAAAAACGACAAACATGCTTATCTCGCCAGCTTCGATGCAATCGTTGGCTGGGGGGTTCAGGAACGACTTTCCAGGGTCTCCTGTCCAACCCTCATCGTCAGCGCCGACCGTGACTACACACCGGTCTCACTGAAAGAGACCTACGTAAAACTGCTGCCCGATGCGCGGCTGGTGGTGATCGCCGATTCGCGCCACGCCACCCCGCTGGATCAACCCGAAATATTCAACCAAACGCTGCTCGAGTTTCTCACCGCAGTCGACACCACCTCACTCAGGATCACTGACCCATGCTGAAAAAAATCGCCCTCGTCGCTGGCTCCGTTCTGTTTGCCGCCAACCTGATGGCCGCAACGCCCGCCAAGGCGCCGCACGTGCTGCTGGAAACCACCAATGGCCAGATCGAAATCGAACTGGACCCGGTCAAGGCGCCGATCAGTACCAAGAACTTCCTTGATTACGTCAACAGCGGCTTCTACAACAACACGATTTTTCACCGTGTGATTCCAGGGTTCATGATCCAGGGCGGTGGTTTCACTCAACAAATGCAGCAGAAAGAAACCAAGGCACCGATCAAGAACGAGTCCAAAAACGGTCTGCATAACGTCCGTGGCACGCTGTCCATGGCCCGCACCTCCAATCCTGATTCGGCCACCAGCCAGTTCTTCGTGAACGTCAAAGACAATGACTTCCTCGACAGCGGTGATGGCTATGCGGTCTTCGGTAAGGTCGTGAAAGGCATGGACGTGGTAGACGTCATCGTCAACTCGCAAACCACCACCCGTGGCGGCATGAAAGATGTGCCAGCCGACCCTGTGTTCATCAAGTCGGCCAAAGTCATCGACTAAGCTACACAGGAAGTCTTGAGCGGCTGCCGGAGTGCGCCGCTCACACTGTTCAAAGGAGAGCCCGTGCGCGGGCGGAGAACCAATGCTTTATCGCCGTTTCGAGAAACTGATCGACATTTTCCGCGAGGCCCCGACGGCCGCGCCGCCGGATCGGGTTCTGCCTTTTTATACCTATTACCTGAAGCAGGTCTGGCCGAGTTTCGCCGTCCTGCTGATCGTCGGTCTGATCGGTGCGCTGATCGAAGTGGCGCTGTTCAGTTACCTGAGCCGCATCATCGACCTGACCCAAGGCACGCCGAACGTCGATTTCTTCAAGGAACATGGCATCGAACTGGCCTGGATGGCGGTGGTAGCCCTGGTGTTCCGGCCGATTTTTGTCGGCTTGCATGACCTGCTGGTGCACCAGACCCTGAGCCCCAGCATGACCAGCCTGATCCGCTGGCAGAACCACAGTTATGTGCTCAAACAGAGCCTGAATTTTTTCCAGAACGACTTCGCCGGGCGCATCGCCCAACGCATCATGCAGACCGGCAACTCGCTGCGCGATTCAGCCGTGCAAGCGGTGGACGCGCTGTGGCACGTGCTGATCTACGCGATCAGTTCGCTGGTGCTGTTCGCCGAAGCCGACTGGCGCCTGATGATCCCGCTGCTGACCTGGATCGTCGCCTTCATCAGTGCCCTTTACTACTTCGTGCCACGGGTCAAGGAACGTTCGGTCGTGTCCTCCGATGCGCGCTCCAAACTCATGGGGCGGATCGTCGACGGCTACACCAACATCACCACCCTGAAGCTGTTCGCCCACACCAACTTCGAGCAGCAATACGCTCGCGAAGCGATCAAGGAACAAACCGAAAAAGCCCAACTGGCCGGCCGGGTGGTCACCAGCATGGACGTGGTCATCACCAGCATGAACGGCTTGCTGATCGTCGGCACCACCGGCCTGGCCCTGTGGCTGTGGACGCAGTCGCTGATCACCGTAGGCGCGATTGCCCTGGCCACCGGCCTGGTGATCCGCATCGTCAACATGTCCGGCTGGATCATGTGGGTGGTCACTGGCATTTTCGAAAACATCGGCATGGTTCAGGACGGTTTGCAGACCATTTCTCAACCGGTCAGCGTCACCGATCGCGAGCAGGCCAAACCGCTGGCGGTCACCCGTGGCGAGGTGCGTTTCGAGCACGTGGATTTCCATTACGGCAAGAAGAGCGGGATCATCGGCGACCTCAACCTGACCATCAAGCCCGGTGAGAAAATCGGCCTGATCGGTCCATCCGGCGCAGGCAAATCAACCCTGGTCAACCTGCTGCTGCGCCTCTATGACGTGCAGGGCGGACGCATTCTCATCGACGGGCAGAACATCGCCGAAGTCGGCCAGGAAAGCCTGCGCGAGCGCATTGGCATGATCACCCAGGACACGTCCCTGCTGCATCGTTCGATCCGCGACAATTTGTTGTACGGCAAACCCAACGCCACCGACGCCGAACTCTGGGAGGCGGTGCACAAGGCCCGCGCCGACGAGTTCATCCCGTTGTTGTCGGACTCCGAAGGTCGCACCGGTTTTGATGCCCACGTCGGTGAGCGTGGGGTGAAACTCTCCGGCGGTCAGCGTCAGCGGATTGCGATTGCTCGCGTGCTGCTCAAGGACGCGCCGATCCTGATCATGGACGAGGCCACCTCGGCGCTGGATTCGGAGGTCGAAGCAGCGATCCAGGAAAGCCTCGAAACCCTGATGCAGGGCAAAACCGTAATTGCCATCGCTCACCGGCTCTCGACCATCGCCCGCATGGACCGGCTGGTGGTGCTGGAAAAAGGCAAGATCGCCGAAACCGGCAGCCACGCCGAACTGCTGGCTCATGGCGGGCTGTATGCGCGGTTGTGGCAGCACCAGACAGGTGGATTTGTCGGCATCGATTGATGATCGTTCCCACGCTCTGGTCTGCGTGGGAATGCCTCAAGGGACGCTCCGCGTCCAGTGACGCGGAGCGTCACGGGCTGCATTCCCACGCAGAGCGTGGGAACGATCTTGCCCCCCTTCAGGCTTGCCGGTAAGGCAAGGCTGTCCTCGCTTCCTCGGCATACGCCAATACACCAGCGCGCTCTTGCTGCAGGAAGTCTTTGACAGCAGCTTTCAGCCCGGGATGACGCAAGTAGTGCCATGAATGAGTGATCACGGGTTCGAACCCGCGAATCAACTTGTGCTCACCCTGGGCACCGGCATCGAAACGCTGGAAGCCATTGGCAATTGCGTAGTCCATGCCCTGGTAGAAACAGGTCTCGAAGTGCAGACGGTCGAACTCCGCCAGACAGCCCCAGTAACGACCGTAAAAACTGTCGCCGCCCACCAGACTGAAGGCCATGGCCACCGGCCGTGAGCCTTGCTTGGCCAATACCACACGAATCGACTCTGGCATGCGCTCGGCCAGCAAACTGAAAAACTCCCGCGTCAGATACGGCGCTTGCCGCCGCACTGCGTAGGTGTTGGCGTAGCAGGCATAGACAAAATCCCACTGCGCCTGATCGAGTTGCCGACCCTCAAGCCATTCGAAATCAATGCCCTGCCCCGCCACTTGCTCGCGTTCCTTGCGCATCTGCTTGCGCTTGCGCGAACTGAGAGCGTCGAGGAAGTCCTGAAAATCCCGATAGCCGCGATTCTGCCAGTGGTACTGACAGCCGATTCGCTGCAACCAGCCCGGCTGCTCGGCCAAGGCTGCGTCAGTGAACGGGTCGGTGAAGTTGATGTGGGCACTGGAGAGTTGTTCGATTTCAAGGTAGCCCGGCAGGCTTTTCAACAGTTCGAAACCGTCCTCAAGCGTGGCCGCCAGCAAACGCGGGCCACTGACCGGACTGAACGGCACAGCCGTCAGCAGCTTGGGGTAGTAATCGATCCCGGCACGCTCACAGGCATCGGCCCAGGCGTGGTCGAACACGTACTCGCCGTAGGAATGCCATTTGCGGTAACTGGGTAGCGCGGCAATCAGGCGATCGCCTTCGATGTGCAACAAATGCTCGGGTTGCCAGCCGGAATGAGGGCCGATGCTGCCGCTGTCTTCCAGCGTGCTGAGAAAGGCGTGGCGCAGAAAGGGCTGATTCTCGGGCACCAGGGCATCCCACGTCTGCGACGCGATTTCGGACAGACTTTCCAGACGTTGCAGCGGCATCAGTTCTTTCCTACTTCTTTGCGTGAAAGCCCGGCGAGTATCGCCCATCGCCAAAAAATCCACACGAGCAATTCGACGACAGCGCTCTAGCTCAATAGTTCTCGATGACTTTGTATCGTCATCGAGACGCCATCACATTGCCACTGCCCTGTCATAAACCATCGCGATACTGGCGCCTGTTTTTAGAGCGCCGGGTTCTAAACCTGGTCACTGTTTTCCGCCCTCAACGGTCGGTTGTGTCCTGGATGGCTCAGTCATCCCATTACATCTTCGGAGATTGATATGCGTCTTGCTTCCACGAAAACTGCGGCGGCCTTGTGTGGCGGGTTGCTGCTGGCCATGAGTGTACCGGCCAGCGCCGCAGTCGACGCCAAACTGCTCGACATGCTCAAGGCAAACGGCTCGATTTCGCCTGCGCAGTACACCGAACTGCAAGCCGAGCTGGCCAGGGATCAGAAAGACCAGCAAATCGCCCGCCAGGCTCAACAAGAGACCAACGAGCAGATCGCGGCGACTGCGAAGAAAACCAATGAACTGAGTACCTTCGACGAGAAACTGGCGTGGGCCGCCAAGACCCAATTCAAGGGTGATGTGCGTTTCCGTCAGGAAAACGTCCACAACGATGGCGTTTCAAACAGCAAAGACCAGGATCGTCAGCGCATTCGTGCCCGCCTGGGTGCCTACAGCGAGATCAACCCTCAGGTCGACACCGGTATTCGTATCGCCACCGGCAACAACGACGACGCTCGCTCCACCAACCAGAGTCTGGACAATTACTTCGACAAGAAGCAGATCTGGCTGGACCAGGGTTACGTCGACTACCACCCGGACGCCATCAAGAACCTGCACATCGTTGGCGGCAAGATGCCGCAGCAATGGGTGAGCATGGGCGACATCATCTGGGATAGCGACATCAGCCCGGAAGGTCTGTCGCTGGCTTACAAATACCCGCTGGGCGCCAGCACCGAGCTGTTCGGTAGCGCCGGCCACTACACCCTCAAGGACAACGTCGACGGCGACGGCGTGCAGTTCAAGCACGACTTGCGTCTGTACGCCGGCCAGTTGGGCGCGCGCTTCGCTATCACCGACAACCTGAAACTGACCCTGGGTGGCAGCGTCTACGGTTACGACAACGACGACGACATCCGCACAGGCGGCACCAGCATTCCAGCCGCACTGGCCATCAACGGCAACAGCCCGAACGAGCAATTCAAACTGTACGAAGGCTTCGGCCAGCTCGACATCGGTGGCCTGCCTATGCCGCTCTCGCTGTACGGTCAGTACGTGAACAACAAGGACGCCAGCAACGATCAGGACTCTGCCTGGTTGGCCGGTGTAAAGACCAAGTTCTACGGCTTCGCAGTGGACTACAACTACCGCGACGTACAGCGTAACGCGGTGGTCGGCGCCTTCACCGACTCCGACTTCGCCAACGGTTTCACCGGTTCGCGTGGCAGCAAGTTGAAAGTGAGTTACGAGTTGGACAAGAACTTCAACCTCGGCGCGACGTACTTCATGGCTAACTCTGACTACACTAACGCCAACCTGAAAGACTCCGACATCAACACCCTGCAACTGGATGCCGAAGCGAAGTTCTGATTCCCCGCTACACGACTCGGGCAAGGAAGCCCGAGGCGCTTTTACAAACTCGCGTTGTGGTATCGGTCCCCATCATCCGTCCGATACTGCAGCGCGAGTTTTTTTTGCCCCCACCTTTGGCGACACCTTGTGGCGAGGGGATTTATCCCCGTTCGGCTGCGAAGCAGTCGTAAAACCATCCGATGCGGTCTATCTGGCAAATTGCGGTTGCCTGTTGTGGGACCGCTTCGCAGTCCAACGGGGATAAATCCCCTCGCCACAAGGTAATCTCACTTGGCAGAAATGCCCCTCATCACAATAGCGATCAGCGCTTGCGCAGAATCACGCTACCAATCGAGTAACCAGCGCCGAACGAGCTGAGCACGGCCAGCGAACCGGCGGCCAGATCGTCCTGGTTCTTGTGAAACGCAATCACGGAACCGGCGGAGCTGGTGTTGGCGTAGGTGTCGAGAATCACCGGGGCTTCTTCTTCGGTGGCTTCGCGGCCCAGCAGCTTCTTGACGATCAGGTGGTTCATGCTGAGGTTGGCCTGGTGCAGCCAGAAGCGTTTCACGTCGCCGATGTTGAGCGTGTTCTCTTCCAGGTGCGTAGCGATCAGCTCGGCGACCATCGGGCAGACATCGCGGAACACCTTGCGGCCTTCCTGCACGAACAGTTTGTCCTTGGCGCCGATGCCCTCTTCCGCCGCGCGGTTGAGGAAGCCAAAGTTGTTGCGGATGTTGTTGGAAAACTTGGTCAGCAGCTTGGTGCTGACGATGTCGAACTGGTACTTGGACGTTGCCAGGTCAGCACGTTCAATGATCACCGCAGTCGCGGCGTCGCCGAAGATGAAGTGGCTGTCACGGTCGCGGAAGTTCAGGTGACCGGTGCAGACTTCCGGGTTGACCATCAGGATCGCCCGGGCCTGGCCCAGTTGCACGCTGTTGGCCGCAGCCTGAATGCCGAAGGTCGCCGAGGAGCAGGCAACGTTCATGTCGAAACCGAAACCCTGGATGCCCAAGGCTTCCTGGACTTCGATGGCGATGGCCGGATAGGCCCGTTGCAGGTTGGAGCAGGCGACGATCACGCCATCGATGTCCGCGGCGGTCTTGCCGGCACGCTGCAAGGCTTGCTCGGCGGCGCCGATGGCCATTTGGCAAAGCACGGACCACTCGTCATTCGAGCGTTCCGGCAGGCGTGGCGCCATGCGTTGCGGGTCGAGGATGCCTTCCTTGTCCATGACAAAGCGGCTTTTGATGCCAGACGCCCTTTCGATAAACGCCACGCTGGATTCGGTCAACGCTTCGATTTCGCCGCGCGCGATAGCGTCGGCGTTGTCGGCGTTGAATTGCGCGACGTAGGCGTTGAAAGACTGCACCAGCTCTTCGTTGGAGATGCTGTTGGCCGGGGTGTACAGGCCGGTGCCGCTGATGACGACGTTATGCATGGTCGTTTCTCTAATCTGTTCAGGCAGAAAGTGTTGGCACCGACGTACCAACACACAAAGGATCTGCTCCCGTCAGGGGGAGCAAACCTGGCATCGCTTTATTCCGATCCGCCCAGACCTGTGAAGGCTCAAAACCGCGGGGCCGGCGTTTATAGGCGCGAAGTTTGCCATAAACAATGGGTTTTGGCGCCTTTTGCGAGAGTAACGCGTACCTAATGTGGGAGCGGGCTTGCTCGCGAAAGCGGTGTATCAGTCAACATTGATGTTGAAGCTGATGGCCCCTTCGCGAGCAAGCCCGCTCCCACAGGGTTTACGGTTCGACCTGGGTCCATTGCTTGTTCAGGCGCTTGTCGGAGATCGGCACCTTCGTCCCCAATTGTTGGGCAAACAGGGAAACCCGATATTCCTCCAGCCACCAGCGATAGAGTTCCAGCTGCGGATCGCGTTTGCCTTCCTGGGCATGTTTGTTGGCGCGGGTTTGATATTGCGTCCACAGACCAGACAACTCGCCGCTCCAGACCCGGTCCCTCTGCACCTGAGCGCCGATTTTCTCGAAGCGCTGCTCGACCGCTTTCAGATACCGCGGCAACTCCTTGAGCCACTGCATCGGGGTTTCCCGGACGAAGCCCGGATACACCAGATGACTGAGTTGCTGTTTGATGTCGTTCAGGGCCACGGCTTGCGCCAGGTCGATCTTGCCCTTGAAGCGTTTTTGCAGGCCGTGCCAGAGCTTGAGAATCTCCAGCGTCAGCTTGGCCAAGCGCTCGGCATGCTCGGTCCAGCCGCCGCGCTTGCGTTCAGCCAGTGAAGCCAACCCGGCGCCATCCCGTGGCAGCGGGTCTTCGCCGTCGAGAATGCAGCTGTCGAGGCTGGCCAGCAGAATGTCTTCGACCAGACTGTCGACGCGCCCCATGTCGCGGTACATCAAGCCCAATTCGGTCAGCCCCGGCAACTTGCTGCGCAGGAACTTCGCCGGTTCAGCCAACTGCTGCATCAGCAAACGCTGCAAGGCGCGGCGATGTTGAAACTCGGCTTCGGCCGGCGTCGAGAAACGTCCTTCCTTGACCGTGCCACTCTCTTCCACCAGCGCCGGATACACCGTCATCGATAACCCGGCGATCTTCTGCTGGGTTTTCTCGGCGACGGCGGCAAACACTTTCGGCTCCACCGGTTGCTGGTTTTTCGCGGTTTGCGGCACAGCCAATGCAGCCTGACTGGCTTCGGCAAAGCGTGCGGTCAGTTCCGCCAGATCGCGCCCTTCACCGAGGAACTTGCCTTGGCCGTCGACGATTTCCAGGTTCATCCGCAAATGACTGTCGACCTGCTGCGACGCTTCGGCCCAGGCTTCATCACTGACCCGCGCACCGGTCATGCGCAACAGTTCACGACCCAGCGCTTGAGGCAACGAGCCCTCGGCAAAAGTCATGCGCTGCAATGCGGCTTTGACGAAGTCCGGCACCGGTACGAAATTCTTGCGCAGGGCTTTGGGCAGGTTGCGCACCAGCGCGATGCACTTGGCCTCGATTACGCCCGGCACCAGCCATTCCAGGCGCTCAGGCGGCAGCATCGGCAACAACGGCGCCGGCACGCGCAGGGTTACGCCGTCGCGTGGATGGTTCGGTTCGAAGTGGTAACTGAGCGCCAACTCCAGATCACCGATGTGCAAGGTGTCCGGGTAATGCAAAGCGGTGACTTCACTCGCCTCGCGGGCCAGCACGTCTTCTTCGCGCATGATCAGCAGCTGCGGGTCTTTCTGACTGTTGACCCGATACCAGCTGTCGAAGGTCGCAGTCTGGTGGATCTCCGCCAGCAGTCGTGCATCGTAGAAGGCATACAGGGTTTCTTCGTCGGCCAGAATGTCGCGACGGCGAGCCTTGGCTTCCAGTTCGTCGAGCTGTTCCAGCAACTGCGCATTGGCTGTCAGGCACTTGGCCTTGGACTGAATCTCGCCGCGTACCAGGCCTTCGCGAATGAAGAACTCACGAGACACCACCGGGTCGATCGGCCCGTAGTGCACCGGCCGGCGACCGACCACGATCAGCCCGAACAACGTGATCTGCTCGAACGCCACGACTTGACCTCGCTTCTTCTCCCAATGGGGTTCGAAGTGGTTTTTCTTGATCAGGTGCCCAGCCAGCGGCTCGATCCAGTCGGCGTCGATCTTGGCGACCATGCGCGCATAGAGCTTGGTGGTTTCCACCAGTTCGGCCGCCATCAGCCATTGCGGACGCTTTTTACCGAGACCCGATGACGGGTGAATCCAGAAGCGCCGCTGACGCGCACCGAGGTAATCGCCTTCATCGGTTTTCTGGCCGATCTGGCTGAGGAGCCCCGAGAGCACGGCTTTGTGCAGTTTCGGGTAATCCGCCGGTTCTTTGTTGAGGCTCAACTGCATGTCGCGGCAGATCAGGCTCAACTGCCGATGGGAGTCGCGCCATTCGCGCAGACGCAGGTAATTCAGGAAGTTCTTGCGGCACCAATTGCGCAGCGGGCTGGCGGTCAGGGCCTGACGCTGTTCTTCGAAACCACGCCACAGATTGACCAGCCCGGCGAAATCCGAGTCCACGTCTTTCCATTGCGCGTGAGCCTGATCCGCCGCTTGCTGACGTTCCGGCGGACGCTCGCGCGGGTCCTGAATCGACATGGCGCTGGCGACGATCAGCACTTCCTGCAAGCTGCCGAGTTTCGCCGCTTCCAGCAGCATGCGGCCCATGCGCGGGTCCACCGGCAGCCGCGCCAATTGGCGGCCAAGCGGCGTCAGTTGGCTGTTGCGGTCGACCGCCGAGAGTTCTTGCAGCAGGTTGAAACCGTCGCTGATGGCTTTGCCATCCGGCGGCTCGATAAACGGGAAATCGGTGATCTCGCCGAGGCGCAGATGCAGCATCTGCAAAATCACCGCCGCGAGGTTGGTGCGCAGGATTTCCGGATCGGTAAATTCCGGGCGACCGATGAAATCTTCTTCACCGTATAGACGAATACAAATACCCGGCTCGACCCGCCCGCAGCGACCTTTACGCTGGTTGGCGCTGGCCTGGGAAATGGCTTCGATGGGCAGGCGCTGGACCTTGGCGCGGTAGCTGTAACGGCTGATGCGCGCGGTACCGCTGTCGATCACATAACGAATGCCCGGCACGGTCAGCGAGGTTTCCGCGACGTTGGTCGCCAGGACCACGCGCCGACCTGGGTGCGACTGGAAAATCCGCTGCTGTTCGGCCGGCGACAGCCGTGCATAGAGCGGCAGAATCTCGGTGTGCTTGAGCTGGGCCTTGCGCAGCATGTCCGCCGCGTCGCGAATCTCGCGCTCGCCGGGCAGGAACACCAGCACGTCGCCGGGGCTCTTGCGCTCGCTGCGTTCGAACGCGGCGATTTCGTCGAGGGTGGCGAGGATCGCCTGATCCACCGTCAAGTCGTCCTCGACGCGGTTGCCCTCCTCATCCTGCTCCAGGGTCAGCGGGCGATACCAGGTTTCCACGGGAAAGGTGCGGCCGGAGACTTCAACAATCGGCGCGTCATCGAAGTGCTTGGAGAAACGCTCCAGGTCGATGGTCGCCGAAGTGATGATGACTTTCAGGTCCGGACGACGCGGCAACAGGGTTTTCAGGTAACCGAGCAGGAAGTCGATGTTCAGGCTGCGTTCGTGGGCTTCGTCGACGATGATCGTGTCGTAGCGTTCGAGGTAGCGGTCGTTCTGGGTTTCCGCCAGCAGGATGCCGTCGGTCATCAGTTTGATCAGGGTGTTGGAATCGCTCTGGTCTTCGAACCGCACCTGATAGCCGACCAGCGCCCCCAACGGCGTCGCCAGTTCTTCAGCGACCCGGCTCGCCACGCTGCGGGCGGCGATTCGACGGGGCTGGGTGTGGCCGATCAGGCCATGCTGGCCGCGACCGATTTCCAGGCAGATCTTCGGCAACTGGGTGGTTTTACCCGAACCGGTTTCACCGGCAATGATCAGCACCTGATGCTTGAGCAGCGCTGCTTTGATTTCGTCGCGCTTGGCGGCGATCGGCAGGCTGTCGTCGTAACGAATCACCGGCAGGCTGGCCCGCCGCGCCAACACCTGATCACAGGACGCCTGCGTGCGCGTCACCCACTGGGCCAGCTTGGCCTCGTCAGGTTTTTTGCGCAGCTCAAGCAACTGCCGCCGCAGCCGGTGGCGGTCGGCGAGCATGGCGTGATCGAGGTTTTTCAGCAGTTTGTCGATGGAAGGCGATTCGTCAGTCATCAGGTACGCAATAAGTCGTCTAGTGGCGCAGGGGGTGGATTGTCGCAGATTTGGGGGTGTTTGGCGTGTCAGGGAGGGCCACCCCTCACCCTAACCCTCTCCCCAAAGGGGCGAGGGGACTGACCGAGTTGCTCTTTCGAATGACATCGACCTGAAAGTCCGAGTCGAACTCAGGTTCTGAAAAGCCCCCGATCGGCTCCCTTTCCCCCTCTCCCCCATGGGGCGGTCCGACGTTTCGGGAGGGCTGGGGTGAGGGGTGGTTTTCAGCCGTTACTCGTTATCCAGGCCTTTGCGCCGATACGGGAACACATCAATCACCTTCCCGGCGCGAATCGCTTCCTGAAGGCTTTTCCAGTAATCGGCGTTGTACAGCTCCCCGTGCAACTGATCAAACAACTTGCGCTGCCCGGAATCAGCAAACAAAAACGGCGGAAACTCTTCGGGAAACACATCCAGCGGCCCAATCGAATACCACGGCTCCGACGCCATCTCGTCTTCCGGCGTGCGCGGTTGAGGGATATGCCGGAAGTTGGCCTCGGTCAGGAAGCAGATCTCGTCATAGTCATAAAACACCACCCGCCCGTGACGCGTGACGCCGAAGTTCTTCAGCAGCATGTCGCCGGGAAAGATGTTCGCCGCCGCCAGTTGCTTGATCGCCAGGCCGTAATCTTCCAGCGCCTCGCGGACCTGAGCGTCGTTGGCGTTCTCCAGATACAGGTTCAACGGCGTCATCCGCCGTTCGGTCCAGCAGTGGCGGATCAGCACGGTGTCGTCCTCTACCGACACGGTGGACGCGGCCACCTCGAGCAATTCTTGCAGACAGGCCGGCTCGAACTTGCTCAACGGGAAACGGAAGTCGGAAAACTCCTGGGTGTCGGCCATGCGCCCGACCCGGTCGACACTTTTCACCAAGCGGTACTTCTCGATCACCGTGGCGCGGTCGACGTTTTTCGACGGCGAAAAGCGGTCCTTGATGATTTTGAATACGGTGTTGAAACCCGGCAGGGTAAACACGCTCATCACCATGCCACGCACGCCCGGGGCCATGATGAACTGGTCGTCGGTGTTGGCCAGGTGATTGATCAGCGCCCGGTAGAACTCGGACTTGCCGTGTTTGTAAAAGCCGATCGAGGTGTACAGCTCGGCGATGTGCTTTCCCGGCAAAATGCGCTTGAGGAAACCGATGAACTCCGCCGGTACCGGCACGTCGACCATGAAATACGAACGGGTGAACGAGAAGATGATCGACACGTCCGCTTCATCGGTGATCAGCGCATCGATCTGAATCCCGCGACCTTCGCGGTGCAGCAGCGGAATCACCAGCGGCCATTGTTCGTCCTGGGTGTAGATGCGCCCGACCAGGTACGCGCCTTTGTTGCGGTAAAGCACCGAGGAAAACAGTTCGACGCTCAATTCCGGGTCCTTGCAGACCCAGTCCGGCAGGTTTTCACGTAGTTGTGCTTCGAGGCGGCGCAGGTCGCCGGCCAGGTCGGCGTAATCCTCGCTGAAGCGGTAGTCGGCAAAAATGCTCGCCAGCATCCCGGACAGCTGCCCCTGAGGCTTGTAGGTACGGGTTTGTGCGGCGCGGGCCCGGCGCAGGCTCGGCCGGGTGGTGTGAATGAACATGCAGCCGTCGCTGATCAAGTCGTGGCTGAACAGCCCGCAGAAGATCGAGTTGTACCAGGTTTCGGACAGTTCATCGTCGAAGCGCAGGTCGATCAGCGTGATGTAAGCGCTTTTGACCAGCGGCCAGCAGCTGACATCCAGCGTGTCGGCGTCGAAAGCGATGCGCAGCCGTTCCACCGTTTCGCTGACTTTTTCTTCGTAGAGATTGATCCGCGCGGCCGACGCCGATTGCGTCTCCTGCCACTTGGCCTGCTCGAAGCGAGCCCGGGCGCCGTCGGTGATCTGGCGGAAATGCTCGCGGTAATCGTCAAAGCCATCGAGGATCATTCGGGCGATGTCGGCGGCTGGCCATTGCTGCGGCATAGGTAAAACCTCGGCGGCTGATGCTTATCGTGGGGCCTGAGCTTAGTGGCCCTTTGTTACGCAACGCAACCATTGCCTTGCGTCCGGACTGGCGCGACACTTGCGCGCCCATCAAGGAAGGAACGTGCTGTGAACCCCGTCGATACTCTGCGTTTGTTATCGCTTGCCGCCATTTGGGGCGCGAGCTTTCTGTTCATGCGCATCATCGCCCCGGTAATTGGCACAATCCCCACTGCTTTTTTCCGCGTATCGATTGCCGCTACCGGCCTGCTGGTGATTCTCGGTCTGATGCGCATCAGCTGGGATTTCAAAGGCAAACTCAAAACCGTGATGCTGCTCGGAGTGATCAACTCAGGGATTCCGGCGACCCTCTATTCGGTGGCTGCACAAGTATTGCCGGCCGGTTATTCGGCGATTTTCAACGCCACCACGCCATTGATGGGCGTGCTGATCGGCGGTCTGTTCTTTCATGAAAGGCTCACCGCCGCCAAGCTTGGCGGCGTTTTCCTCGGGCTGCTTGGCGTGGGTATCCTGACCCGAGCCGGTCCGGTGGCGTTCGACATGGAACTGCTGATGGGCGCCCTCGCCTGCCTGCTCGCCACGACCTGCTACGGTTTCGCCGGATTCCTCGCGCGCCGCTGGCTCGATCAGGCCGGAGGTCTCGACAGTCGTCTATCGGCGGTGGGCAGCATGCTGGGCGCGACGTTGTTTCTGTTGCCGCTGTTCGGTTACAGCGTGATCAGCCAGCCACCGGAGAGCTGGGGCGGCTGGAGTGTCTGGTTGTCGCTGCTGGGGTTGGGGCTGGTATGTACGGCGCTTGCGTACATTATTTACTTCCGCCTGCTCAGCTCGGTCGGGCCGGTGAAGTCGATGACCACGACCTTTCTGATTCCGCCGTTCGGGGTGTTGTGGGGGGCATTGTTGCTGGATGAGCCGTTGTCGATGGCGCACCTCTATGGCGGGGTGTTGATTGCGGCGGCGTTGTGGTTGGTGTTGAAGCCTTCGGTAGTGAAGGCTGTTGGGGGGGCGACCAAGTAGAGTTGTGGTGCGGCTGATGACGCCTTCGCGAGCAAGCCCGCTCCCACAGGGATTGCGCTGAACCTGTGGGAGCGGGCTTGCTCGCGAAGGCGATTGTTCAGACGCTACAAAGCTGACTGACTCACCTCACCATCCACCAACCGCCGAATCCCCAGCGGATTGGCGTTCTGCAGCGCCTTGTTTTGTTTCAAGCGTTTTTACGGAATACGAACACCAAACCGATGATGATCAGCAACATGCCCAGCATGCTCAACGCCGCCAGCCGGTTGCCGAAAATCAGGTAGTCCATCACCGCCGTTACCGCTGGCACCAGGTAAAACAGACTGGTGACATTCACCAGGTTGCCCCGGGCAATCAGGCGATACAGCAGCAAGGTCGCCAGCACCGACACGACCAATCCCATCCACAACACCGGTACGATAAAACCGGTGCTGTGTTCGAAATGAAAGGGTTGGAACGGCACGAAGACTCCGCAGAGCAACAGCCCCGCCAGGTACTGCACGGGCAGCGTGCCGAGTGGATTGTCGGTGATGCGCTTCTGCATGATCGAACCGAACGTCATGCTCGCCAGTGCCAGCAAACCGAAGAGCATCCCGGCCAGCGAAATACCGGCCAGACCGATGCCTTGGTAAACCACCATGATCAACCCGGCCAACCCCAGCGTCAGACCAAACATTCTGCTGGCTGATCGCTGACGCTCCATGATCACCACCGTGAGAATGGGCTGCACGCCCATGATCGTCGCCATCACTCCCGGGGTGACTTTCAGGTCCAGGGCCAGCAGATAGAAAATCTGATAAGCCCCCAGCAACACCACACCCGTGGCCATCGCATACACCATCGGCTTGCCGCCCTTGGGCAGCTTCAGCTTGAGCAACGGCACCAGCAGCACCAGACCGAATAGCGCGATGGCAAAGCGAAACAGCAGAAAGGCAAAGGGTGATGCGTGGGCCAGGCCCCATTTGGAGAAGATCGCCCCGCTGCTCCACAGCAGAACGAACAGGCTCGTGGACGCCGCCGCGAGCGCGGTGTTTTTCGAAAGGACAAACATGAATACCACCTGTAGTCAGGCAAAAAGCCAACTCAGCCGAAGCTGAAATTCAGTAGTTTTTTTCAAGCGAGCGCTTTTTCAGACGGGCGTGGGAACAGCAGAAAAAAAGCTGATCAGCCCGAAAAGCCAACGCCTGGCGGTGATACGACTGCGCACACCGGCGAGCTACTGACAGGTGGGGGGTAATGACTGATCTGCGCAGGCTGCTGATTCCCGCACGGCACGACGCCAGCGTTGACCGCTGAATCGACTACCGCGTTGATGAGGGATGCAGGCATTGGGCTGATCTTTTTTGAGGGCCGTGCTCGGGAAAGCAGGCGAGCGCCGACTATAACCAGCCCGCGACATAGATTGCAATGACTTGGTCAAAGGGCCAGTAACGACAGCTGCAGCACCGCAATCTACCTTGGAGAGAAATGCAAACGCCCGCTATGAGGGACAGGGAATGCACGAGATCACATGCCAAGGGAACGGACGCATCTTCGGTATCAGTTGTATCGATCGAGGGCTAGAACGCTTGCTGCTATCAGCGCTGCTCAGTTGCAACATGAACTGGAACTGGCAGGCCCAACGGACATTGATCTATCGCGGGTGCGGTTTGACGCCATCAATGCGCAGGCGCTGGATGCTTGCGAGCGCTGGGAGGATCCACACTTTTTATGGAATGAGGTCATAGGATGGAAAGCAAAGGAGCCTTTGTCTCTGGATATTGCCATCTGGTTCGAAGAGGAATTGTGCGGACTATGCTTCGCGAATCCGAACAACAGTCGGCAACGAATCCGCATCGTGCGATTGGAAGGGCGACCGCGAGAAGCACATCCTTTAAAAAACCGGATTGCGGCCCTCGCTGTTTCGGCCATCGAACATTACGCCGTGATTATCGGTAGTAGATTCATCGAAGTACAGGAACCGCTGGAAGGTGCAATTTCTATTTATAAACGACTCGATTTCTACGAAGACGCTGAAGCGTCGACGTGTCAAAACTGTGGAGAGCCTAGTATCGTGAAAACTGTTCAATTAATGACCGATAACGGAGGAAATATGCACGGAGTCATCAGAAACCCGCACATAAGAAAACGCTCCTCTGCCCAGGAAAACAAACCTGTCAAAGTAGAACTGACGGCCAGTCAGCGGCGCATTTTACAGGTCCTTGCGACGGGTATCGAAGGCGAACCTGACGTGCTCGCCGGGCGACCATAACTTCGGCGAAAAAAAACCGCTCCAATGAGCGGTTTTTCATTTCTTGCACGGAATCACCCAAACAACCAATACCCCAACAACGTAAACACTACCACCGCCAACACCGGTCGCAGCACGCGGTAGGCCTTGGGATTGCGACGCTTCCACTGTTTGATCACACCGCTGAACTTGTCGCTGGAGTTCTTGCTCCATGCGTAAACATGGTTAATCCCGCCAACATGTTCATCATCAAGATTCTGCGGTGCAGTGGCGCGACCCAAAAAACCACTGACCCAGCGGTTGAGGCGGGTCATCAGGCGGTTGCTCAGCGGTCGTTCGATGTCGCAAAAGAGGATGACCCGAGTCTTGTCGGTTTCATTCTTGACCCAATGCACGTAGGTTTCGTCGAACATCACGTCTTCGCCATCACGCCAGGCGTAGACCTGACCGTCAACGAAGATCCGGCAATCGTCGGAGTTCGGCGTCGACAGCCCTAAGTGATAACGCAGGGAACCGCCGAACGGATCACGGTGCGGGTTGAGGTGGCTGCCGCCTGGCAGCAACGCGAACATGGCGCCTTTGACGTTGGGAATGCTACTGACCAATGCCACGGTTTTCGGGCACAGGGCTTCGGCCGATGGCAGTGGTTTGTCGTACCACTTGAGGTAAAAGCGCTTCCAGCCTTTCTTGAAGAACGAACCGAAGCCAGCGTCGTTGTTCTTTTCGGCGGCGCGAATGTAACCCTCGTCGAACAAATGCATCGCTTCGTCGCGGATGACTTCCCAGTTGTCTTTGAGCACATCCAGTTCCGGGAACTTGCTGCGGTCAAGATAGGGTTTGGACGGTACGCTGGAGAACAGGTACATCAAGGCGTTATAGGGCGCGAACAACGCTGAATGGTTGACGAACTGACGCAAGACCGGCAAACGCGCCTTGCCGCGCAAATGCACATAGAGAGTGCTGCCGAAGAACAGCAACAACAGCGACGCCTTTGCGGCAAGGGAAACGGTCATCAACAACTCCTTGATAGTAGACAACTTTGCATAACGCCATTTACCCGACGTGGCAGCCCGTCATGATAAACATTACCGGCCTCGGGAAACACCCGTGTATCCCAACATTCAGTGTTAAGGATTACGCAATAAAGCACTTCTTAACATAAGGCTCCTGAACGGGGGCTGACCTGAATCAACCCCCTCCGACTGGATCAAAAAAACCGCAACGCCTATTGCTGATTCTCCTGCTCGGTAAACAGATCACTGAACAGCATGCTCGACAGGTAGCGTTCACCGGAGTCCGGTAGGATCACCACGATGGTCTTGCCCTGCATTTCCGGGGTTTCCGCCAGGCGAACGGCCACCGCCATGGCGGCGCCGCAGGAAATGCCGCTCAAAATCCCTTCTTCCTGCATCAGGCGCAGGGCCATGGCCTTGGATTCTTCATCGCTGACCAACTCGACCCGATCGACCATCGACAGATCAAGATTCTTCGGCACAAAACCGGCACCAATACCCTGGATCTTGTGAGGGCTCGGCTTGATTTCTTCACCGGCCATTGCCTGGGTGATAACTGGCGACGCCGCTGGCTCCACCGCCACCGAAATAATCGGTTTGCCCTGGGTATTCTTGATATACCGCGAAACCCCGGTAATGGTTCCACCCGTTCCGACGCCTGCCACCAGTACGTCGACTGCACCGTCCGTGTCGTTCCAGATTTCCGGACCGGTTGTTTTTTCGTGGATGGCCGGGTTGGCCGGGTTTTCAAACTGTGACGGCATGAAGTAGGCCGCCGGGTCGCTGGCGACAATGTCAGCCGCCTTTTCGATCGCTCCTTTCATGCCCTTGGCCGGTTCGGTCAGTACCAGTTCGGCCCCCAAAGCCTTGAGCACTTTGCGTCGCTCGATACTCATGGACGCCGGCATGGTCAGCATCAACTTGTAACCGCGAGCCGCAGCGACGAACGCCAGGCCGATACCGGTGTTGCCTGAGGTCGGTTCGACGATGGTCATGCCAGGCTTGAGTTTGCCGGTGCTTTCGGCGTCCCAGATCATGTTTGCACCGATCCGGCACTTGACCGAGTAACCGGGGTTACGCCCTTCGATCTTGGCCAGGATGGTCACGCCGCGCGGGGCGATACGGTTGATCTGCACCAGCGGTGTATTGCCGATGGAATGGGCGTTGTCAGCGTAGATACGGCTCATGGCTGGGTCCTTATACAGCGTTAAATAAGCTCTCCAAGGTATGCCTGTTGCCCTTGGTCGTCCAGTCAGTCGAACGTCCCGTAACCGCAGCAGTCAATCGCTTTATACCGCCAGAGATTTGCCGCCATGAAGCGTCGATACAGTTGGCCCCTGTGGACCCTCGCCGGCCTCGTTGTGCTGCTGGTTGCCCTGCACATCGCCCTGCCCTACGTGGTGCGCGACTACCTCAACGAAAGATTGGCGAACATGGGTGACTACCGCGGGCAGATTACCGACGTGGACCTGGCCCTGTGGCGCGGCGCCTACAAAATCAATGGACTGAAAATCGTCAAGGTCAATGGCAAGGTCCCCGTGCCTTTCGTCAACGCACCATTGATTGACCTCTCCGTCAGCTGGCACTCGCTCTGGTATGACCACGCGGTGGTGGCCGAGGCGCAGTTCGACAAACCCGAGGTGAACTTCGTCGACGGCGGTGCCAACAAGAAAAACTCCCAGACCGGTGAAGGCACCGACTGGCGGGCACAATTGGAAAAATTGCTGCCGATTACCCTGAACGAAGTGCGGATCAACGACGGGCGGGTCACCTTCCGAAACTTCAATTCAAAACCGCCCGTGAACATGAATGCCACTCAGGTCAATGCCAGCATTTACAACCTGACCAACGTGGTCGATACCAAAGGCAAACGCGACGCTCGCTTCGACGGCAAGGCGCTGCTACTTGGGCACGCACCACTGGAAACCACCGCCACCTTCGACCCTTTTAGCAACTTTGAAGATTTCGAGTTCCGCCTGCGGGCCAAAGACATCGAACTCAAACGCATGAACGACTTCGCTTCGGCCTATGGCAAGTTCGACTTCAATGCCGGTCACGGTGATGTGGTCATTGAAGCCGAGGCTAAAAAAGCTCAATTGACGGGTTACATCAAACCGCTGCTGAAGGACGTCGACGTGTTCAATTGGCAACAGGACGTGGAAAACAAAGACAAAGGGATTTTTCGCTCCATCTGGGAAGCACTCGTCGGGGGTACCGAGAATGTGCTGAAGAACCAGCCGAAAAACCAGTTCGCCACTCGCGTCCAGCTCAGAGGCAGCGTGCATCAACGAGATATCAGCGCATTCGAGGCTTTTTTGCAGATTTTGCGTAATGGTTTCATAGAGGCGTTCAATGCCCAGTACGAACGGCCGAAACCGGATGCCGGCTAAGACTTGCGTGTGACGGTGTAACGACCGGTTTCTTCCGCCGCCCGCGCCGGGTTCGATTGCTGCTGCAAGAAGTCCCAGCCCAGGCAGGCCAGTGCCAGCGATCGCGGAACAGCTTCACGACCACTGCTGTAGCGCGTGATGCTGCGGGCACTGACCCCCAACGCTTCGGCCGCCTGATTGAGCGGCAGCCCGGTGCGCGCGCGCCAGTCGATGAAGATCCGGGTGTTTTCGTCTACTGCATTTTGTGCGAGAGCATCCAGATACAGGGTGTCTGCGCCGATCTGGATGTCCAGCTCGGGCCACTCGACACTCCAGCCTTCATCACCCAGGGTTGCTCTTTCGAAAGCGACCACCTCCAGCAATGGCTGCAATCCAGGGTAGGCGCGCAGGTCTCGACTCAAATCCAGGTTCAGTTGCTGACCGTCGATAAAGGTCAGCATAAGGCGGTGATCCGGCAACGCCTGCACGGCCGACAGCCGTGGTCGCTTCATGGGTAACATTGTTTCCAATCCTCCAGCAATTGCACCTGATGGGCCCTGACCCACGCCAGCGCTTCCTTGATAATCAGCGGCGGCGCCTTGCCCACCATCACTTCGACGGTTTCCAGGCTGAGCATCACGTCCAGCCCGCCACCGGTCAGGTGAACATGGGGCGGCGGGTGATCCTTCTCGCGTAACTGAATGCGGTACGTATCGCGAAATCGGTATTTAGTAGACATGCCCCGCAAGCTATCGCCAAAATGGCGATAGCTCAATACTGGCCAGCAGCCGAGACTGAGTCAAGATGTGACGCCCCATTCAGAGACTGAATAAGCCGTCTGCGTTCACAGTCGACCGGGCACCGCGTTATAGTCGGGTACTACAATTATTGCGCCCCGCCCTGCCTCGTTCAGGTCGGCGTTACCGTTCGAGGATTAGCAGATGAAGTTCGAAGGCACCCAGGCCTACGTCGCCACCGATGACCTGAAGCTGGCAGTCAACGCCGCCATCACCCTGGAGCGTCCGCTGCTGGTCAAGGGTGAGCCGGGCACGGGCAAGACCATGCTCGCCGAGCAACTGGCCGAGTCCTTCGGCGCCAAACTGATCACCTGGCACATCAAGTCCACCACCAAGGCGCATCAGGGCCTGTACGAGTACGACGCGGTCAGCCGTCTGCGCGACTCACAACTGGGCACGGAAAAGGTTCACGACGTTCGCAACTACCTGAAAAAAGGCAAGCTCTGGGAAGCCTTCGAATCCGAAGAGCGGGTGATCCTGCTGATCGACGAAATCGACAAGGCCGACATCGAATTCCCGAACGACCTGCTGCAAGAACTCGACAAGATGGAGTTCTACGTTTACGAGATCGACGAGACCATCAAGGCCAAGAAACGCCCGATCATCATCATTACCTCCAACAACGAGAAAGAACTGCCGGACGCCTTCCTGCGCCGCTGCTTCTTCCACTACATCGCCTTTCCAGATCGCATCACGATGCAGAGGATCGTCGATGTGCACTACCCAAACATCAAGAAAGACCTGGTCAGCGAAGCGCTGGACGTTTTCTTCGATGTGCGCAAGGTGCCGGGCCTGAAGAAGAAGCCATCGACCTCCGAACTGGTGGACTGGCTGAAGCTGCTGATGGCCGACAACATCGGCGAAGCGGTGCTTCGCGAGCGCGATCCGACCAAGGCCATTCCGCCACTGGCCGGCGCGTTGGTAAAGAACGAACAAGACGTGCAATTGCTTGAGCGTCTGGCGTTCATGAGCCGTCGCGGCACTCGCTGATCCCTCTGTTTAACAAGATAGAGGGCGATAGCCATGCTGCTTAACCTGTTCAATGAAATGCGCGCAGCCAAGGTACCGGTCTCGGTACGGGAGCTGCTCGACCTGATCAACGCGCTGAAACAGCGCGTGACCTTCGCCGACATGGACGAGTTTTATTACTTGTCCCGGGCGATTCTGGTGAAGGACGAAAAGCATTTCGACAAGTTCGACCGGGCCTTCGGCGCCTATTTCAATGGCCTGGAAAAACTCGACGACCACCTTCAGGCCTTGATCCCGGAAGACTGGTTGCGCAAGGAGTTCGAGCGTTCGCTGACCGACGAAGAGCGGGCGGCGATCCAGTCCCTCGGTGGCCTGGACAAGCTGATCGAAGAGTTCAAGAAACGCCTCGAAGAACAGAAAGAACGCCATGCCGGCGGTAACAAGTGGATCGGCACTGGCGGCACCAGTCCGTTTGGCTCCGGGGGCTTCAACCCGGAAGGCATTCGGGTCGGCGATGCCGGCAAACGCCAGGGCAAAGCGGTCAAGGTCTGGGATCAGCGCGAATACAAGAACCTCGACGATTCGGTCGAACTGGGCACGCGCAACATCAAGGTCGCCCTGCGACGGCTGCGCAAATTCGCGCGCCAGGGTGCGGCGGAAGAGCTGGACATCGATGGCACCATCGACCACACCGCGCGCGATGCCGGGCTGCTGAATATTCAGATGCGTCCGGAGCGGCGCAACACCGTCAAGTTGTTGCTGCTGTTCGACATCGGCGGCTCGATGGACGCCCATGTGAAGATCTGCGAAGAGCTGTTCTCGGCCTGCAAGACCGAGTTCAAGCACTTGGAGTATTTCTACTTCCACAACTTCGTTTATGAATCGGTATGGAAGAACAACATGCGCCGCACGTCCGAGCGCACTTCGACCCAGGATCTGCTGCACAAATACGGCGCTGATTACAAAGTGATCTTCATCGGTGATGCCGCCATGGCCCCATACGAAATCACCCAGGCCGGCGGCAGCGTCGAGCACTGGAACGAAGAAGCGGGTTATGTGTGGATGCAGCGGTTCATGGAGAAGTACAAGAAGGTCATCTGGATCAACCCGTATCCGAAAGATACGTGGGGTTATACGTCTTCGACCAACATCGTGCGGGACTTGATTAACGACCAGATGTATCCGCTGACGTTGCGGGGGTTGGAAGAAGGGATGCGGTTTCTCTCCAAGTAATCTCTGTTGTCTGTCCTGACGCTATCGCGAGCAGGCTCGCTCCCACAGTTGATCTCCAGCGTGCATATTATTTGTGTACGACCAAAATCCAATGTGGGAGCGAGCCTGCTCGCGATGCTTTTAGCGGTTCACAAACCGGCGTAGGTACTCGACCTGCTCCCGATGCGCAACATCCTGCACCACCGGTTTCAACCGCACCTTCGCCCCCGGCAAACACTGCGCCAGTCGCGCCAGCGCCAATGGCGTCAACGCCCCCAATCGCGGATAACCGCCAATGGTCTGCCGATCATTGAGCAGCACAATTGGCTGCCCGTCCGGCGGCACCTGAACCGCGCCCAGCGGGATGCCTTCGGAAATCATCGGCTTACCCTGATACTGCAACGCCGTTCCCAGCAAGCGGATGCCCATCCGGTCGGCACGACTGTCGAGGGTCCAGATGCTGTTGAACGCGTCAAACGAACTCTGTCCACTGAACTCGCCGATCTGGGCGCCGAGCACCAGGTCCAGCGGCGCGTTGAGTTTGAAATCCGGCACCTGTTCGGGCGCCAATTGCCGCAGCAGTAACAGCGAGCTGCCCGAGTAGCTCAACTGCGCATCTTTGGCCAACGCCCGGCCCATACCGTCAAGCCCACCGAGCTCCTCACGGACCACCGTTGCGCTACTGCCCAACACCTTTGGCGCATCAAATCCGCCCGGGGCCGCCAAATATGCCCGGGCGCCAAGCAGCGGCTGAGTGAATTGCAATCGCTGACCTTTGTTCAGCCTGAAACTGCGCCACGGCGCCAACGCCTCGCCATCCACCTGCGCCCCCAAATCCGCCCCGGCCAACGCCAGCACGCAATCCTCTTGGGCCACGACGGTAAACCCGCCGAGGGTGATTTCAATCACCGGTGCATCCAGGCCATTGCCCAGCAACCAATTGGCCCAAGACATCGATCGCCAATCCGCCGCCCCGCCCTGGGTCACGCCCAGATGCCGCACGCCGAAACGGCCAGCGTCTTGCAACAGGCACAGCGGTGTACTCGCTTCTATTGATAGACGGCTCATGCCTGCGCCTCCAACGGCGTGTCATCACCGCCCAGATTGATGAATTCGGCATGGCTGACGGCTTCGAAGCGCACCGTGTCGCCTGGTTGCATCAGGCTGTAGCCGTCGCGTTCACGGTCGAACAATTTGGCCGGGGTGCGGCCGATCAGATTCCAGCCACCGGGGGACACCACCGGATAAGCAGCGGTTTGCCGTTCGGCGATGCCGACACTGCCCGCAGCCACCTTTTTACGCGGAGTGTTCAAACGCGGCGCGGCCAACGCTTCTTCCACCAGCCCCATGAAGGCGAAACCCGGCGCGAAGCCCAAGGCGAACACCTGATATTCACGTGCGCTGTGGCGACGGATCACTTCATCCACGGCCAATCCGCTGCGCTGGGACAACAGGCTCAACTCCGGGCCAACGTTCAAGTCATACCAGACCGGCAACACATGACATTTGCCGCGGGTGCAGGCGTTGGGCGACAGATCGATCAAGGCCTCGGCGATCAGCTCCCGAGCCTGAGCCGGACTCAACGCGGTCAGGTCGTAATGCACCATCAACGTCGTATAGGACGGCACCAGATCGATCAGATGCCCGGCAAATGCAGCACGCAGACTTTCACTGGCGGCGAGCATCCACGGCATGTTGGCTTCGCTGATCTCATCAAACAGACGGACCATCAAACAATCCAGCGCCACCACTTCTACCCGCAGGTTCATGGCGCGCTCTGCTGATCAAGTGCTTCGCGAATACGCCGCACGGCGGCTACCGAACTGGCATTGTCGCCGTGTACGCAAAGGGTGTTGGCCTGCAAATGCAAGGCACTGCCATCGCTGGCCGTGAGATTGCCGCCGCGGGCAATGGTCAGGGCTTGTTCGATGATTGTCTCGGGATCGTGATGCACTGCGCCCGGCAGTTGCCGCGAGACCAGCATTCCCGCGCTGTCGTAAGCGCGATCGGCGAAGGCTTCGAACCACAGGGTCACGCCGTATTCATCGCCCAATCGCTGGGCTGCGCTGTTGTCGCGAGTGGCCATCAACATCAGCGGCAACTCACGATCATAGGACGCCACGGCCTGAAGCACCGCGCGCAATTGCGCCGGGTTGGCCATCATGTCGTTGTACATCGCGCCGTGTGGTTTGACGTAACTTACCCGCGCGCCCTGAGCCCGGCAAATGCCGTCGAGGGCGCCGATCTGGTAATGCACAATGTCCTGAAGTTCCTGGGCGGTGTAGGCCATGGAACGGCGGCCGAAGCCGACCAGATCCTGATACGCAGGATGTGCGCCGATCTGCACGCCGTTGCTCAAGGCCAGGCTTACGGTCTTGCGCATGATGCTCGGGTCGCCGGCGTGGAAACCGCAGGCGATATTGGCGCAATCGATGAAGGGCATGACCTCGGCGTCCAGACCCATGGTCCAGTTGCCGAAACTCTCGCCGATGTCGCAGTTCAATAGCAGGCGGCTCACGGTGAACACTCCTGTAAGTTTTATTCTTTACTATCTGTAAGGCATTTGCCCGCAGATTATCAGTTGCTGTGCATTAAGTTACTGGGCTTCGAGTTGCTTGCCACGGGTTTCCGGCAGGCTCAGGGCCGCAAGAATCACCACCCCGTAGGACACCGCCGCAAAAGCACCGATTCCCACACTCAATGGCACCTTCTGGCTCATCAAACCGATCAACAGCGGGAACAATGCCGCCAGCGCCCGGCCGATGTTGTAGCAAAAGCCCTGACCCGAACCGCGAATCCGCGTTGGAAACAGCTCGGTCAAAAACGCGCCCATGCCACTGAAAATCCCCGAAGCGAAGAAGCCCAGAGGAAAGCCTAGCCAGAGCATCACGCCATTGCTAACCGGCAATTGGGTGTAGAGCAGAACAATGGTGAACGAGCCGACCGCGAACAGAATGAAGTTCTTTTTACGCCCGAGGATGTCAGTCAAATACGCGCTGATGACATAGCCGACGTAGGAACCGATGATCACCATCGCCAGATAGCCACCCGTACCGAGTACGCTCAAACCGCGTTCGTTCTTCAGAAAGGTCGGCAACCAGGAGGTGATCGCGTAGTAGCCGCCCAGAGCACCGGTGGTCAGCACCGACGCGCGAATTGTGGTGAAAAGGATGCCGGGAGCGAAGATCTCGTAGAATTTTGCCGGGTTGCCGGGTTCTTGCTTGGCCTTGGCTTCGCGATAGATTTCCGGGTCCTTGACCAGTCGACGGACGAAGATCACAAAGATCGCCGGCACGATGCCAAGGATGAACAGTGCGCGCCAGGCGTCTTCCGGCGGCAGTACCGAGAACAGCAGCGCATACAAGATCGCCGTCAGCCCCCAACCCAATGCCCAGCCAGATTGCACCATGCCCACCGCTTTGCCGCGGTCCTTGGCGCGAATCACTTCACCCATCAGCACCGCGCCGGCGGTCCATTCGCCGCCGAAACCGAAGCCCATCAGCGTGCGGCTGATCAGCAGTTGCTCGTAGTTCTGGGCGAAGCCGCAGAGGAAGGTGAAGAAGGCGAACCACAGCACGGTGAGTTGCAAGGTGCGTACGCGACCGATGCGGTCGGAGAGAATCCCCGCCACCCAACCGCCGATGGCCGAGGCGATCAAGGTGCTGGTGTGAATCAACCCGGCCTCGCCGGTGGTGATGCCCCACATCGCAATCAGGGTCGGCACCACGAAGCTGAGCATCTGGGTGTCCATGCCGTCCAGGCCATAGCCGATCTTGCAGCTCCAGAAGGTGCGGCGCTCCTGCTTGTTGATGTTGTGGTACCAGTCGAAAGGTCCCGGGCGAACCGTGGCTTTGGGGATGTCGAGCGTGTCGGGCGCACTCATGGCAAATCTCCGCGCTAATTTTTATTGGTATTGTTCTGAGCCCCGACGACGCCTATCGTGGGAACCGGATGACCTGATTTTTGGGCTCCCGGCCCTGCTGCGTCCAACTAATAAAAACCCGCTCTAGACATAAGAAAAATTTGTCCTTATGAACCTGAAGTTTCTCGAGACCTTTGTCTGGGTCGCCCGACTCAAGAGTTTTCGCCTGACGGCAGACAAGCTCTTCACCACCCAGGCGTCGATTTCCAGCCGCATTGCCGTGCTTGAAGGCGAGCTCGGGGTGAAGCTGTTCCTGCGCGATTCACGTGGTGTGAGCCTGACGCCCGAAGGCTTGAAAGTGCTCGAGTACGCCGAGCAAATGATGGACACCATGCAAGCCCTCAAGCAGTCGATCGAAACCCGCTCGAGCAAGGTCGGACGGGTTCGCATTGGTGTGATGGACACGGTCATCCATACCTGGTTGAGCCCGTTGGTGGCGCAAATGATGGATCACTATCCGCTGGTGGAAATCGAGTTGGTGGCCGATACCGCGCTCAACCTCTGCGATCAGCTGCAAAAAGGCTTTCTCGATCTGATCCTGCAAACCGACCTGTTGCGTCAGGAAAGCGTGCGCAGCCTTGAGCTCGCCAGTCACCCGATGGGCTGGATTGTGGCTACGAATTCGATCTACAACCGCGAGTATTCAGGCATTGCCGATCTGGCGCGGGAACGGATCATTACCTATTCGAAAAACTCCCATCCGCATCAGGAGATTCTCGCCCTGATGCAGGCCAACGGCATCCTGACGCCACGGTTGAACTGCGTGAACTCGGTATCGGCGATCACCCGGTTGCTGCGGGACGGTTTCGGTATTGGCGCGCTGCCACCGGTGCTGGTCGCCGAGGAACTGGCGCGGGGGGAGTTGACCTTGCTGGCCATCGATCAACGGCCACCGAACTTGCAGGTGGTGGTGTCGTGGCGGGTTGGCGTGGAGTGGGTCGAAGAAATCGTGGCGTTGTGTCAGCAGGTGCTGGACGGGTATGCGAAGAAGGTGGGTGAGAACTACATCGTCCTAGCCCGCTGAACACCGCCCCCCTGTGGCGAGGGGGTTCACCCCCGTTGGGTCGCGAAGCGGCCCCAAAACCAGACGCCTCGATGTATCAGGTAAACCGCGTGTGCCGGTTTTACGACTGCTGCGCAGCCGAACGGGGGTAAACCCCCTCGCCACAGAGATCGCGTAACCCCCTTACAACCCGCGCACATCCCGATCTTCGATCGGCCGGCTCTGGCGCAGGCGTTTGCCGCCCAGCACCACCCAGTCGATCAGACGGAACAGGCATTCAATGCCGAACGACAACAGCAACGCCCCGCTCATGCCCCAGATCATCGCTTCCGGCGTCAGCAGGATCTGGTAACTGTAGCCGTTCCAGGTTTCCTTGCGAATATCCGGATCAGCTGCCAATGCAACCTGCAGGAAGCGGATGTACCACGGCCCCTGCATGGCCTGGAACTGTTTATCGAGGGCCAGTTGACGGGTCAACAAGGTGCTCAGGCTGTCGGCATCGCTGCGAAAGATCGGGTCTTCGCTGGCGCGGTAATGGGCCACCAATGCCTGCATGTCACCCTTGAAGAACTGATTCGCCGTGCCCTGAAAACCGCTCAGACCGGTCTGCGCCTCAATCAGATGCGCTTCGACGCGCTTGGCATAGTCGTTGATGAATCCCGGCACCTGGACACCGATCAACAGGCCCGCCGCGAACAACACCAGCCGTAGATAACTGAGCAACATGAAGGGAAATCCTTATTCGGTCTTGCCCTGGCTGACGCATTCACCGCGTCGCCAGAGGCTCCATTGGCCCGGTTCGTAGCGGGTCCAGGTTTCGTTTTCGGTCAACGGTTCGGTGGCGATCACCGTGACCACGTCGTTGGGCGTGGTTTCGGCCTGGAAATCGACGATCACATCGACGTCCTTCAAGCGCGCCGGGCCGAAGGGCGCGCGACGGGTGATTTGCGCCAGTTTGGTCGAGCAATAGCAGAACAACCAGTCGCCATCGCTGAGCAGGCAATTGAACACGCCTTTGCTGCGGTATTCAGCGCAGGCGGCCACCAGGTCTGGCAGCAGTTCTTCGACCTCGACCGGTTCCGGGAACGCTGCGCGCACGCGGTTGAGCAAATCGCAGAACGCCGCCTCACTGTCGGTATCGCCGACCGGGCGGTAAAACCGCTTGATCGGTTGAAAGTCCGCGAGTTGGCCGTTGTGGGCGAAACACCAGTTACGGCCCCACAGCTCACGCACAAACGGATGGGTATTGGACAGGCAGACCTTGCCGACGTTGGCCTGGCGGATGTGCCCGATCACCACTTCGCTCTTGATCGGATAGCGCTGCACCAGGTTCGCGACCTCGGACTCACAGCTCGCCGCCGGGTCCTGAAACAGGCGCAGGCCACGGCCCTCGTAAAAAGCGATGCCCCAGCCGTCACGGTGCGGACCGGTGCGGCCGCCGCGCTGCATCAGCCCGGTGAAGCTGAACACGATATCGGTCGGCACATTGGCGCTCATGCCCAATAACTCACACATGCTCGGATTCTCGCTCAAAGGCAGGGGCAGGTTACAGTCGCGGTTCGACCCGCATTCGCTGAGGGTTGCTCGGCACCGGTGGACGACCGTAACGATCATCGCCCGCACCGCCGAAGGGATGATCCTCTTCAGGATCATCGGACCTGGCCGCAGCCTTGGCAGCGGCAGCCTGTTCCTTGCGAGCGTTGGACGCACGTTCGATAGGGAAACGGATCGCCACAAATACCAGGTAAATGCCGAAGGCGATCATGCCGTACATGAACAGGTCGGAAATTGCGCGCCAGGCGTTGTTGCCGACCTTGAACAATAGATCAAGGGCAGTAATGGCGATGGCCGGGGCAACCTTTTCCTTCACCGGATCAATGATGGTCGGGCTGAACAGCAACACAGCAACCAATAGCCGCAGCGGCTCACGCAGCCAGCGCCACATCCAGCGGGTGATACGCATCCACACCAACAGGCAGCCCAAAGCGGCGAAGGCGTAGAGGCCCCAAGCGATCAGATAGTCGTTCTCGGTCATGGTGTCCATGGCAAGGCAGGCAAAGAGGCGCTTATAGTAACGACTTTTCGCACGTCAGGCTTGCTCCAATGCCAGTCTGAAAAACGCACCCCCTGTGGGAGCGGGCTTGCTCGCGAAAGCGATGTGTCAGTCAACAGAGATGTTGAAACTGCTGGCCTCTTCGCGAGCAAGCCCGCTCCCACAAGTTGCGAAGCCCTTATTCTGTACATTGTTCGAGAGTCCTTCATGCCCCTATCCGTCAACGTTTCCGACGCTCCCATCGCCCACAAGGCCGAAGGCGACGACCCGTATGCCTGGCTGCAGGAGCGCGACACCGACGCGGTGCTCGACTACCTGAAAGCGGAAAACCGCTACCAAGAGGCGCAAACCGCCGATCAGGCCGGGTTGCGTGAAACCCTGTTCGAAGAGATCAAGGCCCGGATTCTCGAAACCGACCTGTCCTTGCCCTCCCCTTGGGGTCCGTACCTGTATTACACGCGCACCACGGCCGGTGATGAATATGCCCGCCACTACCGCTGTCCGCGCCCTGCCGATGACAGCCTGCAGCTCGACGAAAGCCAGGAACAACTGCTGCTGGACCCCAATGAACTGGCCAACGGCGGCTTCTTTTCCCTGGGTGCCTTCAGTATCAGCCCGGACCACCAGCGTCTGGCCTACAGCATCGACGCCACGGGTGATGAGATTTTCACGCTGTTCGTGAAGGAATTGTCCAACGGCCGTGTCAGTGAACTGGAATTCCAGGATTGCGACGGCAGCATGACCTGGGCCAATGACAGCCTGACGCTGTTCTTCGGCGAACTGGACGACACCCATCGCCCGCACAAATTGTTCCGCTATCGGCTGGACGGTACGGCAGCCGAAGAAGTGTTCCATGAGCCGGACGGTCGATTCTTCATGCATTGCTACCGCTCCAGTTCCGAGCAGCAATTGCTGCTGTCCCTTGGCAGCAAGACCACCAGCGAAGTCTGGGTGCTCGACGCGTTCCAGCCGCAACAGGCGTTTACCTGCATCGCACCGAGGGTTGAAGACCATGAGTACGACGTCGACCACGGCGCGCTCGACGGTCAATGGACCTGGTTCATTCGCACCAATCGCGACGGCATCAACTTTGCCCTGTACCACGCCGTAGACACCGGAGTGGCGCCGACCGAGGCCGACTGGCAGAACCTGATCCCCCACAGCGACACGGTGATGATCGAAGGCATGAGCCTGAATACCGGCGCCATGACCCTGAGCTTGCGTGAGGGTGGCTTGCCGATCATCGAAGTTCATCCGCAAGACCTGCCGAGCTACCGCGTGCAATTACCGGATGCGGCCTACAGCCTGCACGTGCAGAACAGCCTGGAGTTCGTCAGCGACAGGATCCGCCTGCGCTATGAAGCGCTGAACCGTCCGGCGCAAATCCGCCAACTGATATTGGGCAGCGGCGAGCAGAAAGTCCTCAAGGAAACCCCGGTGCTCGGTCCGTTCGACGCCGATGCCTACGTCAGTCAGCGCCTGTGGGCGACCGCACCTGACGGTACGAAAGTGCCGATCAGCCTCGTCGTCAAACGCGAAGCACTCGGTAAGCCGACGCCGCTTTATCTGTACGGCTATGGCGCTTACGGCGAAAGCCTCGACCCGTGGTTCTCCCATGCCCGCTTGAGTCTGCTGGATCGCGGCGTGGCGTTCGCCATTGCTCACGTGCGTGGTGGCGGTGAACTGGGCGAAGCCTGGTATCGCGCCGGCAAGCAGGAACACAAACACAACACTTTCAGCGACTTCATCGCCTGCGCCGAACACCTGATCGCCAATGGCTTCACGACCTCACAGCAACTGGCGATCAGCGGCGGCAGCGCCGGTGGCCTGCTGATCGGCGCGGTGCTCAATCAGCGGCCGGAGTTGTTTGCTGCTGCGATTGCCGAAGTGCCGTTCGTCGACGTGCTGAACACCATGCTCGACCCGGACCTGCCGTTGACCGTCACCGAATACGACGAGTGGGGCAATCCTGAAGAGCCGGACGTCTATGATCGGATCAAGGCCTACGCCCCGTACGAAAACGTCACCGCACAGGCTTATCCGGCGACCCTGGTGATCGCCGGCTACAACGACAGTCGCGTGCAGTACTGGGAAGCGGCCAAGTGGGTGGCGAAATTACGCGCGACCAAAACCGACGCAAATCCCCTGCTGCTCAAGACCGAATTGGGTGCCGGGCACGGCGGGATGAGCGGTCGTTATCAGGGATTGCGTGACGTAGCACTCGAATACGCATTTGTTTTCAAGGTTTTGGGCATCGCCTGAGGAACTTGGCCCGGCGTGTCGGTCTTAACACCGAACACCGAACACCGAACGCCGATACACCACACATCCCCCCTGTGGGAGCGGGCTTGCTCGCGAAGAGGCCATCACATTCAACATCAATGTTGTCTGACACACCGCCTTCGCGAGCAAGCCCGCTCCCACAGGGGGATTTGCGGTGATTTCGAATTCGAGCCTGCAACAGACACAAGAAAAAGACCGTGACGACATGTCAGAACCGACCTTACTGAACAACGAAATTCGCGACTGGCTGATGGACTGTGGCCTGTTCGATCAACTGCTTCCGGCGGACTTCGCCGCGGCCTCGGGCTACTTCAGCATCAGCACCATTGCTCAGGGCGAAGAGATTTTCCATGAGGGCGATGCCGGCAGCTTCATGTGCATCATCCACACCGGCCAGGTGGCGGTGCAGAAAACCAACAGCGACGGTCACCTGGTGACCATGGCAACGTTGCGCAGCGGTCGGGCGTTCGGCGAAATGGCTGTACTCGACGGCGAACGCCGCTCGGCCAGTTGCGTGGCCGCAAGCAATTGCCAGTTGCTCAATCTGGGCAAGGATTCGCTGGAAAAGATGCTCAACGATGCGCCGAAAATCGCCGCCAAAATCATCCGCGCCCTCGCCGTTTCCCTCTCCAAACGCCTGCGCATGGCCGATGGGCAACTGCTCTCGCAGCAGGTTTAACCGCCGGGCGGTTTGGCTTTCGACGGGGTTTGCTCCGGCACCGGCAGTGGCTGGTCCTTGGTCGGCGGGCTAGGCATTTCAATCGGCACCAACGGCGGGCCGCCACTGCCGGGCCCGACCTTGGGCACGCTGGTCGGGGTGATTTGCGGGTACGGTGTCGGGGTCGCGGTGCCGGGCGAACCGGGCAGCGGCGCAGGGCTAGTGGGGGTGGTTTGCAACTGCTGGGCCTGCACTGCAGTTATCGAGAGCGCGGCCAAGGCAATGACCGTTAGAATGGTGCGCTTCATCAATGGCTCCGTTGGCCTTTTTGTGTTTTTGCAGGCTACTCCCAACGGCGCGTGTTTGCCTTCTCCCTCTTATGCCAATTTCTCCTCAAGTGAGTCCCATGAAACGTTTCGTTCTGCTCGACACCGCTCCAATTCCTGAAAATGGCGGTGCCTTGTGCCTGTTCGAATACGGTGAGGATTTCGTCATCAAGATCCAGGGCGGCGACGGCGGGCAACTGATGAACACCCGCATGCACGGCTCGGAAGACGCTCTGGCGGAGATCCCGTGCCGTAAAGTGGCCGGCCGGCCGAATTCGCGCGTGCTGATCGGCGGCCTGGGCATGGGCTTCACCCTCGCCTCGGCCCTCAAGCATTTGGGCAAGACCGCTGAAGTGGTGGTCGCCGAACTGGTGCCGGGGGTGGTGGAGTGGAACCGTGGCGCGCTGGGTGAGAAAGCCGGGAACCCGCTGCTGGACCCGCGCACGGTCATTCGCATGGAAGACGTGGCCAACGTCCTGCAAGCCGAGCCACAAGGATTCGACGCAATCATGCTCGACGTCGACAACGGCCCCGAAGGCCTGACCCAGAAGGCCAACAGCTGGCTCTACTCCGCTGGCGGCCTGAGCGCCTGCGCCAAGGCCCTGCGGCCTAAAGGCGTGCTGGCCGTCTGGTCCGCGAGCGCTGACCGACAGTTTTCCGACAAACTGAAGAAGGCCGGCTTCAAGGCCGAGGAAGTCCAGGTCTTCGCCCATGGCAACAAAGGCACCCGTCACACCATCTGGATTGCCGAGAAGCTCAAGGGCTGAGCTAAACTGCGTTTAATACCGTCATTAGTCTTTTACAAAGGTGAACCCATGAGTTCGTCAACACCTACCAATACGTCGAAACTGGACCGCATCCTTGCCGACAACCAGCGCGACAAGGAAATGGGTTACCGCGACAAGGCCCTGAAAATGTACCCGCACGTTTGCGGTCGTTGCGCCCGTGAGTTTTCCGGCAAGCGCCTGAGCGAACTGACCGTGCACCACCGCGACCATAACCACGACAACAACCCTCAGGATGGCTCGAACTGGGAATTGCTGTGCCTGTATTGCCACGACAACGAACACTCGCGGTACACCGACCAGCAGTATTTCGGTGAAGGCTCGCTGAGCTCGCCGAAAATCGCCAAGGCGACGCACAACCCGTTTGCCGCGTTGGCCGGCTTGATGAAGAAAGAAGACTGAAGATCTTCAGTGCTTCAACCGGCCCCTTCGCGAGCAAGCCCGCTCCCACATTGATCTGTGGCGTACGCCAGTAGTGTATTCACCTGAGATCGATGTGGGAGCGGGCTTGCTCGCGAAGACGGCCGACCAGACACCACCAATCTACAAACTGACCACCCTCCCCCAATCCCCGTATAATCGCCGTTTTTTCCCCGAAGGCACCCCGCTCGTGGCAGACAAACGGTACAGCTGCATTGGTTTGTATAACCCCAAATCACCGGAGAACGTCGGTTCGGTGATGCGCGCCGCTGGCTGTTATGGCGTGGCGTCCGTGTTCTATACCGGCAAGCGTTATGAACGCGCCGCCGACTTCGTCACCGACACCAAGCGCGTCCACTACGACATTCCGCTGATCGGCATCGACGACCTGAAAAAAATCCTGCCGCTGGGCTGTGTTCCAGTCGCTGTGGAACTGGTGGAAGGTGCCCGCTCGCTGCCGGAATACACCCATCCGGACCGCGCGCTGTACATCTTCGGCCCGGAAGACGGCTCGCTGGATAAAGAGATTCGCGACTGGTGCGAAGACGTGGTCTACATCCCCACCACCGGTTGCATGAACCTGGCGGCCACCGTCAACGTCGTGCTCTATGACCGCATGTCCAAGGGGCTCAACACTCGTTCCGGGGCAAAGTTTCGCTGATTCAGCACATATCCGATGGAACAAGCCGCCCGCCTCGGCAGTCAGCTTATTTATCTATTCTTGAAGCAGTCATTCCAGCCAGGAGACAGATCATGAGCGAACTCAAACGCGTAGAACGCATCGAATCCACCCCGTTCCAGACTCACACGGAGCAGAACGTGCAGGGTTGGGAACGTATCGCTTCACTGGCCGGCGGCGTGGTGATGGTCGGCAAGGGCCTGCGTCGCGGTGGTGTGTTCGGGTTGATTCAAGTGGCGATCGGCGGTGTGGCCCTGGCGCGTGGTATTACCGGGCACAGTTCAGCGAAAAGCCTGCTGGAGAAAAGCCGTCAGGACATGAACAACGTGCGGGCGAAGATTCAGCGGGCGGGTGAAGAGCTGAACCGGTTGAAGGCGAATGCCGAAGCGGCGACCAATACCGCTACCGTGACCGGTAATGATTCGTTGAAGTCGCCTAAAACCGGGGTTTGATCCGGAATTTTGTGGCGAGGTTCAGGGCCCCATCGCGGGCAAGCCTTGCTCCTACAGGTAGTGTGTCGATCACGACATTTGTGAACGACACACTACCTGTAGGAGCAAGGCTTGCCCGCGATGACGGTATTACTGAAGCAACTCGGTGTCGAGGACCTTCGAAGATTCACCAATGATGCTCTCGGCCAGTTGAACAAACTCCTTGGTATCCACACTCTGCAAATGCATCGCCCCGCGCAACACATCATCCAGCGAACGCTTGTTGCGGGTCTTCAGGCGAATCTCGCGATCCAGTTCCTGCAATAACACGACCGCTTTCGACACCTGCGCCGGGCTGGCCTGATCACCACGCAAGGTCGTGACCTTCTGGCTGTCCTTGGCCAACTTCTTCTGCAAACTCTCATACCGCTCATCGCTCATGCCGCCGGCGCGGCGCACCAGTTCGATGGCGTAATACTCGGCAAATCCTTCGCTGATCCAGTCACTGCGCTGTTGGTCGTTGATCCGTCCGAACACCTGTGCCAATTCCCGCACCAGTGCACTGGTGCCGCTTTCGCTGACCAGCGGCAGACGCGTGTTCAGATAGATCGATTCGTGAGCGCCCAGACTGCCACGCCACATCGGGTCATTGGCACCGACGATCAACAGTTTGACGGGATGACGGGGATACACCGCCTGCACTTGCGGCCAGACAAAAGTCAGCAGCGTCAGCACATCCATGCGGCGCATGCCCTGGCCCTGAGGCGAGGCGACGGTGACTTCGGTTTCCCCAAGCCGCGTGCGACGGCTACCGAGGTGGCCGGCGAGCATCCAGCCCGTGGGCCGGTCGAACAAGCGAGAAACGTTATCGACCCGGAATTTGTTCTTGCCGATTCGCGGCCAGGCAGTTTCGACGCTTTTCCAGCCGGTGGGCAATTCGAATTCAAGGCGTGAAACCAACTCGATGCCGTCCTGCTGATCGAGTTTGGCCGCCGGCACCAGATCATCGCCGCGCATCAGCGCCCACGTTGGCGTCATGCGCGTATCGAAGCTGCCGCTCTTGCGCCCTTGGCTGATGCGTACGCGGTAGGTCAGGCTGGCCTTGTCGGCGGACGGACGCCAGACACCACGGGTCTGCTTGCCCGGCGTGAACTGCCATTGGCCGTCGGCCTTGAAATCGCTGTATTGGCTACCGTCGCCCAGGTCAAAATCCAGGCTGCGTACTGCCGAACCCTGGGCCAGGGTCAGTCGCACTTCGGCCTGGTCGCTTTGCGGCAACAGGCGCACGTGGTAATCCAGATCAACCTTCTTCGCCGCCCACACGGGCGAACCCAGGGCCAAAAGCCCAAAGGCCAACGCCAGCCGCCATCCCACAGCCATACACACTCCTTGTGGCGAGCGAGCTTGCTCGCGCTGGGCTGCGTAGCAGCCCTGAATTCTAGTAATCACTACCCATTTTGTGAGTGGGAATTAACCCGCCCGAAAAATCAGATGGTCTTCCCAATCGTCTTCGGCCACGCTGCCTTCGGCGAGCATGCGCCCGGACTGGGAAATTCGCTCGTGGTGCACCGCATCGCGATCACCGCACACCAGATGGTGCCAAAGCGGCAGGTCCTTGCCTTCGCTGACCAGTCGATAGCCGCAGGTCGGCGGCAACCATTTGAACTCGTCAGCCTTGCCCGGTGTGAGCTGGATGCAGTCGGGGACGAAATCGCGGCGGTTCGGGTAATCGGTGCACTGACAGGTTTTCAGGTCCAGCAGTTTGCAGGCGATACGCGTGTAGTAGACGCTGTTGTCGTCTTCATCTTCGAGCTTTTGCAGGCAGCACAGGCCACAGCCGTCGCACAGCGATTCCCATTCCTCTTGATCGAGTTGATCGAGGGTTTTGCGTATCCAGAACGGTTCGACTTTGGCGGCCATGGCTCAAGCATCAACATCAGGTGGTGAAAAGGCCGCCAGTCTAGTGCCAAGGCCCTTGTGGGCCAAGCGTTGGCGACTGCCGGTAGAACGAGCTTGTCAGTTATTGCGCCGCCCAGTAGGGTTTTGCGTCGCCCCAATTCTTTCAAACGTAGCAAGGAATCACTTGATGAGCGCTAATCCACGCGTTGCCGACTATGCCATCCACCCTCAGTTCACCGACCGCTGGTCGCCCCGCGCCTTTACCGGCGAAAGCATCCCGGAAGAAACGCTGCTGAGCTTCTTCGAAGCCGCGCGCTGGGCGCCATCGGCGTACAACTCGCAGCCTTGGCGGTTTCTCTATGCACGTCGCGACACGCCGAACTGGGAGCGTTTCCTGGGCCTGCTGAATGAGTTCAACCGCGGCTGGGCGCAGCACGCCTCGGCACTGGTGATCGTGATCTCGAAAACCACCTTCGCGGTACCTGGCGCCACCGAAGAAACCCCGGCCTTGTGGCACACCTTCGACACCGGTTCCGCTTGGGGCCATCTGGCGCTACAAGCAAGCATCAGCGGCTGGCACACCCACGGCATGGCCGGTTTCGACCAGGACCTGACGCGCAAGGAGCTGAACATTCCAGAGGGTTATGCGCTGCACGCAGCGGTAGCGGTGGGCAAACTGGGCGACAAAGCGACGCTGGCGGAGTACCTGCAAGCGCGTGAAGAGCCAAGCCCACGTCGTCCGCTGAGCGAGTTGGCCGCTGAAGGCGACTTCACCCTCTAAGCGCGCTGAACCCGATCGTTCCCACGCTCTGCGTGGGAATGCCGCCAGGGACGCTCCGCGTTCCGCTTTGAGATGTGACACAGAGCGTCACCGGATGCATTCCCACGCAGAGCGTGGGAACGATCATCGGTGTAATTCAATACCCGCGATTGAAATCCACTTCCCCACGCAATGCCTCACCCGCCTGATACGCCCGCAGGTTCTCGACAAACAGGTTCACCATCATCGATGGCGAGGTCGGTGCCGAGCTGTGGCCGGTCAGCAGCAGACCCCAGGCGGTCCAGAACGGATGACGTTGCGGTAGCGGCTCCTGACGGCAGACGTCAATCACGGCACCGGCCAGATGCCCTTCTTTCAAGGCCTCCACCAGGTCCGCATCGACCACCGCCACGCCACGCCCGACGTTGATGAACAACCCGGTCGGCTTGAACTGCTTGAACAGCGCCGCGTCGTACAGGTCGTGGGTGTTTGGTGTATTGGGCAGCAGATTGATCACGTAATCCACTTCACCCACCAGACGCGGCAGATCAGCCAATGCCCCGACTTCGACAAACGGCGCCTGCTCGCGGGCTTCGCTGGCGATGCCGTACAACTCGACGCCAAACGGCAGAAGAAACTGCGCCACGGTCTGGCCGATGTCACCGGTGCCAACGATCAACACTTTGCGGCCAGCCAGGCTTTGGCCCTGGCGACTGTCCCACTTGCGCTCGACCTGGCTGACCAGCCGCGGCAGCACTTCGCGCTCGTGGCCGAGCATGTAGGTCAGCACGTATTCGGCCATGACCTGACCAAAAATCCCCACCGCCCGAGTCAGGCGATAGTGACGTGGCAAGCCGTCGGCCAGCAGCGGCGTAATGCCCGCCCAGGTCGATTGCAGCCATTGTGGCTCGTGGCCCTGACGTAGCAAGGTCGCCAGCAAGTCCGGCTGACCGAGCCAGATCGGACAATCAGCGGCCTGGCTGGCCAGTTCGGCGGAGTCGCCGCTGGTCAGCACTTCCAGGTCGGGCGCTGCTTGACGCAACAGCTGGGCGTACACAGGGTGGTCGTGTTCAGCAATCAGAACGCGCATGGTTCAAACCTTTCAAAAACAGAGCAGTCGGCCGCCAATGGAGTAATGCTCCATCGGCCTGGCCATCGCCAAAATCATTCCAGTGTTTCATAAAGGCTCTGAACAGAGCCTGTCTGCCGGTCACATCGGGTCGTTGCGGCGCAGCAATTCTTCCGGCAAGTGTTCGATGTATTCGTCTTCGGCCGGCGGCATTTGCAAGTGGTAACCCTGCTTCTCAAGGTTTTCCAACACCACGGTGATGTCCTCGCGCGACAGTTTGCGCTCCGGGGTCAGCACCAGGTCGAAGGCGTGATGCGGTTTGCCGAAGGCGGCCATCAGACTTTCCGGAACACGCTCCAGTGCATCGCTTTTGAGCACATAGAGGTACATCTCGTTTTTCTTCAAGCTTCGATAAATGGAACAAATACGCTTCAAGACTGTTCTCCGGCGGTGGCCAGGCTGTCGAGCAGCGCCTGGCCCATCAATTCGCGGCGCCAGCCACGCAGCGAATCAGGCAATTGGTAAGGACCGTTGGGGTAGCCGCTCTTGAGCAGCGCTTCCAGGGTTTTCTTGCGCAGCATCAGCTCCGGCGCAATGTTCAGGCGCTCGGCTTCGGCCTGGCCGATCGCACGCAGCTGTTTGACCAGTGCGGCGGCGTCCACCGGCAAAGGCTCTGGCACTGCTGGCGGCCATTGATCTGGCGACACACTGCCAGAGCGTTTGATCAGATCAAGCAGAAACTCGCCGTCCTGACGCACGGTACGCGGGTGCATGTCTTCGATTTTCGCCAACGCGCCAAGGTTGTCCGGCTGAGTCCGCGCCAGCGGCCACAGGGAATGCTCACGCACGATGCGGTTGCGCGGCAGATCACGGGCGCGGGCTTCGCGCTCGCGCCAGGCGCACAGTTCACGCAATACGGCGAGCTGGGCGCGGGAAAGCTTCCAGGCCAGCTTGGCTTCGCGATAGACCTCATACGGATCAACTTCACGGCGCAGGTTGGCCACCAGCTCGGCGCCGTCTTCCAGGACCCAGGCGTACTTGTCGTCAGACAGTTTCGGACGCAGCTGTACAAAAACTTCCGCCAAGTGCAAGGCATCTTCGGCGGCGTAGCTGATTTGGGTGTCGGAAAGTGGACGTTGCAGCCAGTCGGAACGGGTCTCGCCCTTGGGCAGGTCGATGCCGAGCACTTCCTGCACCAGCCGCGAATAGCCCATGGAAAAACCGAGGTTCAGGTAAGCGGCGGCCAACTGGGTGTCGAACAGCGGCACTGGCAGGCTGCCGGTCAGGCGCAGCAGGACTTCGAGGTCTTCGCTGCACGCATGGACGACTTTGACCACGGCCGGGTTTTCCAGCAACGCGGCCAGCGGCTGCCAGTTGTCGATGCTCAGCGGGTCAATCAGGTAAGCGCGTACGCCATCGCCGATCTGCAGCAGGCCTGCAATCGGATAAAAGGTGTCGACCCGCATGAATTCGGTGTCGAGGGCAACGAATGGCAGCTGCTGCCACTCGGCGCAAAACTGACCGAGGCTATCGTTGTCGCGAATCCAGTGAATATCGATGGCCACACGGCTCTCCCTTGAAGAATGGCGCGCAGTATATATCGCCCCCGGCGATTTCCTCGCATCCACTGAACAAGAGCTTTAGCGAAAATGCCTGCCGAACAGCAAGAAATGTCTGATAAGCGGAGACTAGCCGGCCTTACGCAGTACGTAGACGCGCATCCGCGCACAGCCGGGCAGAAAGTCCTGATGACTGAGCAAGCGCAAACCTGCGCGCTTGAACTCGGCTTCCACCTCGGCCTTGCTGACCAACGGTCGGACCGGAACGCCCTGTACATCTATGCGCCGGCCTTTGAAATGAGCATCGACCCGTACCGCCACAATCACCGTATCGCGACTGACCCGATGGAATTCCTTAAGCATGGCCAAACGATGCTCAGGGCAGGCGATGTGTTGAAACAGTTGCATGCAAAAAATGCAGTCAACCGCATTCGCCGACAAGCCAATGGTGAACGCTGAACTCTGAAAGGTCTTGACCCGTTCCAGCAAGTTCTGCGGATGGTGGGTGCGGGCATGATCGAGTATGTCCTGCGACGGGTCGGCCGCGAGAATCACCCGGTTTGCATGCTCAGCCAGTACCGGCCAGTAGCGCCCGACACCGCAGGCCAAATCAAGAACCAACCCCGGTTCGCCGGCAGCCTTGAGCGCATTGCGCACCAGTTGCTCGTCACGCCAGAACGTCAACCGCCCGGCCAGGCCACGGGGTCGCGGCTGAAGACAGACGCGGGCGTGCTCCTGATCGTAGCGCCGGGCGATCTCAAGCTCGATGGCGGATGGGGATTGAGCAGACATGTGCAATGGTTCTCGGGGGAAAAACGCTAACCGGCCGCGGGTTAGCGACCGGTGCGTGGAAAAAAGGTTGAAGCACTCACTCTTTGGCCAACACACCGTCGGTCACTGCACCGCGACACCCGGCAAACATATCCAGGTCCTGGTTGTAGACCTTGCTCTTGACCTCCAGCAAACCGAGCATCGAATGGAACAGGTTGTCCTGGCTCAAGGGTTTTTCGCGGCTCTGTTGCAGGCAATTAGCGTCCACCGAGTACGACTTTTGATAGCTGTCGGAAAACCAGGCCAGCATCGCGACATGTTTTTGTTGTTCCGGCGCCAGCATGTAAGGCGTGCCATGCAGGAACAAGTTGTACTCACCCAGGGATTCGCCGTGGTCCGACAGATAGAGCATCGCGGTGTCGACTTTACCCTGATTGCTACGCAACAAATCGATCAGGGTGGACAGCACGTGGTCGGTATACACCAGGGTGTTGTCGTAGCCATTGACGATACTTTCGCGGCTGCAATTGTTCAGGGCGTTACTTTCACAAACCGGGGTGAAGCGCTCGTACTCTTTCGGGTAGCGCTTGAAGTATTCCGGACCGTGACTGCCCATCTGGTGCAACACCAGTACCGTGTCTTTATCCAGGGTATCGATGAAGTGCTGCAAACCCTGCAGCAGGATTTCATCGCGGCATTCGCTATTGGCGCACAGTACCGGGTCTTTCAGGTTACTGACGTCGTCGAGGGTGACCCGATCGCACGTGCCCTTGCAGCCCGATTGGTTATCGCGCCAGATCACATCGAGACCCGCGCGCTTGAGCACGTCCAGCAGGCCTTCCTGGTTTTTTGCCTTGCTGGCGTTGTAATTCTTGCGGCCCATGTCGGAGAACATGCACGGCACCGACACCGCTGTTTCCGTCCCGCAGGAATGCACATCGGTAAAAGCGATCAAGCCAGCTTCTTTACTCAGTTTGGGCGTAGTGTCACGGTCATACCCCAGGATGCCGAAGTTCTCGGCCCGGGCACTTTCGCCCACCACCAGTACGGTCAGGGATTTGCGGCCGTGGGTTTGCAAGGCGGGATTTCGCTGGGCATCTTCGCCCAGTTTGACGAAGGGTTGCCGCGCAGAGACGACCTGCTCACGCAGATAGCCGGCCGAGGCGCCGATGTAGTTGCTCGGCACCACCATCAGGCGCAACTCATGGTGATTGCGAAACAATGAGGACAAGCCTTGATAGTTAACCAGTGCGACCCCCCCGATCACAGCAACCGATGCGACACTCACGAGAACTTTACTGAGTAGCTCACGGTGCCAGCGACGGTAACTAACCGGCGTCTTCCATAACAAAAAAGACGGCAAAATACCGAGCAAAACAATATAAACAAGCAACTTGATCGAGAGTAAGTCACGCACTTCCGTCGCATTGGTTTGCGCAAAGTTACGCAACATCCCGGTGTCAATCAAAACACCGTATTGGGCCATGAAATACGCCACCCCGGCGCTGACCATAAAGATCAGGGTCAAGACCGGTTTGAGCACAGGCCGGAACGCCAGCAGGGTCAGCACAATGTTGAAGGCAGCCAGAATCATCAAGCCGAACGCCACGCGCATGACGATGCCTTGACCATCAGAGGCCGTGATTTCAAACAGGTGTTGCCAGAGAACTAAATTGAATCCTGCCAATAGAAAGGCACTGGCAATCAGTGTGACCCATTCGGGGCGCACGGCTTTAATCTTCAACATGATGATCGGCTGTTCCTGAATAAAAGTGCCTTCGCCAAATGTGAAAATTTCATTGGCCGTAACATCACTAATTTTAGTCAGCCAACCATCAATATTTTGTGAAAAAGAAGCCAACGATTGGTTGGCTCATGGCGTTGGGCCAAAATCTCTAACTTATTTGAGAACGATTCAGGTTCTGTTCAGGCTTGATGCAAATACCAACGCCAGTCCTGCTCGCCGACCTCGCCCATGAACTGTCGATACTCGGCACGTTTTACTGCCAGGTACACACCGAGGAATTCACTGCCGAACGCTTCCCGTGCCCAGCTCGAACCTTCCAGCGCTCGTAACGTGGTCAGCCAGTCAGTCGGCAACAGTTCCGTGGCCTGGGCGTACCCATTGCCCTCCACCGGCGCGCCAGGATCGAGTTGCTCGCGAATACCGCGATGGATCCCGGCCAGAATCGCCGCGGCCGCCAGATACGGGTTGGCGTCGGCGCCACAGATGCGGTGTTCGATATGCCGGGAAAACGCCGGCCCGCCGGGCACGCGCAAACTCACGGTGCGATTGTCCACGCCCCACGTAGGTGCCAGCGGCGCATAGCTGTTGGTTTGAAAGCGACGGTAAGAGTTGGCGTTCGGACAGAACAGCAGCAACGAATCGAGCAAGGTGCTGAGCATCCCGCCGACCGCCTGTTTGAGCAGCGGCGTGCCGTCCGCAGCTTCGCTGGCGAACAGGTTGTTGCCCTCCTTGTCCGCCAGGCTGACGTGCATGTGCATGCCAGTGCCCGCCAGGTCATCGAACGGTTTGGCCATGAAGCACGCCGTCATCCCGTGCTTGTGCGCCACGCCTTTGACCAGTCGCTTGTAGCGCACCGCTTCGTCCATCGCCTGCAAGGCGTCGGTGCGGTGTTCGAGGGTGATTTCCACTTGCCCCGGCGCGTATTCGGAAATCGCCGTGCGCGCCGGAATGCCCTGCAGTTTGCAGGCGCTGTAGAGATCGGCCAGAAACGGCTCGATCTGTTCCAGTTCACGCAATCCGTAGACTTGAGTCCCTCGCGGCCGCCCGCCATCGGCATCCCGCGCCGGTTGCGGCCGACCGTTGCTGTCGCGCTGCTGATCCAGCAGGTAGAACTCCAGCTCCGCCGCCATCACCGGGTAATAACCGTCGGCCTGCAAGCCTTCGATAACTTTCGCCAGCAGATGCCGTGGATCGGCAATCGTCGCGGGCATGCCCTCTTTCGGGTGCATGCTGACCTGCACCGCCGCCGTAGGAATCAGCCGCCACGGCATGCGCGTCAAACTGCCGCTGATCGGGTACGCCCGGCAGTCGATATCGCCAACGTCCCAGACCAGGCCAGAGTTTTCCACGTCATCGCCGTTGATGGTCAGGCCAAGAATGGTGCTCGGCAATGGCCGCCCGCTTTCGTACACCGCCAGCAACTCATCGCGGTGCAGCAACTTGCCCCGCGGTACACCGTTATTGTCGAGGATGAACAACTCGAACATCTCGATATCCGGGTTCTGTTCCAGAAAGGTCAGGGCTTCTTGCTTGGAGGCGAAAGATGTCGTGGCAACGCTCATGGCAATTCTCTTATTTCCGCGTCAGGCAAACGCACAGGCGTCGCCGCTTTGATCCCGGCGCATAGCGCGGGACCTGTAAGAACAATCAACGGGAAATGCAGGAATCCGGTGGGCGCGCGTGACGGCAGTGCCACAGCGCCCAAAAGGCTAATTCGCAGGGAAGTGCGACGGGACAACCGTCCATAGAAAAAACCACAGGAAACAGATGAGCCGCAGCGTCACACGGGTAGATAAGCCGTTAAATCGGGATTTGAAGAACTTTGGTTGCGATACGACTAAACAATCAACCTCCAAAACACCACTATCCAATGTGGGAGCGGCGGTGCGACGATTCGACTTGCTCGCGAAAGCGGCGTGTCAGCCACATGAGTAGCGACTGACACACCGCTTTCGCGAGCAAGCCCGCTCCCACAGGGTTCAATGTCACGGCAGAAGTATTTAATTTCTAAATACTGCCCCGGACTTTCTGATTTGCGGCCCGCAGGCCTCGCGCGCCTAATCGGCTCCTTGTCATTCAAGGTCCGATAGATGGAAAACGTTCGCGTAATCTCCCGCCCCGCCCTCTGGCTGATATTCAGCATCATTCTTGTCGCCCTGAACCTGCGACCGTCCATGGCCGCCGTCGGTCCTTTGCTGTCAGCGATTCGCGGCGACATTGCACTGAGTTTCAGCCTGGCCTCGTTGTTGACCATGCTGCCAGTGATGGCAATGGGGCTGGCGATGTTCTTTGGGCTGGGCGTCAGCCAACGAATCGGCGAACAACGCACCGTGGTGCTCTCGCTGCTGATCATCGGCGTGGCCACGGTATCGCGGTTATTCCTCGATTCGGCGGCCGAACTGATCCTCAGCGCCGTGCTGGCGGGTATCGGTATCGCGCTGATCCAGGCGTTGATGCCGGCGCTGATCAAATCCCGCTTCAGCGACAACGTTGCCGTGTGCATGGGGCTCTACGTCACGTCGATCATGGGCGGCGCAGCGATTGCGGCGTCGTTTGCGCCGCTGGTGATGATCCGCACTGGCAGCTGGCGCGTAGGCCTGGCGATCTGGGCGGCACTGGCGCTGGTAGCGCTGCTGTTTTGGTGCGTGCAACGTGAAAGGCTGCCGGCGCAGACTGCTCAGGCGCAGCGCAATGGCTCCTTCTTCGGCAATTCCCGCGCCTGGCTGCTCGCAATCTTCTTCGGCCTGGGCACGGCGTCCTACACCTGTGTGCTGGCCTGGCTGGCGCCGTACTACGTGGAAAAGGGTTGGGGCGAACAAAACGCCGGGTTGCTGCTGGGTTTCCTGACCGCCATGGAAGTGTTGTCCGGCCTGCTGACACCGGCCATCGCCAACCGCAGCCGTGACCGGCGCGTGGTGCTGGTGGTGTTGCTGGCGCTGATCATGGCCGGTTTCTGCGGGCTTGTTCTCAGTCCGCAACACCTGGCTCTGTTATGGCCATGTCTGCTGGGGCTCGGTATCGGCGGACTGTTCCCGATGAGCCTGATTGTGTCCCTGGATCATCTGGACAATCCCCAGCGTGCCGGTGGCCTGACCGCGTTCGTGCAAGGCATCGGCTACCTGATCGCCGGTCTCTCGCCGCTGATTGCCGGGTTGATCCGCGATCAGCTTGGCAGCTTCGAATGGGCCTGGTGGTCACTGACCGGCGTCATGGCACTGATGGTCCTGATGGTCTTGCGCTTCGATCCGCGGCATTACGCCCAACACATTCACTGACCCGGAAACCCCACCATGAAACACACCGGTTTCGCCGCCGCTCACGTCGGCATGTTGCTCTGGGCACTGTTGATCGCTGCATCGTTTTCGGCGGCAGCACAGGTCAGCCAAGCCATCGACCCGATCCTTCTGACCGGTTTGCGCCTGCTGTTCTGCGCCCTGGTATTTTTGCCGCTGCTGCTGTTCAAGGGCGATACCGCCATGACCGCCCGCGGACTGTTCGGCCATGCCGTACTCGGCTTGCTGCTGGCGGTGTATTTCGGCTCGCTGTTCGAGGCTCTGCGCTATACCTCGGCGGTCAACACCGGGACGATGTTCACCTTGGTGCCACTGCTGACATTGCTGTTCGAAGCCGTTTTGATGCCCGACAGCCACCTGAAACAACGGGTGCTGCCGATGCTGATTGCCGCTGCCGGGGCCGTGTTGCTGGTTTTGAAAGGCGCAGGCCCTGGTGAGCTGCCTTCGCTGTATGCAGTGTCGGTGTATGGCGTCGGTTGCCTGGCGATGGCGCTCTATTCGCCCCTGAGTCAACGGCTCAAGACTCGCAGCCTCAAGGGTCGCGGCCCGGTGGGCATGACGTTCTGGAACATGCTGTTCGGCGCGCTGTTTCTGCTGACATTCTGTGGGTTCAGCGGCGGCTGGCGATCGGCGTCATTGCTGACCGTGAGCGATTTCTGGTGGCTGATTTACCTGGCGGTGTTCGCCACGCTGGCGACCTTCTGGCTGCTGCATCGGGCCATCGGCGTTATCGCCCCCTCCTCGGTCATTTCCTACATTTACCTGAGCACACTGTTTCTTACATTGTTTCACTGGTTCTGGTTACGTCAGTCGCCACTGTCGCTGGAAATCATTGGCGCGTTGCTGGTCGGAGTCGGTATGTGGGCACTGCTGATGTCCAGCCGCCGCGGGGTACCTGTCGCCGTTCAGGACTGAAGGCCTCTGGAATTGCCCCACAACTTTCCATGAAAACGCCTACAAGGCATTCTCCTGGCACCATCGTTCCGTTAGGATCACTCGCACAAGTTTGCGCACAGTCAGCGCAAGGAGCACAGCGAGACGAACGGATGTTGAACAGTAACTTGCTTAGAAAGCTCGATATGCAGGACCTCATGGTGTTTATCGCCGTGTATGAGCAAAGCAGCGTCAGCGGTGTATCCGAGGCGCTCTGCGTCAGCCAGTCCACCGTGAGTTACTGCCTGAAAAAGCTGCGTACCAGTTTCGAAGACGAGTTGTTCATCAATACCCGCGCGGGTATGCGCCCCACCTACAAAGCCAGCACCATGTACGCCCACGTGCTGAAGATCCTGGAAAGCATCAACCTGTGTCACGCCGGTGCGCCAGCATTCGACCCCACCCTGCAACCCGTCACCTTCAATATCTGCGCACCGGAATACTTCGAGCAGTTGATCCTGCCGCGCCTGTTGAAAAGCTTCGATTTCGCCGACCTTCCAGTCATGGTCAACATGCACAAGTTCGAAACCGATATTCCGGCCGAAGAACTGCGCGACGGCAGCCTCGACCTGGTGATTTGCTTCGGCCCGAACTTTCATCGCAGTCACGGCGATTTCAAATCCCGGATGCTGCTGGAGGACGACCTGGTCTGTGTCTTCGATAAACGTGCCACACCGCTGGAGCCGCGTTTAAGCCTGCAAGCCTTTGTTGAACGCCGACACGTGTTCCCGACACCCTGGACCTCCACCACCAACATGGTCGACGGCTGGCTGGCGCAGCAGGCGCAAAAACGGAAGATCGTCGCGCGCTCCAACAGCTACAGCGCGGCACTGAAGATGATCACCGGCACCGACTTCATCCTGACCCTGCCTCGGCGTATCCAGCAATTGCTGGCCAACGACGCGATCTTCAATCATTGCGAAGCGCCCAACGGCTTGCCGGGTTTCAGCCTCGACATGCAGTGGAGCCAGAATGTCGATCAGGACAGCGCCAACACCTGGCTGCGCGAGCAAGTGGTCAAGGCCTGCACCGAGCAGGAAATGGCCTGAAACTCAGTGGCTGATGGCAATCTTGGTGTAGGACTCTCGATCGATGTCGAGGATTTCCACGGCCAGCTGGACTTCAATGTCCTTCGGCCATTCACACAGCTCCTGCACCACCGCCAGCAAACTTTCGGACAACTGCTGCTTGATCTGCGGCGAACGACCGCTCAACAGCGCCAGTTTCACATGCACAAAGGCTCGCTCACCTGACACCGTGCCGACCTTGAACGTCTCAACCTTCACCGCTCGGCTCTTGATGTCGTATTCGGCAGCAAACTGACCGGAAGCCACCAACGCATTGTTGAGCCGGATCAACGCCACGTCGGCATTGAGCTCGGGCAGGTTGGCGGTGTATTCCATGTGCAGGTGAGGCATGACTGAGCTCCTGAAAGTGGGCAGAAAGATCGTACATATAACACAGCATCGCCCTACTCACTCGAGCGGTAAAACCGCGCGTTCACTCATGAACGCCTCCAGCCGCGACCTCAACCAGCGCTCGGCCGGGTCGGTATCGACATGGCTGAGCCAGACCATCGACAGATCCAGGGTCGGCGTCTTGAACGGAAACGGTTCCTTGAACAGCTGGCCGGACGCGGCCATCGCTTCGGCGGCGTAGTCCGGCAGGCTGGCGATCAGATCGGTCCCTGCAAGCAAGGCCGGCAACGAGCTGTATTGCGGCACGGAAAGGACGACTTGGCGCGTACGACCAATCTCCGCCAGCCACTCATCGGCGTAACCACTGACATTGGCGGTGTGGGAAACCAGCACGTGCGGTCGTGCGCAATATTCATCGAGCGTCAACGGTGTGTCCGATGCGTCCGCGCGCAAAATGCTCGGCAGGATGTGCCGCAACAACTTGCGCTTGGCATTGGCCGGCAGCCCGCGAGTCTGGCTGATACCAACGGTGATATCGCCGGACGCCAGCAAATCCGGAATCCGCCAATAATCGACATGCTGCACCACGAACACCACCTTGGGGGCTTCCTGGCGCAAGGCGCGCAGCAACGGTGGCAGCAGGCCAAACTCGACATCGTCCGACAGCCCGATACGAAAGGTCATGGTGCTGCTGGCGGGGTCGAAATCATGGGTCAGGCTCAATGCCACCGACAACGAATCCAGCGCCGGCGACAGGTGCAGAATAATCTCCTCGGCCCGTGCCGTCGGCTCCATACGATGGCCGACGCGAATGAACAGCGGGTCGTTGAACATCGTGCGCAAGCGATTGAGCGCCGAACTGATCGTCGGCTGGCCGAGAAACAACTTTTCCGCCACCCGGGTGACGTTGCGTTCGAGCATCAGCGTTTCAAACACCACCATCAGGTTGATGTCGGCCTTGCGTAGTTCGTTACGATTCATCCACTGACCCCGCTCCCAAATCTGATGACAGTTTAGGTAGCTGTCGCAATCGGCGTCTATGCGACTCAAGCAGTTTGTGTTTAATCCGGAATCCGGCAGCGGCACTCATAACCATAAGGCCGCCCGTTGAAACGAAGCTGCTCTGACTGAGCAGCTTCAGGACCTGAAGCCTAGATTTCCTTGACCGGGGTCTGATCATGGGTCCCTTTGATCAAACTAATGGCATGCACACAATCAGACTTGTTGACGTAAGCCTCCCCACTGGCAATCGTTTCATGGTTACCCGCCCTCAAACGCCACCGCCATTGACCTTTGCCGGTCTGTGCGATGCCACGGGTTTGCCTGTAAATCTCGAAATACATTGCTCGCTCCTTGCGATTGCTGATGACGGCAGATCAGTGGTCTGCGAAACGAGAGTAGATGAGGATTTTTTGCAGCAGGGCCTTTCAATGTCAGGGGATGTTTCGCAGATTCAGCCTTGATTGGCGGGACGACCAACAGATTCGGGGGGGCGGTAAATTGGGTGACTGCGCTGAGTAACTTTTCCCTTGAAGAAGCATATTTTTCTTACGCTGCGATGCTGTCTGGTCCGACGCAAAAACGCTGATTCAAGCCGTTGGTGATCGCCCGGTAATACCTGCCTTACAGACTGTTCACTGATTTTTCTGCTGAGTTGAATCGTCAGCTGACAGGGCCAAAGGCTGTTCTTCCATCACCACGGCATCTTCCTCATGGTCGGTTTGAGGTTGAGCCGTTACCGTGGTGGTGACTGGGTCAGGATGGGGCAGGAAAACCCGCACAAGCCTTTCAATCAGTGAAAGGATTCCATAGGTGACGAAGCCAAAGATCAGTCCAACCACCAAAATGCTCAAAGGATGCATCTGCGCTGCATCGGGGCTTTCCAACATGTAGCTGAAAGCCTGAACAGCAACAGCCAGGCATGCCGCAAATGCTGCCACCAGCTTCACAAACACCCAAATCCGTCGCCATCTGTTCATGCATTCCCCCGTCATCCGGTGATTTGCCCTGTATTGCATGATAGCTAATGACCAGGGTTACACCGTAAGCCAGAACAAACTGATGTGGGATCGGCGCAATCTGTTTGATCGAAATCACTCATCGATACAGCGTATCTTGGCGGAGGTAGCGGCAACGCGGCTGCGGGGGTGCGAGGCGCTAGAGGCCTGTGCCAAACAAGGATTTCGAGGCTCATGATGAAAACCACCGACAAGTCAGATGGCACTTCGGTTGCTGCGCCAATCAAGAAAACGTCAACCGGCAACGTTTGGCGCACCATGCCTGGCGGCATCTGGGCGCTGGGCTTCGTCTCGATGCTGATGGACATCTCCTCAGAGATGATCCATGCATTGTTGCCGCTCTACATGGTCACCGTACTAGGGACCTCCGTTTTGGCGGTGGGTCTCATCGAAGGCATAGCCGAGGCTACGGCCTCGATCACCAAGGTATTCTCCGGGGCACTCAGCGATCGATTGGGCAAGCGCAAACTGCTCGCAGCGTTGGGCTATGGGTTGGCGGCACTGTCCAAACCGATCTTTCCTTTGGCGGGCTCGCTGGACTGGCTGATCGGGGCTCGCTTTATCGACCGCATTGGCAAAGGTATTCGCGGCGCGCCGCGCGATGCGTTGGTGGCCGACATCACGCCGCCCGCGATACGGGGCGCAGCTTTCGGCCTGCGGCAAACGCTGGATACCGTAGGTGCATTCCTGGGACCGTTGCTGGCGATCGGGTTGATGTGGCTAACCGCGAACCACTTCCAGACCGTGTTCTGGGTGGCCGTCATCCCGGCCTTCCTTGCCGTCGCGGTGCTGCTGGTGTTCGTTCATGAACCCAAACCAGTGGAAGGGACGCACCGGGTGCGTGCGCCTTTGAGCCGACGGGAATTAGCCCGACTGGGCGCTGGTTACTGGTGGGTGGTGGGTGTCGCTGCGGTGTTCACCCTGGCGCGTTTCAGCGAAGCCTTTCTGATTCTGCGCGGCCAGGCCGTCGGGCTCGCGCCGATGTGGGCGCCAGCGGTGCTTGTCCTGATGGGGGTGGCGTACTCACTGTCAGCCTATCCCGCCGGGGCCTTGTCTGATCGTGTCAGCCGCGTGGCGGTGCTCGGCGCAGGTCTGATATTGCTGATTGCTGCCGACCTGACGCTGGCGTTCGCGCCGGGTATCGGAGGCCTGATCATCGGCGTCGTTCTATGGGGGCTGCACATGGGGTTTACCCAAGGGGTATTCGCCGCCCTGATCGCCGATTGCGCGCCGGCTGAACTGCGCGGGACGGCATTTGGCATGTTCAACCTATTGACCGGGTTGGCCTTGCTGCTGGCCAGCGTCATCGCTGGAGCGCTGTGGGACACGGTAGGCTTCCAAGGCACGTTCTTGATGGGTGGCGGCTTTGCTGCTCTGACGTTGCTGGGATTGTGGGTGATCCAGGCGAGAGTTCAGGTTCGATAGCAAAGAGCGATATCACCTGTGTTTCGCGAGTAAGTCGTACCGCTCGCCGGCGAAACAGTCGGCAAATTTGCCCTAAACGAAACGCCAGAAACGAAAAAGCCCCTGAAATCTTTAACAATTTCAGGGGCTTAGTCTTATTCAATAATGGCGGAGAGATAGGGATTCGAACCCTAGGTACCGGTGAAGGTACAACGGATTTCGAATCCGTCCCATTCGGCCACTCTGGCATCTCTCCAACGGCGCGCATCATAACAACACTTTTGCCGGAAGCGAACCCCCTAAGCGAAATTTTTCCGTGCTATCAGATGCTTGCGTCGATTAAAGCGGTACGCCCAGACGATTGGCGACTTCTTCGTAAGCTTCGATGACGTCACCGAGGCCCTGACGGAAGCGGTCCTTGTCCATTTTCTTGCCGGTGGCCTTGTCCCACAGACGGCAGCCGTCCGGGCTGAATTCGTCGCCCAGGACGATGGAGCCGTCGGAGAACACGCCGAACTCCAGTTTGAAGTCGACCAGCAGCAGGCCGGCGTCGTCGAACAGTTTGCTCAGGACTTCGTTGACCTTGAGCGACAGTTCTTTCATGCGAACCAGTTGCTCGGCGGTGCCCCAACCGAATGCCACGACGTGGGACTCGTTGATGAACGGGTCGCCCTTGGCGTCGTCCTTCAGGAACAGTTCGAAGGTGTAAGGGTTGAGCTTCATGCCCTCTTCGACGCCCAGGCGCTTGACCAGGCTGCCGGCGGCGTAGTTACGCACGACGCACTCGACAGGGATCATGTCCAGCTTCTTCACCAGGCATTCATTGTCGCCCAGCAGTTTGTCGAATTGGGTCGGCACGCCGGCTGCTTCGAGTTTCTGCATGATGAAGGCGTTGAACTTGTTGTTCACCATGCCTTTGCGGTCGAGCTGCTCGATGCGCTTGCCGTCGAACGCCGAAGTGTCGTTGCGAAACAGCAGGATCAAGCGGTCAGCGTCGTCGGTCTTGAAAACCGATTTGGCTTTGCCGCGGTAGAGTTCTTCACGTTTTTCCATGATGGGCTCCGCTTGCTAAGTAGGTGGGCTAGGCGATGTGTCGCCAGTCGAGCCCTGAATCTTGATCGGCCAGTTGCAGCCAGTCCGGGTCGCACCCGAGGGTGTCGACAAAACATTGCCGGGCCAGCTGCGGCAGGTTGTTCTTGCTGCTCAGATGGGCCAGGACCAGGTGTTGCAGGCCTTGCCAGCCCAACTCGGACACCAGGAATGCCGCCTGATGGTTGTTCAAATGCCCCAGTTCACCGCCCACCCGTTGCTTGAGAAAGTACGGGTAGTGACCGCGAGCCAGCATGTCACGGCAATGGTTGGACTCGATCATCAACGCATCGAGATCCCGATAGCCGTCCAGCACCTTGTTGCAATACGAGCCCAGGTCGGTCAACAGGCCGAAACGCCGCTCACCGTCACTGAAGACGTATTGCGTCGGTTCCTGTGCATCATGGGCCACGGCAATGACGCCGATGCTCAGTGCGCCGATCTGCAGTTGCTCGCCGCCGGCCAGAAGGCCAGCCGGTTCAATTGGTTTGCGCATCCCGCGCAGGGTACCGCGACTGAGGTAGACAGGCAGATTGTAGCGCCGAGATAGCAAACCCACGCCATGCACGTGGTCGGCATGTTCGTGGGTCACGAGTATCGCGCTCAACTGCGCCGGGTTAACCCCCAGGCGCAGCAGACGCTTTTCGGTTTCCCGCAGGGAGAAACCACAATCCACCAGCACATACGTGTCAGCGCTGGCTATCAGCGTGCCGTTCCCTTGGCTACCGCTGCCGAGAACGGCAAAACGCATGTGATCAGCCCAGGTTGTCCTGAATCACGCTCAGTACCTTGCGCGCCACATCGGCCGGCGCCACGGTGTTGATGTTTTTCTCGACGGTGACCTGGACGTTTTCGCCAACCTTGCTCAGGCGAACCTGATAACGCTCGGCACGGGCTTCAACTTCTTCCTTGTTCGGCTTGCTGCCGAACAGGCCACTGAAGAAACCTGGCTTCTCGTCCTTTTTCTCGGCTTTTTCGGCCAGGTTGATGTAGTACAGACCCAGGCTGCGGTTGATGTCTTCAACGCGCCATTCGCCCTGTTCCAACGCACGACCAACGCTCGACCAGGCACGATCCAGGTCGGTGCCGACGTTCAGGACAGGGTTACCGCTGCCGTCTTCGCTCAGGCTGACACGACTTGGCGTATCGGAGTCACGCGAAGCCAGCATGGAGACCGAACCGCCCTTCTCCGAGGTGCGGCTCATGCTCGCGAGCATGTCGTCGACCAGTGCCGCGTCCAGGCCAGTGTTGACCGAACGGTTGGTGAAGGCCACGTCGGAGGTGCTACCGGCAGGACGCTCGGCGCTGACCACGTAGATTTCACTGGTGTTGCGCTGCACGCCTGGCTCGATGCGGACCCGCACGCGGGTTTCGCTGTCAGCGCCGACACCGGCTGCGCTCAGGCGCTTGGCCATTGCAGCGGACAGTTCGTCGGAATGCTGCCAGGTGGTAGTGAATTCGCCGGTTTGCGGACGCTGTTCGTCCAGACGGAAACCGTTGTCCTGAAAGAACTGCACGGCCACTGGCCAGACTTCGGCCGGCGGGTTCTGAGCGACGATCCAACGCGAATCACCGGTCTTTTGCAGGGAGTAGGCGCTGGCGTCAGCCGCTGCCGACAACGGCTGCGGACGAGGAACGATGTACTCGCCCTTGACGGAGTCATCGGCCACGTTGCGCGGGATCGGCAACAGCGGATCCAGACGTTTGGCAGTGCTGACATCCGGCGGCAGTTGCATGGGTGCAGTCTGTTGCGCTTCCAGGTAATCGCTACCGCGGTCACGGAAATAACCTTCCGGGCCCCAGACCCATCCGCAGCCACTGGTGCTGGAGATGATCAAGGCAAGTGCGGAAAGTCCGGCCAATCGCTTCATGCGTAGTACTTCCTCAATTAAACCAGGACGCCGCACTGGCGCAGGGCCGTGCGAAGCGTTTCATGACAGGGTGCGCTCAGCCAGGTCAGCGGCAGGCGAATGCCTTCGTGCATCAGGCCCATTTCGACCAAAGCCCACTTCACCGGAATCGGGTTGGCTTCGATGAACAGATCCTTGTGCAGCGGCATCAATTTTTCGTTGATTGCCCGTGCAGTCTCGGCGTCGCCCTTGAGCGCGGCCTCGCACAGGTCAGCCATTTCGCGCGGGGCGACGTTGGCGGTGACGGAGATGTTGCCCTTGCCGCCCATCAGGATCAGCTCGACAGCGGTCGGATCATCGCCGGACAGCACGATGAAGTCCTTGCTCACGCCATCAAGGATTGCCTTGGCACGCTTCATGTCGCCGGTGGCTTCCTTGATACCGATGATGTTCGGCACAGTGGACAGGCGAATCACGGTCTCGGCCTGCATGTCGCAGGAGGTGCGGCCAGGAACGTTGTAGAGGATCTGTGGAATGTCGACCGCTTCAGCAATGTGCTTGAAGTGCTGGTACAAGCCTTCCTGAGTCGGCTTGTTGTAGTACGGAACGACCAGCAGACAGGCGTCGGCGCCGGCCGCTTTGGCGTTGCGGGTCAGTTCTACGGCTTCGCGGGTCGAGTTGGCGCCGGTACCGGCGATGACCGGAATACGGCCATTGACCTGCTTGACCACGGCCTTGATGACAGCGATGTGTTCGTCCACATCGAGGGTTGCCGACTCGCCGGTAGTACCGACCGCGACAATGGCATGGGTGCCGTTTTCAAGGTGGAAGTCCACGAGTTTGCTGAGGCTGTCCCAGTCAAGACGCCCTTGTGCATCCATGGGTGTGACCAGTGCCACCATACTGCCCGCAATCATGAAACCGCTCCTGCCGGAAAAAGAGAGCGGTAATGGTACTGGCGCCAAGATGCTTGCACAAGCAAAGTACTGCGCTGCTGCCATTCCCCTTGGCGTCGCTTTTCGCTACCCTTCAGACTTTGATCGGTACTGATAAGCTCGTACGCCGGGTTCCAGCCTCCATTTTCGGCATCACAAGCCCCGATCCAGCGTTGCCGCCCCTCGCTCCTGCCTCACTGGAGCATGTTGCAACCTTGTGGCTCGGGTTTTTTGAATTCGCATCCGCAGGCTCGCTCCCGGTAAAAAAAGCCCGTAGAAGTATCGACCGCTCATCGCTTTAGGAATGCTGCATGTCCACCCCCACAGTTCGCGAACAATTCCTTGTCATCAGTGCCCTCGGCGCCAACCCCATGGAGCTGACTAACGTCCTGTGCCGCGCCAGCCATGAAAACCGCTGCGCCGTGGTCACCTCTCGCCTGACGCGTCATGGCGAGTGCAGTGCGTTGATCCTCGAGATCTCCGGCAGCTGGGATGCCCTTGCGCGCCTCGAAGGCAGCCTGCCGAGCCTCGCCAAGAAGCACGCCTTTACGGTCAACGTGGTGCGCAGCGCAGCGCTGGAGAATCGTCCTCAAGCCCTGCCTTACGTCGCCTATGTCAGCTCGGCTTACCGCTCGGACATCATCAACGAGCTGTGCCAGTTCTTCATGGACCACAACGTCGAGCTGGAAAACCTGACCTGTGACACCTATCAGGCTCCGCAAACCGGCGGCACCATGCTCAATGCCACGTTTACCGTGACCTTGCCGGCCGGGGTGCAAATCAGCTGGCTGCGCGATCAGTTCCTGGATTTCGCCGACGCGCTGAACCTGGATGCCCTGATCGAACCGTGGCGCCCACAAAACCCAATGTAAGGAAGCTTTCATGGCCGTTGCCATCGACCAACCGGTTGCCGACTTCGAAGCACCCGCCACCAGCGGGCAGACCGTCAACCTCGCGAGCCTCAAAGGCAAGCAGGTGGTGATTTACTTCTATCCGAAGGACAGCACGCCAGGCTGCACCACTCAGGGTCAGGGCTTTCGTGACCAGCTCGACGCCTTTAAAGCCGCCAATACCGAAGTCTTTGGCGTGTCACGCGACAGCCTGAAATCACACGAAAACTTCAAGGCCAAGCAGGCGTTCACCTTCGAGCTGATCAGCGACAAGGAAGAAGCGCTCTGCCAGCAGTTCGACGTGATCAAGCTGAAAAAGCTCTATGGAAAAGAATATATGGGTGTTGATCGCAGCACGTTCCTGATCGACAAGGACGGTGTGCTGCGTCAGGAATGGCGTGGTGTGAAGGTGCCGGGGCATGTGGATGCTGTTCTGGCTGCCGCTCAGGCGCTGAACAAGGCCTAAGTTTTTTGGCGCCTGATCGGATGCCTTCGCAAGCAAGCCCGCTCCCACACTTGACCGAGTTGTTCAGACGAACGCGGTCTAATGTGGGAGCGGGCTTGCTCGCGAAGAGGCCATTAGCCTCACTGGAAAATTTGAGCGGACTGTTAAAGCAGCGGCGCCACCACCGGTTCTTTGCGCGGCCACGCGTCCAGTACAGCCTTGAACAGGGTTGCTAGCGGTATCGCAAAGAACACACCCCAAAAGCCCCACAGCCCGCCAAACAACAGTACCGCGCAGATGATCGCCACCGGATGCAAATTGACCGCTTCCGAGAACAGCAGCGGCACCAGCACGTTGCCGTCCAGCGTCTGGATGATCCCGTAGACCGCCATCAAATAAATGAACTGATCGCTCCAGCCCCACTGGAACAGCGCAATCAGCATGACCGGCACGGTCACCACCACAGCGCCGACGTAAGGCACCACCACCGACACGCCCACCAGCAATGCCAGCAGCGCCGCGTAGTTCAGGCCCAGAACAACGAAACCGATGTAGGTCACGCCACCGCAAATGAAAATCTCGATGACCTTGCCGCGAATGTAATTGGCAATCTGCCGGTTCATCTCATGAGCGACGCGGGTGATCAGCGCCCGCTCACGGGGCAAGTAACCACGCACCCACTGACCGATCATCTCCCGGTCCTTGAGAAAGAAAAACACCAGGATCGGCACCAGCACCAGGTAGATCATGATGTTCACCAGCAACGGCAGACTCGACAGCGAGAACGTCAGCGCCCACTGGCCGAACTTGCCAATCTCGCCCCGCGCCACTTCGATGGCCTGCAGCACCTGCTCATCGGATACCAGATGCGGGTAGCGCTCGGGCAGCAGCAATAACAGCGACTGCCACTTGGCGAGCATGCCGGGTAACTCGTTGAACAGCGTAATCAACTGATGCCAGAGCAACGGCACCACAACCACGATGAACACCAGCAATAGCCCCATGAACAACGCAAAGACCAGTCCCACCGCCACCCCGCCCGGCATGCGCAGGCGTTCGAGGGTGACGACCAACCCTTGCATCAGGTACGCCAGCACCATCCCGGCCAGCACTGGCGCAAGCATGCCGCCCAGCGTCAGCACGGCGGTAAACGCCAGAAACAGCAGGACCGCCAGCACAACAGCCTCTTCGTCGGAGAAGTAGCGCTGAATCCAGTCGCGTAACACTTTGAACATCAATAATCCTTAGAAACGAACGCAGCAGAATTCAGGCTTTTTTCAACCAGTAGCGGTAAACACCCGCTTCATCTTCTTCACGAAGCAGCGTATGACCCGCCAATCGGGCAAAGGTGCGGAAGTCGCGCTGCGAGCCCGCATCGGTGGCAATGACCTTCAGCACTGCGCCGCTGGCCAGTCGATTGAGTTCCATCTTGGCCTTGAGCAACGGCAAGGGGCAATTCAGGCCGCTGGCGTCGAGCTCGGCGTCATGGGCTACAGCGTCGGTCATTGCATCACTCCGGGGACAGGTGGTCGAGCGGCTAGAATATCTGGTCCGAAGCGTAGTGTCCGGCTACAGTAAGGTCTTTGTCGACTAAGGCTTTGTGCATGACTTTTTTGCGCCCTACCCTGCTGACGCTCGCTTGCCTGCTCGCCTCACCGGGCTTCGCCGACGACCTGCCGTCACTCGGCGACGCCAGTTCTGCCATCGTCTCGCCGCAACAGGAACATCAGTTGGGCCGTGCCTGGCTGGCGCTGTTGCGCAGCCAGGTTTCGCAGCTCAACGATCCACAGCTCAAGGACTACGTCGAATCCAGCGTCTACAGGCTGGTAGAGACCAGCCAGGTCAATGACCGGCGCCTGGAGTTCATCCTGATCAACAGCCCGCAACTCAACGCCTTCGCCGCACCGGGCGGTATTGTCGGGGTTAACGGCGGCTTGTTCCTCAATGCCCAGACCGAAGGCGAATACGCCTCCGTACTCGCTCACGAATTGGCTCACTTGTCGCAGCGCCACTTCGCCCGTGGCGTCGAAGCCCAACAGCGCATGCAAGTGCCGATGATGGCCGCGCTGCTGGCCGGGATCGTGATTGCCGCAGCCGGCGGCGGTAACGCCGGGATCGCGGCCATTGCGGGCACGCAGGCGGCAGCCATTCAGGAACAACGGCGTTTCTCTCGCCAGAACGAACAGGAAGCTGACCGTATTGGCATCCTCAATCTGGAAAAGGCCGGTTACGACCCGCGGTCGATGCCGACGATGTTCGAGCGATTGGCGCGCCAGTATCGTTTTGACGCCAAGCCACCGGAATTTCTGCTGACTCACCCGGTGACCGAGTCGCGGATCGCTGACACGCGCAACCGCGCCGAACAGGCAAAACCCGGCGGCATCGAAGACACTATGCGTTATCAGCTGATTCGTGCACGGGTCCAGTTGATCTATGAAGAAACCCCAGGCCTGGGCGCCAAACGCTTTCGCGCCCAGCTTGATGAAAACCCGAAAAATGATGTCGCTCGCTATGGCCTGGCCATCGCGCAGATCAAGGGCGGCCAGCTGAATGAAGCACGGGAAAACCTCAAGCTGCTTCTGGCCAAGTCGCCGAACGAGATCATCTACAACCTGGCGCAGGTCGATCTGGACATCACCAACAATCGTCTGCCGGACGCCCAGTCCCGGGTTGACCGAATGTTGACGCAGTATCCCGGCAACTATCCGCTGAACTCGGTGCGCGTTGACCTGCTGCTCAAGCAGAACCGTGCACCCGAAGCGGAAAAAGCACTGGAGAATCTGCTCAAGAGCCGTCCTGACGATCCGGACGTCTGGTACATGGTGGCCGAGACTCGCGGTCTGTCAGGCAACATCATCGGCCTGCATCAGGCCCGCGCCGAGTACTTCGCCCTGGTCGGGGATTACCGCCAGGCCATTCAGCAACTGGACTTCGCCAAGCGCAAGGCAGGCACCAACTTCCCGCTGTCATCGCGGATCGATGCACGGCAACGTGAGCTGATGGAACAGGAGCGCATGATCAAGGACATGATGGGCTGACCTGCTGTTCAAACAAAATGACAGGCACAAAAAAACCGCCTCTTTCGAGGCGGTTTTTTATTCAGCCAACAACCGGATTATTCAGCCAGTTTGAAGGTGATGAAACTGGCGCGACCTTGACGCAGAACCCGCATCGACACCGAGCGGTTCTTCGGCAGCGCCTTGGCGATATCCGTGAACTCCTTGGTGGAACCGATTGCCTGATTATTCAGGTGAGTGATCACATCGCCTGGCTGCAGGCCAATCAGAGAAGCAGGACCGTCCTGGACTTCCTTGATCACGACGCCGCCTTTGAGGTCGTAGGTTTTCTTCTGCTCATCCGTCAGCTCGACCACGGAAACACCCAGCCGGTTGCTGCTGCGCTCGGTGGTAGATTTCGGCAGCGAATCCAGCTCTTTGCCTTCTTCCGGGATAGCGCCGACAGTCAACTCGACATTCTTGCGCTTACCTTCACGAATCACTTCCAGATCAGCTTTCGAGCCGGCCTTCAGCGCGCCCACCAGGTGTGGCAGATCGGCGGACATGACGATCGGTTGGCCGTTCATGCTCAGGATCACGTCCCCTACTTGCAGGCCACCCTTGGCAGCCGGGCCGTCATCCTGGATCTGAGCCACCAATGCGCCAGCTGGCTTCTCCAGACCGAACGATTCGGCCAGGTCCTTGCTCACTTCCTGAATCACCACACCCAACCAGCCACGGCTAACTTTGCCACCGCTTTTGAGCTGATTGGAAACGTCCATGGCGACGTCGATCGGGATCGCGAACGACACGCCCATGAAGCCGCCGGAACGGGTGTAGATCTGCGAGTTGATGCCAACCACTTCACCGGCCAGGTTGAACAGCGGACCACCCGAGTTACCCGGGTTGATCGGCACGTCGGTCTGGATGAACGGCACATAGTTTTCGTTTGGCAGGCTGCGACCGATGGCGCTGACGATACCTTGGGTCACGGTATGGTCGAAACCGAATGGCGAGCCAATCGCCACGACCCATTGGCCGGCCTTCAGGTCCTGGGATTTGCCGAGCTTGAGGACCGGCAGATCCTTGCCCTCGATTTTCAGCAGAGCCACGTCGGAACGCGGATCGGTGCCAATCAGTTTGGCTTTCAATTCGCTGCGGTCAGCGAGGCGGACGAGGATTTCGTCTGCATCGGCAATCACATGGTTGTTGGTCAGGATGTAGCCATCAGACGAGATGATGAAACCCGACCCCAGGGATTGGGCTTCACGCTGACGATCACCGCGGGGCGTACGCGGCTGTGGCGGCATACCTCGCTCGAAGAACTCGCGCAACATGGGCGGCAAGCCTTCAAGGTCGGGCATCTGCTCGCTCACTATGCGATCAGGCAGTTTCTGCGTGGTACTGATGTTTACCACCGCGGGCGAGGCCTGCTCGACCAACTGTGTGAAGTCAGGCAACTCAGCCGCTTGAACAGCGACCGCCTGACCAAGCACCAGCACGGTGGCAAAAATAGAGAGATAAGACTTCAAGCGTGGTATCGACATACGGCTCCCGTTACGACGAGCATGGTTAAGCGATATGGAGCAAGGAACACCGGGAACGATACGCCGGTATTTTTGTTCCGGGAACAACAAACAAGGCCAGAGCCGAGAGGCTCTGACCTATAGAAAAAATCGGGGATATTTGCAAGTTGAAATGCTCACCAAACATTTCGATTTCTGCTCACTACTTGGTTGCAGTGGCGTCGCTGCGCATGGATAGCGCAATCCGTTCAGCGGTGCCAATCGGAATCTCACCGACCACAGTCACCATCATCTCGCCTTGCGGGGTAGTCAAGCGTCGGGAAACTGCAACGGTCGGCCCCAACTGGGTGCGAGTGTCAGTAATTGTTGCGCCATTCAACGGTTCAAGGAAAACCGAGAAACGCGCCAGACCATCGTCATACATCAGACTGTTGACTTGGGTTTTGGTCTCTGGATCCTTGCGGGAGGTACTGCTGGTCAGCTCGAAACCAGGCGGTAACCAGTCCGAACGCCATACTTGCGCTGACTTGGTTGCAGAAGCCTTGTCACTGTCGAGGGCAATAGTTTTGCAATCGGCACTAGGCTGCAAGTCGCTGTCGGACGGAAGATCGGCGGTATCCAGTTGCGTGAACTGGAATCGCTCCAGCAACTGCCCTCGTTCATTCAGAAGCAATGATTTGAGAGGCAGGCCGGTTTCTTTATCCAGATGCAATTCAAAACCGTAGCGGTGTTGATCGCGAGGTGTCAGTGAAACGATTACTGCCGCACGCCCAGCCACACGCGACTTGCCAATGACGGCAAGATCGTACCAATTCTTTAGCTTTTGTGGATCGAGTGCACGAGCAGCGGAGCTGGGGGAATCTCCAAGCCCTGCTATCAGAATGCCGCTAACGCATTGAGTACGTCCATCAATGCGCACGACTTCCTGTGCCGAGCCGTCGAGCTGGAGTAAACGCTCGCGGACCTTGCCATCCTGGACGCGGTGCCAGATGTTGTGGGTAGAAAAACTACCGTTACGCTCGTAGACGAATGTACCGTGAAAACTTTGCTGTTGCTCGGCTTGGCCCAGACGGGTCAACCAGTTCTGGGCTTCATCAGCATGGGCTGGAACAACAAACCAGCCACCGAGCAGAAGCGTAAGTAGAGGGATGGCGCGCATGATCCTCCTTAACGGTTTTCCAGACTTGCTGCACGAGCGTAAGGCAGAGCGCTCTCAGTACCTTTCAGTGCAGCCTGTTGAGCATGTTGGCGCAAATAGCCTGGCAGACGCTGATCGTGCGAGCCTTGCTGACCTTGCAACACGCCGTTGGCCATAGGGCCAGTGGCTTCCGAACTCTCATTGTAGCCTGCTAATACTGCTGGCCCCTTGACCTGAGGAACGGCCAGACCTGGTTGACTGGATTGTTGAGCCAGTTCGACCCCAGCGATTTCGTCCTGGTTATACAGACGAACACCTGCCAGTACGGCGAGGGTTACCGAAGCAGCGACCGCCAGACGACCCAGGCTGCGCCATGGACCACGGGTGGCTTTTGCAGGTACGGCTTCGTCAGCCAGCGCAGCAGAGACTGCCGCAGCGATATCCAGACGTGGAAGCAGCAAATCCTTGTGCATAACTGCCCGAGCGATTTGATAACGAGCCCAGGTATCACGGGTTTCTACATCGTCAAAGGCATTCAATACCCGACGCAATTCCAATTCGTCCGCTTCGTTATCCATCACTGCGGACAGCGATTCCTGCAGGGCTTCACGACTCATGGCGTTCCTCTCTTGGCTGTCGCCGCTGTCTCAGTTTTCCTGCAACAACGGCTGCAGGGCTTTATCGATGGCTTCCCGAGCGCGGAAAATCCGGGAGCGCACGGTACCCACCGGACACTGCATGACGGCCGCAATGTCCTCGTAACTCAGACCATCGAATTCACGTAAAGTTAAAGCCGTACGCAAATCTTCTGGTAGTTGCTGAATGGTTCGATGGACGGTGCCTTCGATCTCATCCCGCAGCAATGCACGTTCTGGCGACTCGAGATCCTTGAGGCCATGATCGCCATCGTAGAACTCTGCATCCTCGGAACTGACATCGCTATCCGGCGGCCGACGGCCGCGTGAAACCAGATAGTTTTTCGCCGTGTTGATGGCGATGCGGTAAAGCCACGTATAAAACGCGCTGTCCCCGCGAAAATTTCCAAGTGCACGGTACGCCTTGATAAAGGCTTCCTGCGCCACATCCTGGGCTTCATGGGTGTCGTGCACGAAACGCACGATCAACCCGAGAATTTTGTGCTGGTATTTCAGCACTAGCAGATCGAAAGCTCGCTTGTCGCCGCGTTGAACGCGCTCGACCAGCTGCTGATCCTCTTCCTGGGTTAGCATGAACACTCCTCGATGAGCTCGAAGGAGGCTTGCATAACTAAACAACCAGACTTGCAAACATAGACTCGGGCTTTTCGCAAAAGTTCTCCCCCTCCAAGCAAGTTTCCTGCGGGCTCTGATTTGGCACGCACGAAAAGCGCAGCGCGGGTTAACCCGGCTGCGCGAATAATCTTGTCATCGGATTCGCCGGCAAGGATCAAATCACAGATCCCGCGTTGAAGCCGACACTGTCCCTTGAATCAGGCAACGGTCTATTGGTCTTGGGCCTTTGGCAAAAGTTCCAAATATTTATAGCTGCGCAAGAGCGACATTGTGCAATCGTGAATGGAAAAAAACTGTTAAATCGTTGATACAGTCGTCTTGTCGCCGAAGCGGCCGAAAAACCATCCGACGAAGCGTCAGGTATTTTCCTTCACAGTAGTTCCACAATGCCATGTGCGCTCGCTATTGTGCCGCTCCCCCCCTCTATATACTAGTGGGCTGTGTGGCTGTCTTGACTCGCCGATCCAGGTGTCTTGCGCCAACCCCGACCCGGGTCGCTTTGAGCGGAATCCTGAAATGAGCCAACAGTTTCAACACGATGTTCTGGTAATTGGCAGCGGAGCTGCCGGCTTGAGCCTTGCGCTGACCTTGCCCGGTCATTTGCGCATCGCCGTACTGAGCAAAGGCGACCTCGCCAATGGCTCGACTTTCTGGGCCCAGGGTGGCGTCGCTGCCGTCCTGGATGACACCGACACCGTTGAATCACATGTCGATGACACCCTCAATGCTGGCGGCGGCCTGTGCCACGAAGACGCCGTGCGCTTTACCGTCGAGCACAGTAAAGAGGCGATTCAATGGCTGATCGACCAAGGTGTGCCCTTCACCCGCGATGAACAGTCCGGTACCGAAGATGGCGGATTCGAGTTCCACCTGACCCGCGAAGGCGGTCACAGTCATCGGCGTATCATCCATGCCGCCGATGCCACGGGCGCCGCGATTTTCAGAACCTTGCTCGACAAGGCCAGGCAACGACCGAACATCGAACTGCTGGAGCAGCGGGTCGCGGTCGACCTGATCACCGAAAAGCGCCTGGGCCTTGAAGGTGATCGCTGCCTCGGCGCCTACGTCCTCAATCGCGGGACCGGTGAAGTCGATACCTACGCCGCTCGCTTTGTGATCCTCGCATCGGGCGGCGCGGCAAAGGTCTATCTCTATACCAGCAATCCGGACGGCGCCTGCGGTGATGGCATTGCCATGGCCTGGCGTTCGGGCTGCCGGGTGGCGAATCTGGAGTTCAACCAGTTCCACCCAACTTGCCTGTATCACCCGCAAGCCAAGAGTTTCCTGATCACCGAAGCCCTGCGCGGCGAAGGCGCACACCTGAAGCTGCCTAACGGCGAACGCTTCATGCAACGCTTCGACCCTCGCGCCGAGCTGGCGCCACGGGACATCGTCGCACGCGCCATCGACCATGAAATGAAGCGCCTGGGCGTCGATTGTGTCTATCTGGACATCAGCCACAAGCCGGAAGCGTTCATCAAGACTCACTTCCCGACGGTGTACGAGCGCTGCCTCGAATTCTCCATCGACATCACCAAGCAACCGATTCCAGTGGTTCCGGCGGCGCACTATACGTGCGGCGGCGTGATGGTCGATCAGCAGGGGCGCACCGACGTGCCGGGACTGTATGCCATTGGCGAAACCAGCTTTACCGGCCTGCACGGCGCCAACCGCATGGCCAGCAACTCGTTACTCGAGTGTTTCGTTTACGCGCGCTCCGCGGCGGCGGACATTCTTGAGCAGCTGCCGCAGGTTTCGATTCCGACCGCCCTGCCCGTCTGGGATGCAAGCCAGGTCACCGACTCCGATGAGGACGTGATCATTGCGCACAACTGGGACGAACTGCGGCGATTCATGTGGGACTACGTCGGCATTGTGCGCACCAACAAGCGCTTGCAACGGGCACAGCACCGCGTGCGTCTGTTGCTGGATGAAATCGACGAGTTCTACAGCAACTACAAGGTCAGTCGGGACTTGATCGAACTGCGTAACCTGGCCCAGGTGGCCGAGCTGATGATCCAGTCAGCCATGGAACGCAAGGAGAGTCGCGGCCTGCATTACACCCTCGACTATCCGAACATGCTGCCGGTGGCCCTGGACACTATTCTGGTGCCGCCCACCTACGTCGACTGAACGTGAGCCGAACCCGCAGGCGCCGGTGCAGATCCGCCGCCTGCGAGTCGCGGGGAACGCAGATTGATCTGACCCGCCGCTCGTCTCGAAGTCGAAAACGCAGCACCACAATCAATGGCAATGCCAAGCTGTCCGGTCGCAACTGCACTGGCTGCCAACCTGTTGCCTGATTCCACAACTGCCAGCCATCGGCATCGCGACGCAAGCCGCGAAATGCCTGAGGGTGTGTCAGCAGAATTTGTCGCGGTAACGCCCAAGCGCCGTGAGCCAGACAGCAAAAAGCGCCGAGCAGACTGGCCCAGACCGGTATAGAGAGAAGACACAGCGAACCCAGCGCGAACAGCTGGGCCAGAAGATACGCCGCCAGCAACTGCCGTGAGGCATGCCAGCGGCATTCGAACGCATTATTTGGGCTGGACACGATCCAGAATCATGCGAACCATGCGCTGAAGCTCCGGATCTTCCGATTCGGCGCGTTCCATGAACCAGCCGAACATGTCCTGATCTTCGCATTCGAGCAGCTTGCGGTAGCAATCGCGGTCGACATCATTGAGGTGCGGATAGACCTCCTTCACGAACGGTACCAGCAACACGTCAAGCTCAAGCATGCCGCGGCGGCTGTGCCAGTAGAGGCGATTCAGTTCAACATCTTCGACCATGGAGCGCTCCTCAAATAGGCGGCAAGTATACAGCCCCAGGCGGAGTCGAACACTCGGCTTTGGTCGGCCACCAACGATCCTTTGTGAACTACCCATTTCAAGAGCGCCCCCTTATGATGTCCCCCAGACTCTTTATCCTGCGATGACCCATGGCCGATTCTGCTTTTTTCTGCACCCTGTCTCACGAAGGCGTTCTCGCAGTACGCGGCGCGGATGCCGGCAAATTCCTGCAAGGCCAATTGACCTGCAACCTCAATTACCTGAGTGACACCCAGGCCAGCCTCGGCGCCCGCTGCACGCAGAAGGGCCGGATGCAGTCGAGTTTCCGCATCCTGCTGGAAGGCGACGGCGTTCTGATGGCCATGGCCACCGAACTGCTGGAACCGCAACTGGCGGACCTGAAAAAGTACGCGGTGTTTTCCAAATCCAAACTGACCGACGAAAGCGCAGCCTGGGTCCGCTTCGGCATCGACCATGGCGATGCGGCGCTGATCAGCCTCGGTCTTGATCTTCCGGCTGACACCGACAGCGTCGCGCGCAATGACGGCTTGATCGCCATTCGCGTCTCGCCGGACCGCGCCGAACTCTGGGTCGCCGCCGACCAGGCCGACCTTATCAAGGGCAAGCTGGCCGTCGTATTGGCCAAAGGCGATCTGAATCAATGGCTGTTGGGCCAGATCCGCGCAGGGATCGGTCAGGTCATGCCGAGCACTCGCGAACTGTTCATCCCGCAGATGCTCAATCTGCAAGCCGTGGGTGGCGTGAGCTTCAAGAAAGGCTGCTACACCGGCCAGGAAATCGTTGCGCGCATGCAGTACCTGGGCAAACTCAAGCGCCGCTTGTATCGCCTGACACTGGATGCCAACGAGTTGCCTGAACCTGGCACACCCTTGTTTTCCCCTACTCACGGCAGCTCTATCGGCGAAGTGGTGCTGGCCGCCAACGCCGGGCAAAACATTGAACTCCTGGCCGTGCTGCAAGCCGAAGCAGCGGACGGGGGGGATATCCATCTGGGCGCGCTCGAAGGGCCAGCCCTGCACCTGCTCGACCTGCCTTACGAACTGGATCGCGATCGCGAAATCCAGCGTTAACAGCAGCATTTGTCGCAATACCTAGAGAAACGAAATGAGCGAGCTGGCGGAAAAGGTCCAACAGGATTTGGTTGAGGCCATCGATAACGATGACCTGGTTCTGCCAACGTTACCGGAAGTGGCCCTGCAGATTCGCAAGGCCGCCGAAGACCCGGAAATCAGTGTCAGCACCCTGAGTAAAGTGATCGGCCGCGATACCGCGCTGTCGGCGCGTCTGATCAAAGTGGTCAATAGCCCGCTGTTGCGTGCGACCCAGGAAGTCACTGACCTGCACACGGCAATCACTCGATTGGGCATCAATTACAGCAGCAACCTGGCCATCGGTCTGGTCATGGAACAGATTTTCCATGCCCGTTCCGAGGTGGTGGAACAGAAAATGCGCGATGTCTGGCGCAAAAGCCTGGAAATCGCCGGGATCAGCTATGCATTGTGCCGCCGGTACACGCAACTCAAGCCCGACCAGGCAGCCCTTGGCGGACTGGTGCATCAGATCGGTGTGTTGCCGATCCTGACCTACGCCGAAGATCACTATGAACTGCTGGCTGACCCGGTCAGCCTCAACCATGTGATCGATCACATTCATCCACTGCTCGGCGACAAACTGCTCAGGGTCTGGGAGTTTCCGGAGATGCTGGTACAGGTGCCGGGGCTTTATCTGGACTTCAATCGACAGTCCGAGCGGGTCGACTATGTCGATCTGGTGCAAGTGGCCAGCCTGTATTGCCACAAGGACACCGATCATCCCCTCGCCCGTATCGACGCATTCAGCGTACCGGCGTTCAAAAAGCTGGGAATTGATCCGGAGAACGAGGCAGTGTGCCGCGATCTGGAAGAGTCGCGGTCGATGTTTTACTAATCTAGACCGCGTCGCGCCCTTCGCGAGCAAGCCCGCTCCCACATTTGATCTGTGTTCACAGGACCATGTGGGAGCGGGCTTGCTCGCGAAGGGGTCAGCCCAGACACCGAAAAACTATCCGGCGATAAAACTCACCCGCACCTTCAACCCCGCCTGCTCGCCATCGTGCAGGCTGATTTGAGCCAGATGTGCGCGGCAGATCTCGCCAACAATCGCCAGTCCCAACCCCGAACCGGCCACCTGCTGGTTGCGCCGATAAAAGCGCTCGAACACCCGATCGCGCTCTTCAAGAGGAATGCCTGGGCCATCGTCCTCGACCTCCAACACGGCCGGTGCCGTGACCCGAAGAATCACGTTGCCACCCGACGGCGTGTGCGCCAGCGCGTTATCCACCAGATTGCTCAACAGTTCGTTCAACAGCGTTGGCTCGCCGCGCAACCACACCGGTTCGTCCGCTTCCAGCGCCAGCGCCACACCACGTGCGTGGGCCAGCGGCGCCATGGCCATGCCGAGTTCGCGAGCCAGCTGACTGAGGTCAAGCAACTGCGCGCCGCCCTCGGCGATGGCCCGGGCACCGTTTTCGACCCGTGCCAGCGAGAGCAATTGATTGGCAAGGTGGGTCAAACGGTCCGTACCTTGGGCGACGGTTTCCAATGTATTGCGCCAGGTTTCAGGTTCGGTCGAGCGCAAACCCAGTTCCAGTCGTGCCTTGAGCGCCGCCAGGGGCGTACGCAGCTCATGGGCGGCATCGGCGATGAACTGCGCCTGACGCTCGAACTGCCCGCGCAAGCGCTCGGTAAAGTGATTGAGCGCGCGCACCAGCGGCCATAATTCGCGTTGCACTTCCACCAACGGTAATGGCCGCAGATCGTCCGACTGACGCTCTTCCACCGCGGTACGCAAGCGTTCCAGCGGACGCAACGCGGCGCTGACCGCAAACCACACCAACAACAACGCACCCATCGCCAACATGCCCAGACGCAGCAACGTGTCCGCCGCCAGGCTGCGGGCCATGCTGACCCGCGCCTCATCGGTTTCCGCCACGCGGATTTCCGCCATGCCGTTCATGTTCGGCTCGCTCACGGGTTTGAGCAGGCTCACCACACGCACGTTCTGCCCCTGGTACTTGGCGTTATAGAAGCGCGCCAGTGCCGGATAGTCATCGGTGCGCGGCGTTCCCGGCGGCGGCGGCGGAAGGTTTTCGTAACCGGAAATCAGCTTCTGATTGATGTCGTTGACCAGGTAAAAAATCCGTCCCGCACTGTCGTAGGCGAAGGTGTCGAGGGCCACGTAGGGCACGTCGGCGCTCAGCGTGCCGTCACGCTGGGAGACGCCCGCAGCGATGGTCCTCGCAGAGGCCAGCAAGGTCCGGTCATAGGCGGTGTCGGCCGCTTCGCGACCGTTCCAGTAAGCGCTCAAACCACTGGCCAGCATCAACACCACCAGCAACAGCGCCAGATTCCACAGCAACCGCCACCGCAGGCTGCTGGGCTTATGCATCGCGGCTTTCCAGCAAGTAGCCGAGACCGCGGAAGGTCACGATGACAACCGGTTGGCCGTCGAGCTTTTTGCGCAGGCGATGGACATAGATCTCGATGGCGTCGGGGCTGGCCTCTTCGTCCAGTCCGAAGACTTGCGAGGCCAGTTGCTCTTTGCTCATCACCCGACCGGGACGGGCAATCAGGGCTTCGAGCACCGCCTGCTCGCGGGAGGTCAGGGTCAGCAACTCTTCGCCAAGGGTGAAGCGCCGGGTGTCCAGGTCATAGGCCAGCACACCGCAGCGCTGCAGGCGTTCACCGCCGAGCACACTGCGGCGCAGCAAGGCTTTGACCCGGGCTTCGAGTTCGGTCAGTTCGAAAGGTTTGGCCAGGTAATCGTCAGCGCCAAGGTTCAGGCCGTGGACCCGATCCTTGACGTCGCTGCGGGCGGTCAGCATCAACACTGGCAGGTTCTTGCCCCGCGCCCGCAGGCGCGCCAGCACTTCGAAGCCATCCATGCGTGGCAGGCCGACGTCGAGAATCGCCATGGCGTATTCCTCGCTGCTCAACGCCAGGTCGGCCGCCACGCCGTCGTGCAGCACATCCACGGTCAGCCCGGTGCTCTTGAGCGCCTGGGCGACACTTTCGGCGAGCTGCAGATGGTCTTCGACGAGCAGAACACGCATGGAACCTTACCTCATTCAGGGATGGCCGACGCCATTCTTTGGCGCGGAGTTTACAGCCGCAACCGCCGCTGTGAAGCCCGAAAACCGTGAAAGTCTTCTGAAAGGTTAGCGAAAGGTTGGCCGGTTAGAGTCCAGCCACGGACAGTTTCGACTGCCGTCGCTACCGCACATAGCGTACGAAAAACGCCTCGAAGCGTTTTCGCCAATAAGAACAATAAACGGAGTACTTCAAGATGCTGTCCATGCAGCTACAGGCTTGCCCGCCTGCTCGCTTTTCCCGCCTCAGCCACACCGCCCTTGCCAGTGCTGCCGCCCTCGCCGGCTTTTCGCCGTTGAGCCAGGCTGCCTTCTTCGAAGACAGTACGGCAACCCTCGAAACCCGCAACATGTATTTCAACCGCGACTTTCGCGACGGTACCAGCGCCCAGCAATCCAAGCGGGACGAATGGGCTCAGGGGTTCATGCTCAATCTGCAATCGGGTTACACCGACGGCACCGTGGGGTTCGGTGTCGATGCGCTGGGCATGCTGGGGGTCAAACTCGATTCGAGTCCCGATCGCACCGGCACCGGCCTGCTGCCAACCCATGACGACGGCCGCGCGGCCGATGAGTATTCCAAGCTTGGCCTGACCGGCAAAGTGAAAATCTCCGCCACGGAACTTAAAATCGGCAGCCTGATTCCGGAACTGCCGATCCTCAAGCCCAACGACGGGCGCATCCTGCCGCAGACTTTTGAAGGTGGAATGCTGACCTCCAAAGAGATCAAGAACCTGACCTTCACCGGCGGGCGTCTGGAGAAAGCCAAGGACCGCGACAGCACCGATTTCGAGGACATCGCCCTCAACAACAAGAACAGCCGCTTCGCTGGCACCGCAGCCGGCAAGCATTTCGACTTTGGCGGTCTGGACTACAAGTTCACCGACAAAATCACCGGCAGCTACCACTTCGCCCAACTCGATGAGGTCTACAACCAGCACTTCCTCGGCGTAGTCGCTTCGCAACCGTTCGGCCCCGGTACTTTCGGCACCGATCTGCGCCTGGCCATCAGTGATGACCAGGGTGCGGCCCGTGGCGGCAAGATCGACAACAAATCCCTCAACGGCCTGGTGAGCTACGCCTTGAGCGGGCATAAATTCAGCGCCGGCTATCAGCACATGTCCGGCGACAGCGCGTTCCCTTATGTCGATGGCAGTGACCCGTACCTGGTCAACTTCGTTCAGATCAATGACTTTGCCGGCGCCGAAGAGCATTCCTGGCAGGCGCGCTACGACTACGACTTCGCCAAACTCGGCATCCCCGGCCTGAGCTTCATGAGCCGTTACCTGAGCGGTGACAACATCAAGCTCAAGAACGGTGACGAAGGCAAAGAGTGGGAACGCAACACCGAAATCAAATACGTCGTACAAAGCGGCGCGCTCAAGGATGTCGCCGTGCGCCTGCGTAATGCCACTTACCGCTCCAACTACTCCGCTCGCGATGCCGATGAAGTGCGTCTGCTGGTGAGCTATAGCGTTGCCCTTTGGTAATTCAGTAAACCTATAACAACAACTCCCCAGGAGACTTGAATGAACTTATCACTGCGTAAAGTTGCTCTCACCGCCAGCGCCCTGCTGTTCGCCGGCCAATTGCTCGCCGAACCCAAACGCCCGGAATGTATCGCCCCGGCCTCGCCAGGCGGCGGTTTCGACCTGACCTGCAAGCTGGCGCAAAGCGCGCTGGTGAATCAGAAACTGCTGACCAAACCGATGCGCGTGACCTACATGCCCGGCGGTGTCGGCGCGGTGGCGTACAACGCGGTGGTCGCCCAGCGTCCGGCCGATGCTGGCACGCTGGTGGCGTGGTCCAGCGGTTCGCTGTTGAACCTGGCCCAAGGCAAGTTCGGCCGTTTTGATGAAAGCGCCGTGCGCTGGCTGGCCGCCGTTGGAACAAGCTATGGCGCCATCGCGGTGAAAAGCGATTCGCCTTACAAGACCCTGGACGATCTGGTTCAGGCGTTGAAGAAAGATCCGAGCAAAGTGGTGATCGGCTCCGGCGGCACCGTCGGCAGCCAGGACTGGATGCAGACCGCCCTGATCGCCAAGGCCGCCGGGATCAACCCGCGTGACCTGCGTTACGTCGCCCTCGAAGGCGGCGGTGAAATCGCCACCGCCCTGCTCGGCGGCCACATTCAGGTTGGCAGCACCGACATCTCCGACTCCATGCCGCACATCCAGAGCGGTGACATGCGCCTGCTGGCCGTGTTCGCCGAGAAGCGTCTGGACGAGCCGGAAATGAAAGACATTCCGACCGCCAAAGAGCAAGGCTACGACATCGTCTGGCCAGTGGTTCGCGGCTTCTACCTCGGGCCAAAAGTCAGCGATGAAGACTACGCCTGGTGGAAAGACGCTTTCGACAAACTGCTGGCTTCTGAAGAGTTCGCCAAGTTGCGCGATCAGCGTGAACTGTTCCCGTTCGCCATGACTGGCCCGGAGCTGGACACCTACGTGAAGAAGCAGGTGGCGGACTACAAAGTGCTGGCCAAAGAGTTCGGCCTGATTCAGTGATCGCCTCTGTCTAGCGGCTGCGGCCCCCGTTCTGCGGGGCCGCGGCACAGGAGTTTCTCATGCTCTTACAACGCATTTTCGCTTCGGCGCTGTTGCTGGCCTGTGTTGGCCTGGCGCTGATGGCGTGGCCGTATCAAGCGGCCTTTTCCTACGAACCGGTGGGGCCCCGAGCCTTCCCGCTATTGATGCTCGGCCTGATGGGCCTTGGTCTGTTGTACATGGTGTTTCGTCCGACACCGATCGTGCACAGTGACGACGACCCGAAACTCGACCGTGAAACCCTGATCAAGATCGGCATCTGCGTACTGCTGTTGCTGGTGTTCGCCGGGGCCTTCGAACCCCTTGGTTTCATCGTCGCCAGCATTCTGATTGGCATCCCTATGGCACGCCTGTATGGCGGCCGCTGGCTACCCAGCACGGTGATCATCAGCCTGATGGCTATCGGTCTTTATCTGCTGTTCGACAAGGTGATGGACGTGCCACTGCCGCTGGGCGTGCTCGACGTTCTGGAGAACTGATATGGATACTCTTGGCTATTTGGGTCAGGGCTTCGGCGTCGCGCTGAGCCCGTACAACCTGGTGACCGCGCTGTGCGGCACCCTGATCGGCACCGTCGTCGGGCTATTGCCAGGCCTGGGCCCGATCAACGGCGTGGCGTTGCTGATTCCGATTGCATTCGCCCTCGGTCTGCCGCCGGAGTCGGCGCTGATCCTGCTGGCGGCGGTGTACCTGGGTTGTGAATACGGCGGCCGGATCAGCTCGATCCTGCTGAACATTCCGGGCGAAGCCTCCACCGTCATGACCACCCTCGACGGTTACCCTATGGCTCGCAAGGGTCTGGCGGGTGTAGCGTTGTCGCTGTCGGCGTGGAGTTCGTTCATCGGTGCGTTCATCGCCACTTGCGGCATGGTGCTGTTCGCCCCGTTGCTGGCGAAATGGGCGATTGCCTTTGGACCGGCAGAGTATTTCGTGCTGATGGTGTTCGCGATTGTCTGCCTCGGCGGCATGGCCGGTGATCGACCACTGAAGACTTTTATCGCCGCGCTGATCGGTTTGTTTTTGTCGACCGTCGGGATCGATGCCAACAGCGGCGTGTATCGTTTCACAGGGGACAATATCCATTTGACCGACGGCATTCAGTTCGTCGTGCTGGTACTGGGCTTGTTCTCCATCAGTGAAATCCTTCTGCTGCTGGAAAAAACCCATCGCGGCCAGGAAGCGGTGAAAGCGACCGGCCGGATGATGTTCAACTTCAAGGAAGCGTCGTCGGTGTTCGTGGTGAACATCCGTTGCGGTCTGCTCGGTTTCATCATGGGCGTTCTGCCGGGTGCCGGCGCAACACTGGCCAGTGCCGTGGCCTACATGACCGAAAAACGTATTGCCGGCGCCAATGGCACGTTCGGACAAGGCGACATGCGTGGCCTCGCGGCGCCGGAAACCGCCATCGGCGGCGCAGCCTGCGGTGCCCTGGTGCCAATGCTGACGCTCGGCGTTCCGGGTTCCGGTACCACGGCGGTAATGATCGGCGCGCTGTCGCTGTACAACATCACCCCGGGTCCGCTGTTGTTTCAACAGCAACCGGACATTGTCTGGGGCCTGATCGCTTCGTTGTTCGTCGCCAATATCATGCTGGTGATCCTCAACATCCCGATGATCCGCATCTTCACGCGCATCCTGGCCGTGCCGAACTGGGCGCTGGTGCCCGTGATTGCGATCATCACCGGGATCGGCGTCTACGCGGTGCACGCCACCACCTTCGACTTGTTCCTGATGATCGGCATCGGCATCTTCGGTTACATCCTGCGCAAGCTGGATTTCCCGTTGTCACCGGTTCTGTTGGGCTTCATTCTCGGCGGCCTGATGGAGCAGAACCTGCGTCGCGCCCTTTCGATTTCCAACGGCGCGCTGGAAATCCTCTGGTCCAGCCCGATCACCTTCGGTGTCTGGGTACTGACCGCAATCATGCTGCTGATGCCGATCCTGCGAATCTGGCGCAAACGTTCGGCCGCCCGGCGCGTTATCGCCGATGTCTGATCGAACACCCTTCAAAGCCTGGTGGGGAACTCCGCTGGTCGGTCTACTGGGCGGTTACCTGGCCAGCCAGATTGGCTGGCCACTGCCATGGATGGTCGGCTCGTTGCTGGCGATCATCCTGGTGCGTTGCCTGACACCCTGGCAATTGGCGGAAATCCCTGGCGGCCGCAAGTGCGGCCAGTGGATTGTCGGCATCGGCATCGGCCTGCACTTCACCCCGGTGGTGATGGAGCAGGTCCTGAGCCACTTCGGTCTGATCTTCTTCGGTGCATTGGTCACCAGTCTCTCGGCCGTGGTGGGTGTCTGGTTGATGCGGCGTACCGGTGAAGATCGCGCCACCGCGTTCTTTTCCAGCATGCCCGGCGGCTCCGGGGAGATGGTCAACCTCGGCGCGCGTAACGGCGCGGTGCTCAGTCGCGTTGCGGCGGGGCAAAGTCTGCGGGTGTTGGTGGTGGTGCTGTGTGTGCCGGCGGCGTTCAAGTATTGGCTGGGTGACGGTGCACCACTGTCCCATGCCACTTCCGTTGACTGGCGCTGGCTGGCCCTTCTATTCCCGGCGGGCGCCCTCGCCGCCTGGCTCTGGGAGCGTCTGCGTCAACCCAATCCGTGGCTGTTCGGTCCGTTGCTGGTGAGTGCGGCGGTGAGCATTGGCTGGGACCTGCACATCAGTTTGCCTAACGGCGGCAGCCAGATCGGCCAATGGCTGATTGGCAGCGGGTTGGGGTGTCACTTCAATCGGCAGTTTTTCCGGCGTGCGCCGTCGTTTATGGGGCGGACCTTGATCGGCACGGTGCTGACCATGTTGATCGCCACGCTGGCAGCATTGGGGTTGAGTGCGCTGACGCATCTGGATTTGCGTTCGCTGACGTTAGGCATGATGCCCGGCGGGATTGCGGAGATGAGCCTGACGGCAGAGACATTGCAGTTGTCGGTGCCGTTGGTGACGGCGATGCAGGTGATGCGGCTGCTGTTTGTGCTGTTTCTGGCGGAGCCGCTGTTCAAGTATTGGAATCGGCAGCCCGACGCCCCCTAACCTGATCGTTCCCATGCTCCGCGTGGGAATGCCTCAACGGACGCTCCGCGTTCGGCTTTGGATGGGACGCAGAGCGTCCCGGGCTGCATTCCCACGCAGAGCGTGGGAACGATCATTAACCCCTCAAACCGGTGGCAACCGCCACTCGATCGGCGTTTCGCCATTCTGCTCAAGAAACTTATTGGTTCGACTGAAGTGCCCGCACCCGAGGAAGCCGCGATAGGCGGACAGCGGTGATGGATGCACCGACGTCAGCACCAGGTGCTTGGTGGCATCGATCAGTTTCTGCTTGCTCTGGGCATGCGCGCCCCACAGCAGGAACACCAGATGTGGCTGGTGTTCGCTGACCACTTCGATAATCCGATCGGTAAAGTGTTGCCAGCCTTTGCCCGCATGGGCGTTGGCGTTGGCGCGTTCCACGGTCATGGTGGTGTTGATCATCAGCACGCCCTGGTCAGCCCAGCTTTGCAGGCAACCGTGGGTCGGGATGTCGATGTTCAGATCGCGTTTCAACTCCTTATAGATATTCACCAGCGACGGCGGCGCCGGTACGCCCGGTTGCACTGAAAAGCACAAGCCGTGGGCCTGTCCCGGACCGTGGTACGGGTCCTGGCCGAGGATGACGACTTTGACTTTATCCAGCGGCGTCGAATTGAGCGCGTTGAAAATCATCGGTCCTGGAGGGTAGATTTCCTTGCCTGCCGCGCGCTCCTCTTGCAGGAAGTTGCGCAACTCTGCCATGTAGGGCTGGTCGAATTCGGCACGCAGTGCCTCCTTCCAGCTCGGTTCGAGTTTGATACGGTCGTCAGCAGTCATGGTTACATCCGGCAAAAACAATGGGGCGAACCCTAGGAAAGCCCATCACGCTTGTCAATTGATCTGACGCAGATCCAGCACTTTCCTACATAGCGATCATACTGAACGCTCAAATTCCCGATCGAGGTCACGATGAATCTGCACTTCGAAGAACTCACTGGCACCGACGGCGCACGCATCGGAGTCGCCAGCCTGGATGCCGAAAAGTCCCTCAATGCCCTGTCCTTGCCGATGATCAATGCCTTGCGTGATCAACTGGACGTCTGGGCCAAAGAGCCACAAATCGTCTGCGTCGTGCTGCGCGGCAACGGTGCCAAAGCCTTTTGCGCCGGTGGCGAAGTCCGCAGCCTGGTGGAAGCCTGTCGTGCCCATCCCGGCGAAGTGCCGCCGTTGGCCGCGCATTTCTTTGCGGCGGAATATCGCCTGGACTTCAATCTGCACACTTATCCTAAACCGCTGATCTGCTGGGGGCATGGCTATGTGCTCGGCGGCGGCATGGGGCTGCTGCAAGGGGCGGGCATTAGAATTGTTACGCCGAGCAGCCGCCTGGCAATGCCGGAGATCAGTATCGGGTTGTACCCGGATGTCGGGGCCAGTTGGTTTCTGTCGCGCCTGCCCGGCAAGCTCGGATTGTTTCTCGGCCTGACCGGCGCCCATATGAACGGTCGCGATGCGATCGATCTCGACCTGGCCGACCGTTTCCTGCTCGATGAACAGCAGGAAGAACTGATGGAAGGCCTGCTGCAGTTGAACTGGCAGGAACAGACACCGATGCAGCTGAACAGCCTGCTCAAGGCCTTGCAGCAGGAAGCCATCGCGCAAATGCCTGAAGCCCAGTGGCTACCACGACGCCAGCAGATCGATGAGCTGCTGGATGTCAGTGACGTGCGCTGCGCCTGGAAGGCCATCAGCCAGCTGCGCGACAACACGGATCTGCTGCTCAGCCGTGCCGCGAAAACCATGAGCGAAGGCTCGCCCCTGACCGCTCATCTGGTGTGGGAGCAGATCGCCCGCGCCCGGCACATGTCGCTGGCTCAAGTCTTTCAGATGGAATACACCATGAGCCTCAACTGCTGCCGTCATCCTGAGTTCAGCGAAGGCGTGCGCGCACGGTTGATCGACAAGGATCAAAAACCGCATTGGCACTGGCCAGACATCAATAACCTGCCGGATGCGGTGATAGAAGCGCATTTCCACAAGGCCTGGGAAGGCCGGCATCCTCTGGCCGATCTGTAGGAATACTGAAATCGGGGCATAAAAAAGCGGCGCTTCATGCGCCGCTTTTTTATGAGTGTTTAACGGTGGCCGCCTCGGCCATCGTTATCACCGCGACCGCTGTGGTCGCCCCTTCCGCCACGGTTGTCGCGTCCGCCATGGCCGCCGCGATAGTCGTTGTTACCACCGCGGTTACGGCTGTCCCAACCGCCACGGTTATGGTTATCCCAGCCGCCGCGGTTATGGTCATCCCAGCCGCGATTCTGATGAGCCCGGTAATCGGCTCGTGGCGACGACTGGTAATAACGCGGTGCCGGTTGATAAACCCGCGGCTGGTAGTAATACCGCGGTGTTGGCTGGTAATACCGCGCTGGCGGTGCGTAGTACCGGCGTGGTTGCGTGTAATAACCGCCGCCGCCTGAATAGTAAGGTCCGCCGTCATAATAGGATGGCGAGGTATAGACCTCGGAACTGTAGTAGCTGGCTCCTCCATCGGAATAGGGCACGCATGCACCAAGAGACAATCCCAATACAGCAATCAGAAGAATTCGCAGATACATGGCGGCCTCCTGGACCGCGAGTGAGCCACACCAGCGACGCTGGCAGGCGACAGTCAATTATTCGGTGACTGTCGAAAGATCAGACATCGTTTTCCAAATCTGGTGCGTTCCTGAAACAGATTGAAACAAGTCGCCGATGAAAGGTTTTTCATCATTCGCCCGCTGATTAATGGTGGCCACCGCGATATCCACCTCCGTAATAACGAGGCGAATGCCCGCCCCAATAGTAGTAGCGATAGCCGCCATAAAAGCGCGGCCCGTGGTAATAGCGCGGTCCGTAATAGTAGGAATAGGGTGAGTAGTCGGGGTAGTAATAAGGCGCGGAATACACATCGTAGCCACCGGCGTAGTAGTAGCAGCCGGACAACCCCAGACCGAGAACAACACCAAACAACAGTCGACGAAACATGGCGGCCTCCTGAAAGACCCACAGCCGGAACACGCCGGCTGACACCTGTTTTGACTGGAAATATTCCATCGAGTGCCGAGCCGCCAGGACCTTCAGATCAGCGGCCGGCCCGGTCCATTGCGGTGCACCCATGCACCATCACAAGGCGACGTCGCCACCTCTCCCCAACGCGCTAATTGCGTAAATGCCCACACTAGAGCGCTCAAGCCAACTTGGCACGGCTCTCGCTTTAGCAAAGACGTGCAGGAGTCATCACAGGTTCGCGGCACCACAATTTGCAATGGCTGACTAGGGTTCCGGCTCGCTAAGGCGAGTGGCTGGTCCGAGAGTTGGCGACCTCCAGTTGAGGTTACACGGCGGGATAAAAGCCCGGGAGACAAGCCACCGTTCACGGTGCCGCGTTGACTCCTGCCCGCCCTTGATCAACTGGAGAACCACCCATGCTCAAGCTTCGTTTACCCGCCCTGCTCGCAGCTGCTTTCGCAGCCCTCGTGAGCGTCTCGTCCCAAGCCGCACAGAAAGACCACTTCAGCGTCTGCTGGACCATTTACGCCGGCTGGATGCCGTGGGAATACGCCGGCAGCCAAGGCATCGTCGATAAATGGGCGAAGAAGTACGGCATCAAGATCGATGTGGTGCAGCTCAACGACTATGTCGAATCCATCAATCAATACACCGCCGGCCAGTTCGATGGCTGCACCATGACCAACATGGACGCGCTGACCATTCCGGCGGCCGGTGGCGTCGACAGCACCGCGCTGATCGTCAGCGACTTCTCCAACGGCAACGACGGCATTGTGCTGAAGGGCGACGGCAAGAAAGTCACCGACCTCAAAGGCATGGACGTCAATCTGGTGGAGCTCTCTGTCTCCCACTATTTGCTGGCCCGTGCGCTGGATTCGGTCGATCTCACCGAGAAAGACCTGAAAGTGGTCAACACCTCCGACGCCGACATCTCGGCGGCCTTCAACACCGATCAGGTCAACGCCGTCACCACCTGGAACCCGATGCTTTCGGACATCAAGGCCAAGCCTGCGGTGACCGAAGTGTTCAACTCCAGCCAGATCCCCGGCGAAATCATGGACATGATGGTGGTCAACAGCGCCACCCTCAAAGACAACCCGGCTCTGGGCAAAGCGCTGACCGGTGCCTGGTTCGAAGTGGTGGAATTGATGAACGCCAAAAACGCCGCCAGCAAAGCCGCGCTCGAACACATGGCCAAAGCCTCGGGCACCGATCTGGCCGGTTTCCAGTCGCAACTGGACACCACCAAATTGTTCGCTACCCCCAAAGAAGCCCTGGCGTTCTCCACCAGCAAGCAACTGCCGGAAACCATGCGCAAGGTGGCCGAGTTTTCGTTCCAGCATGGCTTGCTGGGTGAAGGCGCCAAGGACACCAGCGCGGTCGGCATGGCGTTCGCCAACGGCGTGACCAGCGGCGACAAGAACAACCTCAAGCTGCGCTTCGACCCGACCTACGTGCAGTTGGCCGCCGACGCCAAGCTGTAATCAGGAGGACCTGGCCATGCGCCTGATCAATCGCCACCCGGATCGCCCGAGTCGCCTGCTGTTGGCGATCCTGCCGTTCGCCCTGGTGCTGTTCGCCTACTTCATGGGCTCGGCCGAGCGACTGACGGACAACCCCAACGACAAGTTGCTGCCGAGCGCCGTGCAGATGACCGACGCGGTGAAACGCCTGGCCTTCACCGCCGACACCCGCACCGGCGAATACGTGTTGTGGCAAGACACCGCGTCCAGCCTGCGCCGCCTGGCCATCGGACTTGGCATCAGCGCACTGGCCGGGCTGTGCCTGGGCATCGCCGCCGGTACGCTGCCGCTGTTTGGCGCGCCGTTGTCGCCGTTGCTGACGGTGCTGTCGATGGTGCCACCGCTGGCGATTCTGCCGATTCTGTTCATCGTGTTCGGCTTGGGGGAATTGTCGAAAGTGATGCTGATCGTGATCGGCATCACCCCGTGCCTGGCCCGTGATCTGGAGCAACGCGCCCGAGAGATTCCGGTCGAGTTGCTGATCAAGGCCCAGACCCTCGGCGCTTCGACCTGGACGCTGATGCTGCGCGTGGTGCTGCCGCAATTGCTGCCGCGCTTGTTGATCTCGCTGCGGCTGATGCTTGGCTCGGCGTGGTTGTTCCTGATCGCCGCCGAAGCCATCGCCTCCACCGACGGCCTCGGCTACCGGATTTTCCTGGTGCGCCGCTACCTGGCGATGGACGTGATTTTGCCCTACGTGGTGTGGATCACCCTGCTCGCCTGGCTGATGGATTGGGGCCTGAAACGCCTGACCCAACGGGCGTTCCCTTGGTATGAGGGGGCTCGCGCATGAGCTTCATCACGGTGAAAAATGTCTGGCAGCAATACGCCGATCAGGTGGTGCTCGAAGGGCTGAACCTGAACGTCAACGAGGGTGAGTTCTGCACATTGGTCGGGGCGTCGGGTTGTGGCAAGTCGACTTTCCTGCGGCTCTTGCTGGGCCAGGAACGCGCCAGTCGCGGCGAGATTCTGCTCAATGGCCAGGCCTTGGCCGGCGAGCCGGATGCCAGCCGTGGCGTGGTGTTCCAGCGCTACTCGGTGTTCCCGCATTTAACGGTGCTGGACAACGTCGCCCTGGGCCTTGAACTGCCGCGCTCGCCGCTGCTCGGGCGGTTGTTCGGCAGCGCTAAAAAAGACGCACGCGAACAAGCCTCAGTGCTGCTGCACAAAGTCGGCCTCGGCCACTCGCTGGACAAGTACCCGGCGCAGCTCTCCGGCGGCATGCAACAACGACTGGCGATTGCCCAGGCGCTGATCATGAAGCCGCGCGTGTTGCTGCTCGACGAACCGTTCGGCGCCCTCGATCCAGGCATTCGCAAAGACATGCACGGCCTGCTGCTGGAGCTGTGGCGCGAGACGCAATTGACGGTGTTCATGGTCACCCACGACCTGTCCGAAGGCTTCAGCCTCGGCACTCGCCTGCTGGTGTTCGACAAGGTCCGTGTCGACCCGCACGCCCCCGGCGCTTATGGCGCGCGCATCACTTACGACATCCCTTTGAACAGCGACCGCCGCGTCAACCGCGCCGCCGTCGATGCCTTGCCGGCTGCGCTGGCAGGCACGCTTCGTATCGCTTAGAGGAATTTTGAAATGACTGATTCGACCCAACTGTTCCCGCCCTTCGCCGAAGAAATGCTCCCCGGTGGCGGCCATCGTTCCTTCGTCCTGAAACGCGGCCAACTGCTGCGCCTGACCGACCTGCGCGGAGGTGCCAACGTCAGCCTGACGTTGCTCAACGCCAACGAGAAAACCGAACGCCTGAACCTGCCCGACAGCCTCAAATGCCAACACACCGCCAAGCTCACCACCGGCCATTGCCTGTATTCGGACATGGGCCGCGTGCTCGCAGCCATTACCGCCGACACCTGCGGTTGGAGTGACAGCCTCGGCGGTGTGCTCTGCGCTGAAGAGGTCGCAGAAAAATACGGCGCGGGGCGCTATCAGGAACTGCGCAACGGCTTCTTCCGCAACGGCACCGACAACCTGTTGGTGGAGTTGGGCAAGTGGGGTTTGGGCCTGTCCGATTTGCTGATGACGCTCAACCTGTTCAGTCGCTTGAACGTCGATGAAGCCGGGCGTTTTCATTTCGTCGAAGGCCATTCCCGGGCCGGCGACTACATCGAGTTGTATGCGCCGATGGACACGCTGGTGGTGCTCACCGCGCTGCAACATCCGATGGATCCTTCACCTGAGTACGCGCCGAAGCCATTGAAGTTGAGCTGGATGAACGCCGATGCCAGCGTCGCCGAACACTGCCGCACCTCGCGCCCGGAAAACGAGCGCGGCTTCATCAACACCGACCGTCTGTTCGCCTGAGGATCGCTGCTATGTCACTCGCAATCGCTACCGCTCAACAGCTGCCCGAAACCGCGATCTACCGCGCCACCATCCCGGCCGGCGAACCGTGGCTGATGGAGGTCAAGGCTGGCCAGACCTTGCGCATCCTCGACCTGGAAGGCAATCAGGCCGTCGATACGTTGTTCTACAGCGTCGCCAACCCGAAGGAACGCTACGACGTACAACGCACGTTGCGCCGACAGAACAGCGTCTACCTGAGCACCGGCAGCGTGCTCTATTCCAACCTCGGCAAGCCGATGCTGACCATCGTTGCCGACACCTGCGGTCGGCACGACACCCTCGGCGGCGCTTGTGCGCAAGAGAGCAACACCGTGCGTTACGCGTTGGAGAAACGCTACATGCACAGCTGCCGCGACAACTACCTGCGGGCCTGCGTCCACGACGGGCGATTGGGCAAGGGCGACATCGGGCCGAACATCAACTTCTTCATGAACGTACCGGTCACGGCGGATGGCGGGCTGACGTTTGAGGACGGGATATCGGCGCCGGGCAAATACGTCGACCTGCGGGCCGAGATGGACGTGATCGTGCTGATCTCCAATTGCCCGCAACTGAACAACCCGTGCAACGCCTACAACCCGACCCCTGCGGAGCTGCTGGTATGGAACTGAAATTCGCGCGGTTGCGTAGATGGTTGTTTGCACTGTGCCAGGCCCGTTCAGGCCAGTGCCTGCAACAGCGGGAGCACCGCTAAACCTTGTGGCGAGGGAGCTTGCTCCCGCTCGGCTGCGTAGCAGCCGCAAGTGTTGGCGGGTTTGGGGCCGCTTCGCGACCCAGCGGGAGCAAGCTCCCTCGCCACAAAAAGCGCGAATTTTGTTCATCCGGGACGGCCCGGGTGCATCTCGAAAAACTGCGGGACGGCCCGCATCCCAGGTCGAGGCTGATGCGTTATCGCCTCCAGGGGTTATGCCATGTTCGAAAAAGTCCTGATTGCCAACCGTGGCGCCATTGCCTGTCGCATCCTGCGCACCCTGCGTGAGTTGCAGGTCCAGGGCGTTGCCGTTTACTCCGAAGCTGATGCCGCCAGTTTGCACATTCTGCAAGCCGATGAAGCCCACAGCCTCGGTGAAGGCGCAGCCGCCGGCACCTATCTGGCCGTCGAAAAAATCCTCGCCATCGCCAAATCTACCGGCGCCACGGCGATCCATCCCGGCTACGGTTTTCTCTCGGAAAACGCTGCGTTCGCCGAAGCGTGCGAAGCCGCCAACATCGCCTTCATCGGCCCGACACCAGAGCAGCTGCGGGTGTTCGGCCTAAAGCACACCGCGCGCGCCTTGGCCAAACGACACGGCGTGCCGATGCTCGAAGGCACCGAGTTGCTCGACAGCCTAGACGCGGCGCTGATGGCTGGCGAACAGGTCGGCTACCCGGTAATGCTCAAAAGCACCGCCGGCGGTGGCGGCATCGGCATGCGCGTGTGTCGCAGTGCCGCCGAGTTGAGCGAATCCTTTGAAGCGGTCAAACGCCTCGGCCAGAACAACTTCAGCGACGCCGGGGTGTTCATCGAAAAGTACATCCAGCGCGCCCGACATCTGGAAGTCCAAGTGTTCGGCGACGGCCAGGGCGAAGTGATTGCCCTCGGCGTGCGCGACTGCTCGGTGCAGCGGCGTAACCAGAAAGTCCTCGAAGAAACCCCCGCACCGAACCTCCCCGAGGGCATGGCCGAAGAGCTGTGCGCGGCGGCGATCAAACTGGCAAAAGCGGTGAATTACCGCAGCGCCGGCACCGTTGAGTTCGTCTTCGACAGCGAGGCTCAGCGTTTCTACTTTCTCGAAGTGAATACCCGTTTGCAGGTGGAGCACGGCGTCACCGAGCAAGTCTGGGGCGTGGATCTGGTGCGTTGGATGGTCGAATTGGCGGCAGGTGACTTGCCGCCGCTGAGTGAGCTGAGCCAAGGTTTGAAAGCCTGCGGTCATGCGATTCAGGCACGGCTGTATGCCGAAGATCCCGGTCGCGAATTTCAGCCGAGCCCAGGCTTGCTGACCGCCGTGAACTTCCCTTTCGCCGATGGCAAACACCTGCGCATCGACACCTGGGTCGAGGCCGGTTGCGAAATTCCGCCGTACTTCGATCCGATGATCGCCAAGGTCATCAGTTGGGCGCCGACCCGCGAAGAAGCCGCTGCCGATCTGCATCAAGCGCTGGGCAACAGCCTGCTCTACGGGGTGGAAACCAACCGCGATTATTTGCGGCAGATTCTGCTCGATGTGCCCTTCGCCAGCGGCCAGCCCTGGACCCGTTGCCTGGAAGGTTTGGTGTATCAGGCCAACACCTTTGAAGTGCTCAGCGCCGGCACTCAGACCAGCGTGCAGGACTATCCCGGCCGTCTCGGTTACTGGGCCGTGGGTGTGCCGCCGTCAGGGCCGATGGACAGTCGTGCGTTGCGTCTTGGCAACCTTTTGCTGGGTAACGACGAAGGCGCCGCTGCGCTGGAAATCACCATGAGCGGGCCGCTGCTGCGCTTCAATTGCGACGCGGTGGTGGCGGTGACCGGGGCCGTGATTCCACTGACCCTTAATGGTGAAGTGGTGCCGATGAACACGGCTTTGCTGGTACCGGCGGGCGCTACGTTGAGCCTTGGTACGATTGCCGGTGCGGGTGCCCGCAGCTATCTGTGCCTGCGCGGTGGCTTGCAGGTTCCGGATTATTTGGGCAGCAAAAGCACCTTCACCCTCGGTCAGTTTGGCGGGCATGGTGGTCGTGCGTTGCGAGCCGGGGACGTGTTGCATGTCCTTGCTTTGAGTGATCGCCGCAGCGGTCTTCAACTGCCTGAAGAACAGGTCACCGAGTTGCCCACCGTGCGGCAAATCAGGGTGATCTACGGCCCTCATGGTGCACCGGAATATTTCACCGAAAACTACATCGGCACCTTCTTCGCCACCCAGTGGGAAGTGCATTTCAACTCCAGCCGAACCGGCGTGCGGTTGATCGGGCCGAAGCCTGAATGGGTGCGCGCCGATGGTGGCGAGGCGGGTCTGCATCCATCGAATATCCATGACAATCCGTACGCCATTGGCGCGGTGGATTTCACCGGTGACATGCCGGTCATCCTCGGTCCCGACGGCCCTAGCCTCGGCGGGTTTGTCTGCCCGGTGACGGTGATTGAGGCGGATCTTTGGCAGCTGGGGCAACTCAAGGCTGGGGACAAAGTTCAGTTCCTCCCGGTCGATCTCAAGACCGCCCGCCGCCTCGCCCTGAAATGGAATACCTCCTGTGGGAGCGGCGGTGCGACGATTCGACTTGCTCGCGAAAGCGGTATGTCAGATACATCAACGTTGACTGACACGACCTCTTCGCGAGCAAGCCCGCTCCCACAGGGAGTTGTGTCGCCTGTGGTGTTGGATTTGGGTCAGGGTGATACGCGGCTTGTGGCGAGACTGTCGGGGGACACTCATCTGCTGCTGGAGATCGGTGCGCCCGAGCTTGACCTCGTTCTGCGCTTCCGCGCCCACGCACTGATGCAAGCCCTGGAAAGCCAAAACCTGCACGGCGTGATCGACCTCACCCCAGGCATCCGCTCGCTGCAAGTGCACTACCAACCCGAACAACTGCCGCTGGCCGATCTGCTCGGCATCGTCGCCGGCGAATGGGACGCCGTGTGCGCCGCCAAGGACCTGCAAGTGCCCTCGCGCATCGTCCATCTGCCACTGTCCTGGGACGACCCGGCCTGCCAGTTGGCGATCGAAAAATACATGACCACCGTGCGCAAGGACGCCCCGTGGTGCCCGAGCAATCTGGAGTTCATCCGCCGCATCAACGACCTGCCAAACCTCGATGAAGTGCAGCGCACGGTGTTCGACGCCAGCTACCTGGTGATGGGCCTGGGCGACGTCTACCTCGGTGCACCGGTCGCCACGCCGCTCGATCCACGTCATCGTTTGGTGACCACCAAATACAACCCGGCCCGTACCTGGACCGCGGAAAACTCGGTGGGCATCGGTGGTGCCTACATGTGCGTCTACGGCATGGAAGGCCCTGGCGGATATCAGTTCGTGGGCCGCACGTTGCAGATGTGGAATCGCTATCGCGAGGTCGCCGCATTCGATGGCAAACCGTGGCTGCTGCGCTTCTTCGATCAGATCCGTTTCTACCCGGTCAGTGCCGATGAACTGCTGCGCATTCGACGGGATTTCCCCCTCGGGCGCTTCGATCTGAACATCGAGCACAGTCAGCTGAATCTGGCGGATTACCAAGCCTTCCTGACGAAGGAAGCCGAAAGCATTGCCGCGTTTCGCGATCAGCAAAAAGGCGCGTTCAACGCCGAACGCGAGCGCTGGATCGCCAGTGGCCAGGCGCATTTCGACAGTGAAGAACGGGGCCCGGAAGTCACCGACGACGCACCGCTGGCCAGCGGTCAACAGAGCGTCGACAGCCACATCGCCGGCAACCTTTGGCAGGTTCAGGTTGAAACCGGCAGCCGGGTTGCCGCGGGTGATGTGCTGGTGATTCTGGAGTCGATGAAGATGGAAATCCCATTGCTCGCGCCCGTGGCCGGAGTGGTACGCGAGATTCGTGTGCAACCGGGTTCGGCGGTGCGTGCCGGACAGCGTGTCGTGGTGCTGGAACTCGACTGAACCCATTATGAAAAGGACTAACGCGATGAACATCAATCTGCAACTCGACGCCCTGCGCAGCGCTTATCGCATCGGCAACATCACGCCCCGTGAACTGCTACTGAGCCTGCGCGATAAGGCCGCGGCGTTGAACCCGGACTATCACCTGTTCATCCACTTGCTCAGTGTTGAAGAACTGGAACCGTACCTCGCCGCACTCGACGGTCGCGACCTCGACAGTTATCCGCTGTTCGGCGTGCCGTTCGCGATCAAGGACAACATCGACCTGGCGGGCATTCCGACGACCGCTGCGTGCCCTGCATTTGCTTATGTGCCGCAGCGTTCGGCGACCATCGTCGAACAGTTGCTGGCGCTGGGGGCGATTCCGTTGGGCAAGACCAATCTTGATCAATTCGCCACCGGGCTTAACGGCAGTCGCTCGCCGTATGGCGCGTGCCCGAACAGCGTGTTGTCGGAGTATCCGTCGGGCGGTTCCAGCGCCGGCTCTTCACTGGCGGTGGCACTCGGCGTGGCGAGTTTTTCCCTGGGCACGGATACCGCAGGCTCCGGCCGTGTGCCGGCGGCGCTGAACAATCTGGTCGGGTTGAAAGCCACCAAAGGGTTGATCTCCACGGCCGGCGTGGTTCCGGCCTGCCGCACCCTCGATTGTGTGACCACGTTCACCGCGACGGCTCGGGAAGCCAGTCAGTTGCTCGCGCTCACTGCGCAGCTTGATCCCCGCGATGAATACAGCCGCAGTAATCCGTTATGGAACGACGGCTCGGCGTTTGGTGCGCCTCGGCCCTTCCGCTTCGGCGTGCCGCGTGCTCAGGATCTGGAGTTCTTCGGCTGCCCTGAAGGCCCGCTGTTATTCGGTGACGCCATCGACCAGCTCAATGCCTTGGGCGGTGAAGCCGTGGAACTGGATCTGTCGCCGTTCCTTGAAGCGGCTCGTTTACTCTATGAAGGCCCGTGGGTGGCTGAGCGCTATAGCGTCGCCGGCGAATTGATGGAGCAAAATCCTGAAGCTGTACTGCCGGTGATTCGCGCGGTGCTGGCCAAGGCGCCAGCGGTGAACGGCGTGCAAACCTTCCGCGCCCAGTACCGGCTGCAAGCGCTGAAAGCCCTGTGCGACCAGGCGCTGGAAGGCCTCGACTGCGTGCTCACCCCCACCATTGGCCGCCCCGTCACACTGGCGGAACTGGACGCCGAGCCAGTGCTGCGCAATTCGGAACTGGGCTACTACACCAACTTCATGAACCTGCTCGATTACGCCGCCGTCGCCGTGCCCAGCGGTTTCATGGGCAATGGTTTGCCTTGGGGCGTGACGTTGTTCGGGCGGGCGTTTACTGATCAGTATTTGTTGGGTGTGGCGGATGCCTTGCAGCGCCAGCAAGGTTTGGCAACACCGGTTCCGTCGGCTGTCGCACGCAATGACCGGGCGCGATTGGTGGTGTGTGGCGCACATCTGGACGGGTTGGCGCTGAACTGGCAGCTCAAGCAGCGCGGGGCTCGACTGATCGAGACGACGTTCAGCTCCCCGGACTATCAACTGTATGCCCTGGCCGGTGGCCCGCCGTTTCGGCCCGGGATGGTTCGCGTGAAGGACGGGGGGGTGGCGATTGCGGTAGAGGTTTGGGAGTTGCCGAGCCGTGAGTTGGGTTCTTTTCTGTGCGGAATTCCGGCACCGTTGGGGTTGGGCAAAGTGCAATTGGCCGATGGGCGCTGGGAGAGCGGGTTTATTTGTGAGGCGTATGGGTTGGAGGGAGCGGTGGATATCAGTCACTTGGGTGGGTGGCGGCGTTACCTCGCTCAATGATCGTTCGCCCTGCACATCGAGCAGTTATTTCCCGGCAGTGCCTTTAGAATGCCTGCCCGCTGACCGTGAACATCGGCCTGCTCCCTGCAGACCGATGACACCTTGCACAGGCTGCTCTCGAAGGCTGATCATGCGATGTACCGGGCCAAGCAAGCCGGCCGTAACCGCACCTGCGTGGAAATGCCTCACTCCAGTTATGAATAACCCTACATGAATAAGCCAGATTTCTGCCCGGCCTGCGGCGCCTCCAACGACTGCACCCTGGCCGACCCGCGAACCGCCGATCGGGCCTGCTGGTGCTACGGTGTCAGCATCGACCCGGCGGTGCTCGAAGCGCTGCCGCCCGAACTGCGCGACAAATCCTGTTTGTGCCCACGCTGCGCACAAGTCGAGGCGCAGCTGTAAGCAACCGCACAATCGATCACGTAAGATACGCGCCCCTTTCCTACCGATCCCTCGTCATGCGCATTGACCGCTTCCTCAGCAACCTGCCGCGCTTCAACCGTAAGCAGGTGCGTCTGTTGCTGGTGGAAAAGCGCGTCAGCATCGACGGAAAAATCGTCAGCGACCCGCACGCCGAGGTACTCGAGTTCAGCCGCGTCGAGGTCAACGACGAGGTCCTGCAAGTCGGCAAGCCTGCACGCTATTTCATGCTGCACAAACCGCCTGGCTGCGTCAGTGCCACCCGCGATCCGCAACACCCAACCGTGCTCGACCTGATCCATGAGCCGGACAAGGAGGACCTGCACATCGCCGGCCGCCTGGACTTCAACACCACCGGTCTGATGCTGATCACCAACGACGGCAGCTGGTCGCGACGCCTGACCCAGCCGCAAACCAAGCTACCCAAGGTCTACTACGTCGAGACCGAGCAAGAAATTGGCCCGCAATACGCATTGAAATTCACCGAAGGCCTGTACTTCGCCTTCGAAGACCTTACAACCCAGCCTGCCGAACTGGTCTTACTCGGGCCAAAATCGGCGCGCCTGAGCATTATCGAAGGCCGTTATCATCAGGTGAAGCGGATGTTCGGCCATTTCGACAACAAGGTGCTGCGCCTGCACCGCGAAAGCATGGGCCTGCTGGTGCTCGACAGTGCCCTGAAACCGGGCAAGTACCGCGCATTACGCACCGAAGAGATTCAATTGATCTAAGCAGACGACCGCTCAGCAGAAGTTGTCGAACAATTTTCCAAAGATACTTGCGCGATGACGTGACCCCTGCTTGAATCAGGACGTCGGCCGAAATGTGACCGACGAGTCACAACATACTTCTAAGAAACTTTTTGCCGGTAGAGAACCCTCAGGTTCCGCTTTCCCCCGGCAGACTGCCCGCCAATAACAATACCCGTCGACCGGACTGCACTGGATCGACATGGGCTCAAAAATTCCAGGCGTATGCCTACCTGTCACAAAGCTCGTGCAATCTCATTTGCGCGCATACCCGCTTGCTTGGAGTCTTATGACATGAGGCCAGAAATCGCTGTGCTGGATATACAGGGTCAGTATCGGGTTTACACGGAGTTCTATCGCGCAGACGCCGCAGAGAAGACCATTATTTTGGTCAACGGCTCGATGGCCACGACTGCGTCGTTTGCACAGACCGTGAAAAACCTTCATCCGCAGTTCAATGTGGTTTGCTACGACCAGCCCTACGCGGGCAAGTCGAAAGCCCACAACCTGCACGAGAAATTGCTGACCAAGGAAATCGAAGGGCAGATCCTCCTGGAGCTGATCGACCACTTCGCCGCCGAACACGTGCTGTCGTTTTCCTGGGGTGGCGCCGCGACCCTGGTCGCCCTGGCCCACCAGCCACGACGCATCGAAAAAGCCGTGATCAGCTCGTTCTCTCCGGAGATCAACGCGCACATGCTCGACTACCTCGAGCGCGGCATCGATTACCTCGGTAGCCGGGACGGTGACCGGGTCGGCAACCTGGTGAACAGCACCATCGGCAAACACCTGCCGACCCTGTTCAAGCGCTTCAATTATCGGCACGTCAGTTCCCTGGCCGAGCATGAATACGGGCAGATGCACTTCCACATCAGCGATCTGTTGCACAGTGATCGCCAGTGCTTCTTCAAAGCCGCAGAGAAAGTTAACGTACCGGTGCTGTTCATGAACGGCGAATGGGACGAGTACACCGCTGCCGACGGCGCTCAACTGTTCGCCAACCATGTGCAACACGCTACGTTCACCACCCTGCAGGCCACCGGCCACTTTCTCGACATGGAACACAAAGCTGCTTGCCGAGATAGCCGCAACGCATTGCTGAGCTTCCTGAAACCTTCGCAACACGAAAGTCGACCGCGTTATCACTACGTCCAGGACCAACATGCATTGGCCATCTGAAACAGCGTCATCGCGAGCAAGCTTAGCCCTACGGTGTTGAATGCATTCCTGTAGGAGCAAGGCTTGCCCGCGATTGACCATCCTGCGGTCTCTGTTTTTGTTTCACCTGCGCTAAAGCCGTCCCACACAAAGAAAAACTTCATTTCCACGCCCACATCTGGTACAAAGTCACCGCTCTGAGCGGGTGTCGTATAATGGCATTACTCCAGCTTCCCAAGCTGATAACGAGGGTTCGATTCCCTTCACCCGCTCCAATCGAATTTTGGTCTCACGTCAGGATGATTTTGACGGGAGATGCAGGAACACAAAAACCGGTCCGTTGTGACCGGTTTTTTTATGCCCAGGATTTGAGGTGCAGGGGAACCTGCCGAGCGCATCAGATCGCATGCTTCCCGTCCCCATGCCTGAATGATATGCAGTGCTATACTTTTTTATGCTTTGAATGAAGCGTAAAGCGTTGCCCACGGGTACTGGTACCGACTGCGAATCTCGACTGGCAGCTACAGACAAAGGAGGTCTACGGCAAGCACGAGATGGGAGGTGTGGCATGAATCGACACTATTACATCAGCAACAATCTCGATGATCTTGAAGCCGTTGAAAATGAGCTGGAAGCCAGCGGCATCAATTCCGAACAAATTCATGTGCTCAGTCAACACGTTGCGGATGTTGAACAACATCACCTTCACGAAATTAACTCGTTAATGGAACAGGATGTTGTCCACTCTGGCGAAATTGGTGCAGTGATCGGTGTGCCACTCGCGGCGCTGGTTCTTGGCGGCGCCTATTGGCTGGGCTGGACCGAATCCGCCGCAGGTTGGATGCCGTTTATCTTTCTTGCCATTGTTGTATGTGGCTTCTGCATCTGGGAAGGCGGTTTTTTTGGTATTCAGGTGCCAAACGCTCACTTCCGCAGTTTTAAACAGGTAGTAGAAGAGGGAAAACATATTTTCTTCGTAGATGTCGAGCCGGCTCAGGAGTCGGTATTGGACGGGGTTATCGAACATCACCCAGCGCTGGAAATTGCCGGCACGGGAACGGCAGCCCCCCATTGGACTGTAGCCTGGCAGCACAAATGGCATCAGTTCAAGCGAGTGATATCGGGTTAGCCCCTGGAGACTGATGGCCATCCGGAAGCTGCTTATTGGCCGAAGGAAATAACCCGGCTGAGGAATACATAGTCCGCCTCGGTGGCCATCAGTCCGACGAGCACCAGCAAACACAACGGTGGCACCAGTATGGCGTAGACCATGGCCAACCGTTCCCAGGCCATATGCATGAAGATGGAGACAATTAAACCTGCCTTCAACAACATGAAAGTGATAATCAGGGACCAACGAAGGTAACCATGGAAGTGGAAATAGTCGACAAGGTACGACAGCGTGCTGAGGACGAATAACAGCCCCCAGATTTTAAGGTACAAGCTGATTGGATGTTGCTGACCCTGAGCATGTGCCATCACCCGTGCTCCTCTACCATAAATAGAAGAAAGCAAAAATAAACACCCACACCAAATCCACGAAGTGCCAATAAAGCCCGGCTATCTCGACGTTCTGATAGTTTCCGGAGCGCTCATAATCTCCCCGCAGTACTTTCAACGCCACAATGCTGAGATAGATGGCGCCGATTGACACATGCAGTCCGTGAAAACCGGTAATCATGAAAAAACTGGCGCCAAACTGCGCCGCCCCCATAGGGTTCCCCCAGGGACGCACGCCTTCCGCGATGAGCTTGCTCCATTCGAATGCCTGCATGCCGACGAAGGTCACACCCAAGGCAGCGGTCGCCAGCATCAGGGCCGTGGTTTTCGCCCGATCACGGCGATAGGCGAAATTGACTGCCATGGCCATGGTGCCGCTGCTGCTGATCAGCACAAAGGTCATGATGGCGATCAGAATTAGCGGGATTTCTCTGCCGCCGATCGTCAATGCGAACACTTCACTGGGGTTCGGCCAGGCGCTGGTGATGGTCATGCGTACCGACATGTAGCCGGTTAAAAAACAGGTGAATATGAACGTATCGCTGAGCAGGAATATCCACATCATCGCCTTGCCCCAAGGCACCTGCCTGAAGGCCTCCTTATCCGAGGACCAGTCGCTGGCGATGCCCTGCCATCCTGCAGCAGGCGGCAAGCTAGGTGGATTGGATGAACTGGACTCGCCTGGGGCAAGTGGGTGCAATGCCATGGCTTTTCACCTCAGGCCGCAGAATCTGGCGATCGCTTCATAGGTTTGCGGCGTGCTGGCCAGCAAAGCGAATAGCACGAACCAAAGACCCAGTAAGTAATGCCAATAGATGGCACACAGCTCTACGCTGGCGCTGAGTTGCGGCAACGGCACGCGCTGCAGGTATTTAGCAACGATGATGCCCCAGGCTATCAGCCCGCCCAGCAGGTGGAGCGCATGCAGGCCAGTCAACAGGTAGAAGAAGCTGTTGGCCGGATTGCTGGCGAGAAAGTAACCCCAGGCGACAAACTGCTGCCAGACCAAGAGCTGCCCCGCCAGAAAAGCAATGGCGAATACGCCCGCCAATGCAAAACCAATCACAGCGGCACCCAGTCGCGCCCGTCGGGCGGCCATACGCGACCACTGCAGTGCGACGCAACTGACTACCAGAAAAGCCGAATTCAGCCATAACTGCCTTAGATTGGCTAACGGCGCCATGGGCTCTGTCAGGGGGAGCCAGTCGGTCATTTGTGAACGGGCGATAAAGGCGAGCAAGAAGAGAAAGAATAACGAACTCACCACGGCCAGAAATAAGCGCAGGCCTGTTTTTGCGATTTGGTTTCGATCGGCACCTTCGCCGGCCTGAATACCCGGCGGATCGCGATTCCAGCTGCCGCCGGGGTCCGCGCCGTCGGCGTTTCTCAATAGCAACCTGCTCATGTTCTAACGTCCGCTATCTTGGTTCCGGCACTCAGTTGCCGCATCTGCTCCAACTCCTCGGCGGAGACTATCTGCGGAACGAAATCCTGTTCTATCCCCGGCACACTGTAGTCATAGGCCCAGCGATGAACGACCGGCAGCTTCTCTCCCCAGTTACCGTGTATCGGCGGGGTGTTCGGCGTTTGCCATTCCAGACTGGCCGCGCCCCAGGGATTACTGCCTGCGGGCCTGCCCTTGAATGCACTCCAGGCCAGGTTGAACAGGAACAACAACTGGGAAACGCCGACGGCCAATGCGATCACCGTAATGAAGGCATTCAACTCATGCGCCGACTGCGGGATGAACGCGTAGTTGTCATAGGCGTAGTAGCGGCGTGGCATCCCCTGAAAACCGAGGTAGTGCATGGGGAAGAAGATGGCGTAAGTGCCCAGAAAGGTAATCCAGAAATGCAACTTGCCCAGGGTGTCGTTCCACATGCGCCCGGTGACTTTCGGGAACCAGTGATAAATACCGCCGAACACCACCAGTACCGGTGCGACCCCCATGACCATATGAAAATGGGCGACGACGAAATAGGTGTCCGAGAGCGGTATATCCACGATCACATTGCCGAGAAACAACCCGGTCAGACCGCCGACCAGAAAGGTGACGATAAAGGCCAGGGCGAACAGCATCGGCACGGTCAGATGGATGTCGCCGCGCCACAGGGTCAGCACCCAGTTGTAGACTTTCAGTGCGGTCGGCACCGCGATGATCAGGGTAGTGGTCGCGAAGAAAAAGCCAAAGTATGGGTTCATTCCGCTGACATACATATGGTGCGCCCAGACCACAAAGCTGAGTACGCCAATCGCAATAATGGCCCACACCATCATTCGGTAGCCGAAGATATTTTTACGCGCATGGGTGCTGATCAAGTCAGAGACCAGACCAAACGCAGGGAGCGCAACGATGTAGACCTCCGGGTGGCCGAAGAACCAGAACAGGTGCTGGAATAATATCGGGCTGCCACCCTGGTGATCGAGCTGCTGCCCCAGCGAGATCATCGCCGGCATAAAGAAGCTGGTGCCCAACAGCTTGTCAAACAGCATCATGACCGCACTGACGAACAACGCCGGGAAGGCCAGCAAAGCCATGATCGAGGCCATGAAGATGCCCCATACGGAGAGCGGCATGCGAAACAAAGTCATGCCGTGCGTGCGCGCCTGCAACACCGTGGTGACGTAGTTCAACCCGCCCATGGTGGCTGCGACAATAAAAATCGCCAGTGAGACGAGCATCAGGACGATGCCCCACTCGACCCCCGGTGTCCCCTGAGAAATGGACTGTGGCGGATAGAGCGTCCAGCCCGAACCGGTGGGGCCGCCAGGGACAAAGAAACTGGAGAGCAGCACCACTACCGCCAGCAGGTAGAACCAGTAACTCAGCATGTTGACATAGGGGAAGACCATGTCGCGGGCGCCCACCATCAGCGGGATCAGATAGTTACCGAAGCCCCCCAGAAACAAGGCCGTCAGCAAGTAAATGACCATGATCATGCCGTGCATGGTCATCGCCTGATAGTAAGCACTGGCGTCCATGAACGCCAAAGTGCCGGGGAAGCCAATCTGTATGCGCATCAAGTCGGACAACACCACGGCAATAACGCCCACGAATATAGCCGTCAAGGAATATTGAATGGCGATGACCTTGTGATCCTGACTCCAGATATATTTGGTCAGGAAGCTTTTGGGCTCGTGTAGTGCTTCTGTTTCGGCTTGCTCCGCATAGGCCATCACGTCATCCTCCTGTCGAAGTTTCGGTGCATTCCTGGCTGCTTTACGGTTACTTCCCTGGCTCCGCCTTGCTCCCATCAGCGTCGGCTTTCGCTTTGGATTTGATAAAAGCGATCAGTGCGTTCAACTCCTGATCACTCGGGGTAAAGGCCGGCATGATGGCTGCGTAGCCCTTGACGATTTTGGCACCGGGATTAAGCACCGAATCTTTTATATAGCCCTCATCGGCCTTTATCGTCGAACCGTCGGCAAGGGTTACGGGCTCGTTATACAGGCCCTGCCAGCTGGGGCCGACGCCCTTGCTGCCATCGACACTGTGGCAGGCCAGACAGCCGAGCGACTGGGCCAGCCGCTGCCCCTGTGTCGCCAAGTCGTCACCTCCGTCCAGTTTTTCGCCGGTAGAAGGTTCTTGCTGCGCGACACCCAGTGATTTGATCAGGGCGACGACAGCACCCAGTTCATCTTCAGTGAGAGTATAGGCCACCATGACCGGCGGATAACCCTGTACCAATCGAGCCTTCGGATCGAGGATCGACTCTTTCACGTAGGCCTCATCGACGAGCACGCTGGTGCCATCGGCAAGCTGTTCAGTGCGGCCGTACAGTCCCTTCCATCCTGGGCCGAGACTGGCAGTTCCATCCTGGCTATGGCAGGCAACGCAGCCGTATTTTTCGACCAACTGGCGACCTTTTTCCAGCACGCTGTCCCGACTGGGTTTGGCAGCTGTCGTTAATGTCTGCGCAAAAGTCGGTTGACTGTTAAGCCATTGTTCGAAGGCGGTCCGGTCTTCTACGATCATATAGCCGCGCATGTTGTAATGACCGACACCACAATACTCGGCACACAGTATTTCATACTTCCCGATTACCGTCGGTGTAAACCAAAAGTACGACACCATCCCAGGCACCATGTCCATCTTGCTGCGAATCTGCGGTATATAGAAATCATGCAGTACATCTTTGGAACGCAATAAGACTTTCACCGGCTGATCGAGCGGAAGGTGAACTTCATTGCTTCTTATTAGTACATCGTCCTGTCCGGCAGAATCCTTGGGATCAAGACCGAGAGGATTGACCGAGTCAACAAACTTGATGTCTGACTTTCCCAGCTTTCCATCCTGACCCGGAAAACGAAACGCCCATTGCCACTGCTGGGCGACCACTTCGAGTTCATAAGCATTTTTTGGCACCCGGATGAAATCATCATAAACAACCAGGCCTGGCGCCAACATCGCGGCAATACCTATCGAGGTCACGATAATCAACCATGTTTCCAACTTTTTATTTTCTGGCTGGTAGGCCGCCCTGCCGCCTTTCTTGTGACGGAAACGTATCAAGGCCACCGCCATGAATAGAGTGACGGCGATGAAAAATATTCCGCTGATGATCAGAGTGATGAACAGGGTGGTGTCTATTGACCCCCAGTTGGAGGCTGGCGGTGCCGCATGCCAAGGCGCTAACAAATGGAACAGCACGGACGCAATAACGATTAGTACAAGAATAATTGCCATTGCCATTTTGCCTTCATCCTATTCCTGTTACTCATCGGTATGCCTAAACATCGCCACAGAACAACACCGTCAAATCAATACTAATCTGACGCCAAAACAGGCTAGACAAATACCACTATCTTTGTGGCAAAGTCCGCAGGAAGTATAGTTCATGGCCGGAACCAGCGCTTATCGTGAAAACCATTGACGTTCTGGATATTCCAACTTCTGCGTCAACTTGATCACTTGAAACCGATTCGCTATATATAACTGTAACTATTAAGTAACACCTCTCGCCTGGTCGCCACGTCGAGTAAGCGAAGCCCGGTTGCCAGCTATAATCAGGTCTGATTACGGAAGGCAAAGATCGGCTAAAAGCCCCCGCAAAAGTCCTTGCCTATGCATAGCGGTCAGACAAGTGACGGCCAGAGCTATAGAGTCCAGCCGTCCACAACGGAGATTTCGTCATGAGTGCATTGACGATCGAAGGCTGGTGCAAAGTCAGCGGAGCACAAAAGTCGACCCCGGTGGGTGAAATCCATTTTTACGTCGATGGCTCCCTCCATCGGGGTCTGGAGCAAGCGGAAGAACGCCTGCAGAAGACCCATGAGCGTGAAGCCATGGTCGATGTCGACATGGACACGCTGGAGTTGAAATTGCCAGAGGGATACGGCCCTTTGTCCGACTGCCAAATGCGCGTCTATATACACAACGAGCGCGGTCAGTTCCATTTGGTCGGGCATCGAGCGAGTGATGGAAGCTTGATCTATAGCAACGCGGTTTTGATTGATCAGCTGATTGACGCCTAGCTACGACGGGATGCTCGGCCATTGGTACGCAAAAGGGACAGACGAAAAGAGCAGAATCTGTCCCTTTTTCATTAATGCATCAGCGCGTCGCAACGATAAACAACCGTGGGAACGGCAGCAGCACTGAACCATCGGCCAACGGCGGATAAGCCAGCTCGATTGCCGCTTGATACTGCTTGAGATACTGCGCCCGCTCCGCCTCATCCAGCGGATCAAGAAATGGCCGCAATCCACTGCCCTTGAACCACTCGACCACACCAGACGCGCCGCCAGCAAGTGGATGATGGTACGTCGTGCGCCACACATCGACACGGGAACAATGGGCTCGCAGCATGGAGTAATAACCACTGGCATCTGCCATTTCCGTCCGCTGCCCGGCGGCGTCCGCCAGTTTGCCAACCCATGGACCATCGGCTGCAACTTCGCGCATCAAGCGATGCGAAGGCTCATTGAGATTGTCCGGCATCTGGATCGCCAGGCTGCCACCAGGGGCCAGCTTGCTCGCCAGTGCAGGCAGTAACTTCGCGTGATCCGGTAGCCACTGCAACACCGCGTTGGCGAAAATCACATCGAACGGGCCGTTTTCGTTCCAGGTATCAATATCAGCCGTATCGAATTGCACCTGCGGCAAGCGCTTGCGGGCGGCGTCGATCATATCGGTCGAACTGTCCAGGCCACGTACCGTGGCATTGGCGAAGCGTTCAACCAGCAACTCGGTCGAATTGCCAGGGCCGCAACCAATGTCGATTGCCGAGCGCGCGTCCACAGCAGGGATCGCGGCTAGCAAGTCACGGGCGGGACGTGTGCGTTCATCTTCAAAAGCGACGTATTGTTTGGCGGACCAACTCATTGCGTTCTCCTGTCGGTGCGTTGTTGTAGCAAGAGGCGGAAAACCGGTTCGCTACGATACCTCGACCGATGCGCTCTGCCCAATCCGACCTATGGCGAAAGATGTCAGTTGACCCAACCCCCTCGTTGCCAGTACCAGCCATTATTACGCTGCTCCCAGTGGGGATGCACATAACGATAGCCCGGTCGTTCCGGCACCCAGTGGCCATGAACAGCGACATAACGCCCACCTTCCCAACGCCAGTACCCTCGGGACCAGACGTACCCCGGACGTGCCATAGGCTCTACTTCGATTACCCGTTCCGGTGGCGGCTGCGGTGCAATGACTTCAACGTACTCATGCTGAACCGGACGCCGCTCATGAACGACCCGCTCCTGCACACAGCCGGACGCTGCGAACATCACCGCCAATAACGCCATATAACGTAACCACATGCTGCCTCCTCAGGCTTGACCGCCGCATTGAGTGCATCAGCAAAAATCCCCCCTTCCCCAGCCACGCTCCTGCTTGGCTAATTGATCTTGTAGCAGGTCGTATCTGTCTATTACCTGAACCTGGATGACTTGGCACCCACATAACAACGAGAATTTAAATGAGCGTTCTTTATCGCCAAATCTTCTGAAATCATAACTAAATCGACCGTTCGTCGAACTGACAGGCAAGCAATTTTGACAGCCTGAAAACGGCACCTATAGTCCTATCGCGGCCCGTCGGAAGGAACCCGAACCCGTTAGTTTGCACGCAAGGAGCAAGGCCAGCTCATGCCCGTGACAGGTGGGTTCCGCCCGTAGTGTTTTCGCAACGGCCGTAAGGCAAGCAAGCGTTGTTGTGCCTGGAAGATGCCAGGCATTCACTATGAACAAGGAGCTTTACTATGTCTCGAGTCACGGATGTACTTGTTTCAATCGACACTGAAACCATTCTGAAAAACTACCCGAACATCAGCAAAAACCCTGCGTCGCCGACGTTGATCGACGTCAATCATGTGTACATGGTGACCAACCAGAACAACGTCGTCAGCGGCCAGGCCGGTGGCGAACTCAACTTGAAAGCCCAGGTTGGCGACTTGATTCGCTGGCGTGAAACCAGCCTGTCGCAGAGCTTCGAGAATGCAGTAATTTTCTACAAGTTCATTGGCAATGTCGGCAACGAGTTGATCTCAACACCCACGCCCCGCAAGGCTACAGCTTGCGTTGCCGTTCCCAACACCAGCAACCCGTCGGTGCCGAGCTGCCAGAAAGTCGACAACCATTACTGGTCTTCGGAAACACTTTCGTGCGGTAGCGTGACCTACCACTTCCATTTCCTGATCGTTGATCGCGACTGCAAGATCGTAGGCTGCTGCTCGTGGGATCCGTTCATTACCATCCGTAACTGACGACGACCAGGCCCCTTGGCGACGAGGGGCCTACCGAGTTCGTTGCCGCTTCGGCCGGGACGGGATGTCCTGCTTGAGCCGATGCGGCTGCCGTCCTGCATCAACATCATGAAAGGAATCCATGATGACTTCCGAACCGATTGCCTCCCCCTCGACGAGTATCGCGCCAGCCAATAATGTGCTGCTGATCGTCGATGCTGAATCACTGCTTTCACGCTATCCGCAACCCAGTCCTGATCCGCAAAACGCGACCAGGATTGAAGAAGGTTTCATCTTCGCCGTCAGCGGCACCCAAACACCACAAAGTACAACAAATGACAGCCTTATGACCTTTCTCGCCAGCAACGGAAAGGACTTCCATATCCGTGGCAGGACCGTCAGCTTGCTCGCCGAACACAGCGTGGTGTTCTACGAGATGTCAGTAGGTAATGCCGGGGTACTTTCACCGCCTGAATTGGTCGTTCACACCAACCTGACAGTCCCCGCCCCCAACCCCGAAAGCCCGACCCAACCGGGCAGCCACGCGGCCGATGATCATTACTGGCATTGCACGCAATTGGCGGCTGGGGTGGCGGCGTGCGAACTGAAATTCATGCTGATCAATAAAAGTTGCGAGGCATTGGGATACTTCAGCTGGTCGGTGGACGTTAAGTTGGTGGAGTGAATAGAAACCCCAAAAAAAACCGGCCGTGATGGCCGGTTTTTTTCGCGCAGAGAAAGCTCGGTTAGTCGTAATACCCAACAGTCTTCTTCAAGTGATCCGAGTATTCGTAGATATCGTCTATCGAGTTAATTGCGTGCCGGGTTTCATTTTTCTCTTCGTCAAAAATCCCGATGTACTTCTGTGAACGATTGAAGTGCAGACGACAGATAGGTTTGCGGTTGTTGTCGTCGAGCAGAATGCCGAAGTAACTCTGGGTGTCGCGCTGAACAATCCGCTTAGCATCGACAACAGACCGAACGACGGCACGGACGATGTGATATCCCTCCAGTTCTTCCAGCGTTGTTAGAACCTTGTCCTCTGACTCGTCCCGCACATCCGGCTGCTCAGCACCACTGGCAGAAACCGGCAAAGAGGCCAACGCGGGTTGAATGGCGCCGCTCATGGCCGACTTGAGCCTGTCGTTGATTTGGTCGTTGAGAAACTGCACCACGGCCTTTCTCGTTAGCTCATGGAACTGCTCACGGACCTTCTGAGTAATCACCCCGTCGTATACACGCGACGCGAACACTTTCACGAAATCGTCATCAGGCTTGCTGACCTGCGAAGCAATGACCTTTTTGATTTGGCTGACGTACTTCAGCTCACCTGCGGCGCTGATGATCGAATCCACATCGAAGGCTGACTTGGTGAGCTTGACCAATTCGGGGACGGAATACTCATCGATATCCAGAAGGTCGAGCTCAAGAAATGGCTTCTCATCCATCTTGTTAGGCGCATCGAGGTCGGTGAAAAATTTGTAGACCTGACCGTTGGTAAGGATAGAGATACGGGCGCTGGTGACGTGGAAGTAGCGAAACAACTGGGAGGCATGATTGATGTGCAACGGCTCGCCTATTTTTTTGCACTCGATGAGGATTTGAACCTCTCCCCCCTTCATGATTGCGTAATCAATTTTTTCTCCCTTTTTCGTTCCAATGTCGCAAACGAATTCGGGAGTTACCTCCGTCGGATCGAAGACATCGTAGCCCAGCACCGTGCTGATAAATGGCATGACAAACGCGTTCTTGGTCGCTTCTTCCGTCTTAATGGCAGCGCCTTGCAAACGAACTTTGGCGGCTAAGCTTGCTAACTTTTCGAAAAATTCCATGAGTGGCCTCTTATCTGGTTCGATCCGTGTGTTTGCATGCTGGCAAATTGACTGCCTTTGATACTAGACACAAACCGGCACAAAGAAAGAATCCAGCCAGAAATTGGGAACAACAGAAATTTCTTCCATCCACGTCTGGGTCAATTCGCCCGACAAGTTCGCCAGATCGCAGTCTCGGCAGCTCCTCCGATCTACCGAGATACGAGCCACCAGCTTTTCATTGAACCCGGAATTTAATCAGAATTTTCATCATGCCCATGCTGTCTGAAAATCAGGCGCATCCCTATAAGGAACACGGCTATGAAATTCGCAAAAGTCGCTCAGAAACTTGCCCTGTGGGCGGGTAGCCCCAAGACGTTCATGGGGGCGATCATTCTGATTTTTCTGTGGGGTCTGAGTGGGCCGATTTTTCACTTCAACGACACCTGGCAGCTGATCATCAATACGTCGACCACCATCATCACCTTCCTGATGGTGTTCCTGATCCAGAACACCCAGAACCGCGACACGGACATTTTGCACTTGAAGGTCGATGAGTTGCTGCGGGTGACGAAGGAGGCGCAGAACGCGATGCTGGGGCTTGAGGCGCTGGACCTCAAGCAGTTGGAAGCGCTACGAAAGAAGTATCGGCAACTTGGCGAGGGCGAAACGATTTCCCTGGACGGCACCGTCGTCCAGGAAAAAGATAAGCAGGATTTGGATGAATGCTGATCGGGCTCATCGCGGGTGGCTCAAGGTCACCCGCGTACTTCGTGGGTTAGCGACTGGCTTGCAGCGCCTTGGCCATTTGCAGGTGGTTCTGCAATTTGGGCAGCGTTTCTTCGGCGAAGGCTTTGATTTCAGGCACGTCGGTGGTCTGCGCCGCCTGTTGAAGCTGTTCGATGGCTTCCTGGGTGGTTTTCACCTGACTGGCCGCGTAGGCCTGGTCGAAGCTCGCGCCGTCCTGCACTTGCGGCATCAAGGCTTTGGCTTTATCGACGACCTCTTCACGCGGAGCCACCGGCAAATCCAGTTGTTTGGCGATTTTCGCCAGGTGCTGGTTGGCGGTGGTGCGGTCGTTGATGACGACGATGGTGTAATCCTTGACCTCTTTGGATTCGGTTTTCTGGTGCGCCAGGCGGCTGGCTTCGATATCGGCCATGCCTTTGGCCGACGCATCGTTGATGAATTCGGCGGGGGACTGGGCAAAGGCACTGCTGGCGAACAGGCCCAGCAACGTGGCAAAACTGGCATTGCGTAAACGGGTGGCCATCCGGCTCATGGTCGCGCCCTCCTCGTAAAAAATTCAAACGGGAGCTTACGCTCCCGCCTCTCAATTAAAACTACCTTCACCGCTACTTCGATTTCTGACCACCTTTGCGGCCCATATCGGGTTTCGAAGGGTCTTTATCGACAGTCGTGGTGGTAGTTTTCCCACCTTTGCGACCGGCTTCAGACGCCTTCGTTCGATCGTTGGCGAAGTTTCCCGAGTTCGAGTTTCTTGAATTAGGCATGATTCTCTACCTCTTGGTGATGATCGCGGCGAGCAGGAGCCCGCATAGAATCAGAATTTCGTTCACCGCAAAGGTTTAGAAAAGTTGAAAACGCCACGACGAACGGTGGCAGATTTTTCAGACCCCGAGGCGTCGGTGATGTTGGCGCTTGGCGGCGTACATGGCCTCATCGGCATGCCGGAACAATTGCTTTTCTTCAGTGCCGTCGTCGGGGTATCGCGCAACGCCGATGCTCGTCTGGATGATCAGGCTGTGGCCGTCCAGACGCAGGGGGTGAGCCAAAACCTGCCGGATTTTTCCCGCCACGCTGTCGGCGTCTGCCGAGGCGTGGATACTGTGCAACAACACTACAAACTCATCACCGCCGATGCGCGCTACCGTGTCGGTTTCTCGCACGCAGCCTTTGAGCCGATTGGCGACCGCTTGCAGCAGCATGTCGCCGACCGCATGACCGTGGGTGTCGTTGACTTGCTTGAAGCGGTCGAGGTCGACGTACAGCAGTGCCATTCGGCCGGAGTCCGCCCGCGCCAGCGCCAGTGAATCTTTAAGCCGGTCACGGAGTAACTCTCGGTTGGGCAGCTGAGTCAGCTGGTCGTACTGGGCCATGCGCTGCAGTCGGGCAAGCAATTGCTTGCGCTCAATCGCGGTGGCGACCTGTGCGCAAACGTATTGCAGCAGCTCCTTGTCCTGTTCGGTGTAACGCTCACCACCGGGCACGCTTTTAACGATCAGCGCACCGATGGTGCCGTTTTGTGAACTCAACGGCACACCCAGCCAGCAAGGTGAATGCTGGCCCGCGACCAGCGCCTCGAACCCCGCCAGTGGATTGTCTTGATCCGGGGTCAGCAGAATCGGCTGGCCACTGCGAATCACCTCGGCACAGAGGCGTCCGGTGATCGTTCCGGGCTGCTCGGGTTGCAGCTCCAGGTCGTCCACGTGATAAGGGAAATTCAGCTGTGCACAGTGCTCGTCATACAGCGCCACGGAGAAATTCAGCGCCGGCAGCCATTCACCGATGATCAAATGGATGCGTTTGAACAGCGCGAGCAAGTCTTCCGCCGCGTGGGCCGCTTCGGAGATTGCATACAACGCCGCTTGCCGGGATTCGGCCTGTTTGCGCTCAGTGATGTCGCGTGCCACGGCGATGCGCAGTTGGTCGACCTCCGACCAGCGTGCCGACCAGAGGATGTGCGCCACTCGGCCATCTTTGCGCAGGTAGCGGTTTTCGAAATTGAGCTTGGGCTCGCCGCCCATGATCTCCCGTGCGGCATCGAGGGTGCGCTGACGATCGGCGGGATGCACCAGATCGATCATCGGCTGGCCGATCAGCTCGTCAGGGGTATAACCGAAAATACGCTCGCAGGCCGCGCTGACAAAAACGAAGCGACCTTGTTTGTCGACCGCACAGACGGCGTCCAGCAAGAGATCAATGTAACTCGCCAACGGCGCGGAATTTCTGGTTGCCATAGTGCGGTGAGCGTGTCCGGCCAATGCAGCAATAAAGAACCTTCCCTGCCCCATCAGTACAGCTGACGCCTCCTTGCAATCAGCCTCACGCCTTGTTCGTCACCAGCCCCGGCAATGCATGCGCCAGGGCATTGATGGCGAATCCGATAAACATCACCCCACACAACCGGGTGATCAGCAGCTCATGGCGCTGGTACAACATGCGCACCTGCCGCGCACCGACAATGCCAATGAGAATAGCGTAGGCCATGAGGCCACCGACGAAACTCAGGACAATCAGCCACGGCAGCATCGACCAGTGCAGCAATTCGGCACGGCTGGACAGCAGCGCCGTAAAAGTCGCTACCGCCACCGGGTAAGCCTTCGGATTGGTCAGGCCAAACAGAATGCCGTGCCAGAACGGCTGCCGCGCCGGGCCTTGAGGTGCTTCGTCACTGCTGCGACGAGCGCGAACCGCGCGCAGACCGAGCCAAAACAGGTACAGCCCACTGAGTACTCCCAGCACATCGAATGCGGTACTGCCGATTTCCCGCGCACCGACAATCGCGATCAGCGCAGTGCTGCACCAGACCACATCCCCCAGCAAATGCCCGCAGAGAAACCCCGCCCCGGCCCTCCGACCACGCGCCGCACCGATGCCGAACACCGCCAACACACCCGGCCCCGGCGTGATGCCGTAGATAAAGCCAGAGGCGAGAACAGCCATTAGCAGCGATGGGGTCATTGGATGTCCTGTTGAGCCGGAGCGAATGCACGCAAGTCTATCTCAGGTTCCCGGAACCCGACTTACAGATCGTCGAAGACTTTCATTCCCGCATCGGGCTGCTACCGATGGATTAACCTCTAAGTGCTTCTGGTACGACGTATTGCTTGCCGTCATAACGGAGAGTGACTTGGGTCGTCTTCAATTTCTGGGATTCGCCATCGCACAGTTCGCCGACCTTGAAGCTTTTCGTCAGCGTCACAGTGGAGCTGACAATGAGGTCTGCGAACCCGTTTTGCATCGACTGAGCGATACCGACCGTTCGCTGCGTCCGCGTCCCCTCTCCTGCGCAATTGCCGTCCCACTCGCCATTGCTGCTGTCGACCACCAGCCCTTCCAGCACGGGACGTAGAACACTGCCATCCTTGAGATACAGTTCCAATTCTGTTTTCGTATAGGGACTGACGCTGGACTCATGGGCAAATTTCGAACGAATGCCAAACGCACGCTCGTCAGTGTTCAGCTTGTACCTTGCTGTATCAATGGCCAGCCCTTCATACGCCACAGCGTCCGAATAATAGGCGTCTTTTTTTCGGTAGTTGGCCAGGCGCTTCGAATTGGATGATTGGATCAGCGACAACTCCAGATCGACATTCCCGCCATCATTGCCTGCATCTACGAAGTCCGGGGTAAACGTAGACGTGGCAACAATAGTCAGGTCGTCATAAGCCGGCCAAACCTTGCATAGCGTGAATGAACGCTGGCCGAATGGCGCCTCATCTTCGCAACCCGCTTGAGCCTGGCCGGCAGCAATGATGAGGCCGAGTATGGCGATTGAACTCAGCAGTTTCTTGGTAGTAGTCATTGTCTTCCCTGATCGTCTCGAATCGCTCGCAGTACTTAAACGCCCTTGAAACCTTGTGGAAGGACATAGGCTTTTCCGTTGTATCGGAGTGTCGTCAGCGCGGGTTTGGCGGTGATTGATGTTGACTCACAAGCCTCCCCCTCGCCTTTGCCGATGATACTGGTGGTCACCGATTTGACGATCAGATCCGCAAATCCATGTGAGCTGGTTTTGCCGATCTCGACGGTTCGAACGGTGTTGTAGCGCTCACCGGCACAGTTGGTATCCCATTCGCCGCTTTCCGCCTCCGTGATGAGCCTGTCCAGGACTGGACGCAACTGATTGCCTTCTTTTACATAGAGCGACAGCCAGGTTTCAGCCATGGGGTTTGCGCGAGAGGAACCGCTGAATCTGATACGTATGCCAAAGGCTCGCAGTTCTGGAGTGAGTGTGTAGCGGGCGGTATCCAGTTGCAGGTCTTCCATGCCAAACGCGTCAGACACGAAGGCAGACGCTTGATGGAAGGATGCCTGGGGTCTCGATTCACTACCCGACACCACCGCAAGACTGAGGTCGTAGATCCCGTCACGACCCGAACTGTCGAAAGACGGGTTTGTTTCGTGCTGCGAAGTGGCAGTCAGAGTAAGGCCAGGGTAAGCGGGCCAGTCCTTGCAAACGGAAAAACCGAAATCGTCACTCAACGACGGTGACGCACATTCAGCGAACACCCGGGCCGTCATTATCAGGCTGCACGCAGCCAGACTTCCCATCAACCCAGACTTCAATGTCATGCCCTGCTCCTTGTCTACTTCAAAAAACCAGACGATTTCAGCCGCGCACTATCCCCGGCTCGGTAGGTCTGTTCAATCATTTGTTACGGTAGACGAACGGGGGGTGGCCTAACCCCCGGCCGCAGCGGATTTCGTCCAAGCCATCCTTGCCGGCGTCGATCACCTTGCTGGATAGAACGTCATCCGTGCTTGATCCCCTCCGCAATCCGCCCATTCAACCAGTTCAACGCCTGATCCCCGCCCCGCCGTTTGTGCCAAACCAACACAAACGTAAACGACGGAATGTGAAACGGCGGCGGGACCACGATCAACGACTGCTCATCGATATTGAGCAACCCTCGGGAAGCGACAGTGAGGATCAGGTCAGTACCGCTGATGAATTGCGGGGCGACGCTCCAGTGCGGCAGGCTGATCGCCACGCGACGGCGTTCACGCAGGGCTGTCAGGGCTCGTTCGATTTCCGGGGTGCCGCTGCCGCGCATTTCCAGCAGGACGTGGGGTCGGGCGAGGTAGGTCGGCAGGTCGAGCACGCCATCGGCGGGCAGGCTGTTGCGGTCGACCAGACAGGCGTAGTGCTCTTCGAACAGCGGGGTGCTGCGCAACTCGTTCGGCAACTCTGGAAAGACGCCTGCCGCCACATCTATGTCGCCATTGAGCACCCCCTCGAGCATGCCTTCGCGGCTGGCATGCCTGATTTGCAGATCGATGCCCGGTGCTTCGCGGCGCAAGGTCCGGATCAACCCCGGCAGGACGATTGCAGCGCCATAGTCGGACATCGCCAGTCGAAACGTGCGCTTGGCGGTGGCCGGATCGAAGGTATTCGGTGCCAGCAGCGATTGCACCTGAGCCAGGGCTTCGGCCAAAGGAGCTGTCAGCTCCAGAGCTCGCGGGGTTGGCACGAGGCTGGCGCCCGCCCGCACTAGCAAGGGATCGCCGAGCAGATCACGCAACCGCGCCAACGCATGACTGACGGCCGGCTGACTCAGGTGGAGGCGCTCGGCAGCACGGGTCACGTGTTGCTCGCTGAGCAAGGCGTCGAGGATCACCAGCAAATTGAGGTCGACGCGCCGTAGATCATTCATCGGATGCATGTTCTGAATAGTTATTTGGAATTTAAATCTGCGCGACGAATACTCTAGAGTCCAGCAAAACCTGTTGGAGATTCATCATGAGTACGTTGCATTGGGCCGGGCTGTTGCTGCTGGCCGTGATAGCCGGGGCGGTGGTGCCTTTTCAAAGTGCAATCAACGCCAACCTCGGGCGCGGCTTGGGTCATCCGTTGTGGGCAACCCTCGCGTCGTTGCTGGTCAGTATTGTGGTGTTGTTGCCCGTTATGTTGGCGCTGCGTTTGCCGTTGCCGTCGCTGGCGTTCATCAGCAAGGCGCCGCTGTGGATGTGGGCTGGTGGCGCGTTTGGGGTGTGCTTTATTTCGCTGGCGCTGATGCTATTGCCCAAACTCGGAGCCTCGGGGTTTATGGCGTTGGTGCTGGCGGGACAAGTGGTTGCGTCGCTAGTGCTGGATCACTTCGGGTGGTTTGGGTTGGTGGAGCGGGAGATGACAGTGCCTCGGGTGTCTGGGGCGGTGTTGTTAATGGCTGGAGTGGTGTTGATTCAGTTCGGAGGCACATTGGAAAAAGCGATAACAGCAACGTCTTGATCGTTCCCACGCTCTGCGTGGGAATGTAGCCCGTGACGCTCCGCGTCACTGGACGCAGAGTGTCCCTTGAAGCATTCCCACGCAGAGCGTGGGAACGATCATCTTCTTGCGATCGCAGCCTTCGCCAGCTCCTGCAGTGATGCGTGGTCGATGCAGGAACCGGCGTAGCCTGCGAAACTTTTAAAACTTGTCGAGCGTGCGCAGCTTCTGCGGCAACCCCCAGAGCAGCAGCGCGACGGCGATCAGCGCAGCGACGCCGATGACATACAGCGCCGGCGTGGTACTGCCCGTCAGGTCTTTGATCCGCCCCACCATCACCGGGCTGACGATGCCGCCGAACTGGCCGAGGGTGTTGATGACTGCAATCCCGCCAGCAGCCCCTGCGCCCGCACCGGCCAGCAGTTTGGGCGGCAGGGTCCAGAAACTCGGGATAGACGCGATGATTCCGGCACCGAGCAAGCCCAGCGCGACAATCAGGAAGGTCGTGTGGTTTGCGAAGATCCCCGCACAGAAGAACCCCACCGCGCCCACCGCAACCAGACCTGCGACAAACTTGCGTCGCTCGCCAGTCGAGTCAGACAACCGCCCGATCACCACCATGCTGATGGCGCCGCAGATGTAAGGGATGGCGGTCAGCAAACCGATCATCACCGGGCTTTCGGTGCCGGCGCTGCGAATCAGTTGCGGGGCCCAGAAGTTCAAGCCGTAGGACGCCACCTGAATCAGGAAGTAGATCAGCCCGAGTGTCAGGAAACCCGGAATCCGCAGTGCGGCGAGCAACGAGCCGCCACTCTTGTGCGGTTCATGGTGCGCAATACGGCTGGCCAGCAGCGTTTTCTCTGAGGGCGTCAGCCAATGGGCGTCTTCGATGCGGTCCTTGAGCAATGTCAGCACCAGCAAGCCGAGGCCGATGCAAGGCACGCCGCCCAGCAGAAACAGCCAGTGCCAGCCGCGCATATCGAGGAAGCCGTCGAGGTGTTGAAGCACCAGCCCGGAGAACGGTGCGCCGACCAGACCGGCAAACGCCGACGCCAGAAACAACATCGACGTGATGCGCCCACGATAATGCTGCGGGAACCACAGCGTCAGGTAATACAGGACTCCCGGCGCAAAACCGGCTTCCATCGCACCAATCACAAAGCGCAGCACGTAGAACTGCCATTCGCTGTTGACGAAGACCATGGCCGCAGTAGCGAGCCCCCAGGACATCATGATCCGGGCGATCCAGCGCCGGGCGCCGACCTTGTACAGCATCATGTTGCTCGGCACTTCGAAGATCACGTAACCGACCACGAACAAGCCGGCGCCGAGGCCGTAAGCGGTGTCGCTCAGGCTCAGGTCGGTCTGCAGCTGGAACTTGGCGAAGCTGATGTTGATGCGATCGAAAAACGCGAACAGGTAGCAGACCATGATCAACGGCATCAGGCGCCAGGCGACTTTGCTGACCAGGGCTTTTTCTTCGTCGTGGCTAACGGACGGGCTCGCGCCCGCCTCCAGTACATTAAGGCTCATGATGGTTCTCCAGGTGGACTGCCCGTGGGTGTCCGATTGTTTTTGTTGTCTGGTTGAAAGGTCTGTAGGGAGCTTTATTGTGGGAGCGGGCTTGCTCGCGAAGGCGGATTGTCAGTCGACATCTTTGTTAAATGTCAGACCGCATTCGCGAGCAAGCCCGCTCCCACACGGATTAGGGGTTGTCAGGACGGGGACGGGTGCAAATCGCAATTGCGTCCGGCCTTGGCCAGCTGTCCGGGCACTTCGTGGCCCAGCAGTGCGGGTAATCCTCGTGACAATTGCAGCAACAGCGGCAGATCGATGCCGGTGTGAATGCCGATCTCATCGCACAGGTTGACCAAATCTTCGGTGCAAATATTGCCCGAGGCACCCGGCGCGAACGGGCATCCGCCGAGCCCGCCCAGTGCCGCGTCGAAGCGACGGGCACCGGCTTCGTAGGCGGCCAGCACGTTGCACAGACCGAGCCCGCGAGTGTTGTGGAAATGCAGGGTCAGATCAGCCGGCGAAACCCGCTGCAAGACCCGCCGCACCAGACGATCAACCTGCCGCGGATTGGCCATGCCGGTGGTGTCGGCCAGGGTAATGCCCTGGATCCCGAGCTCCTGATACGCCTCGACGATTTGCAGCACGCGATCCTCGTCGATCTTGCCTTCAAACGGACAGCCGAAGGTGGTGGCGATGCTGGCGTTGAGTCGCACCGTCGTCCCGCGAACGTATTGCACGATCTCGCCGAACGCGGCCAATGAGGCTTCGCAACGCATGCGCATGTTGGCCAGGTTGTGGGTCTGGCTGGCGGACATCACCAGGTTCAACTCGTCGGCCCTGGTCGCCAGCGCCCGTTGCGCGCCTTTGAGGTTGGGGATCAACGCGACGTAAATCACCCCCGGTTGCCGGGTGATGCCCTTGAACACCAGCTCACCATCGCGCAGCGCCGGAATCGCCTTGGGCGAAACGAACGAACCTGCTTCGATGCGGCTGAAACCGGCCAGCGACAGCTGATCGATCAAGGCAATCTTGTCGACGGTTTCGACCCAGGTCGGCTCGATCTGCAAGCCGTCGCGGGGGGAGACTTCCTGAACAATCAGGGTCTCGGAAAAATCAGTGATCATTGCACCACCCCTTCCGCTTTCAGCCGTTCGATGTCCGAATCCGTAAGGCCCAGCCCCGCGAGGATGCCGTCGGTGTGCTGGCCCAACGTAGGTCCGGACCAGTTCACGCCACCGGGCGTCTCGGACATTTTCGGCACGATGCCGGGCATCTTCACCGTGGCACCGCCGGGCAGGTCGGCGTTGAGCAGCATGTCCCGCGCCTGATAGTGCGGATCGGCGACGATGTCGGCGACTGAATAGATGCGCCCGGCCGGGACTTCGGCCGCTTCCAGTGCCGACAACACTTCGTCGATCGGCAGGCTGCTGGTCCAGTGAGTGATCGCCGCGTCGAGCACGTTGCTCTTGGCGGCACGCCCGTCGTTATGGGCGAACTCCGGCGCATCGGCCAGGTCACGGCGACCGATGACGTCCATCAAGCGCTTGTAGATCGGGTCGCTGTTGCCGGCGATCACCACGTAGGCGCCATCGGCCGTCAGATAAGTGTTTGACGGCGCGATGCCCGGCAAGGCCCCGCCGCTGCGCTCACGAACATGGCCGAGCATGTCGTATTCCGGCACCAGGCTTTCCATGACGTTGAACACACTTTCAGCCAGCGACACATCGACGACTTGCCCACCGCCCTGCCCGGTCTTGACCCGCAGCAGCGACATCAAGGCACCGATCACCGCGTGTAACGAAGCCAGGGAATCGCCGAGGCTGACGCCCACCCGCGCCGGCGGTGAACCGGGGGTGCCGGTGGTGTAGCGGATCCCGCCCATGGCCTCGCCGATGGCGCCAAAACCTGGACGATCACGGTAAGGGCCGGTCTGGCCATAACCGGATATACGCACCAGCGTCAGGTCAGGGTTGAGGGCGTGCAATACGTCCCAGCCCAGACCGAGTTTCTCCAGGGCGCCGGGACGCAGGTTTTCGATCAGCACGTCGGCGCTGGTCGCCAGTAGTTTGACCAGTTCAATGCCTTCGGGTGATTTGAGATTCAGTGCGAGGGACTTCTTGTTTCGCGATTGCAGGTACCACCACAGCGACGTGCCTTCGTGCAGCTTGCGCCATTTGCGCAGCGGGTCGCCCTGACCCATGGCTTCGATCTTGATCACGTCGGCGCCGAACTCGGCAAGCATGCGCGCGGCGAACGGCGCGGCGATCAGCGTGCCGATCTCGATCACTTTGATTGCACTCAAGGGGGCAGTCATCGCGGGGTACCTCATGTTGTTCTTGGAATATGAGCCAAGGCTAGAGGACCACGGGGGCTGGAATCCAACCTTCAGTTGGCAACGAGCGTTCGCGAAACGCGAACGCCCTGGAATTACCGCGACCTCAGGTCAGCCTTCGCGAGCAAGCCCGCTCCCACAGGGAGGTACACCCGCAGACCAACTGTGGGAGCGGGCTTGCTCGCGAAGGGGCCGGCCTAGCAATCGAGAACTGTCAGACCACCCCACGCAAATGCTCGAACAACATCCGGCTCACCGGCGACAGCGCCGCTTCATCGCGTACCACCAGAACCAACGCGCGATCCGACCAGTCATCCGTCAACGGCACCGCGTGCAAGCCCAACGCCCGGCCAAACAGCTCATAGGCTTTTTGCGGCAGGATGCCGATGCCCATGTTGGCCTGGACCATCCGGCACATGGCGTCGAAACCCGGTACATGAATCCGCAACCGCAGCACTTTGCCCGCCTCGCGCGCGGCTGCGTGGGTACGCATATTGATTGAACTGGCGGAATGCAGACCGACGTAATCGCTGCCCAGCGTATCGGCGAAGGCCAAGCTGGAACGACTCGCCAACGGATGATCGGGCAGCATCAACACCATCAGTTTGTCCTGTCGATAAAGCACGCTGTGCAGACCTTTGACGTCGCTGTCACTGGAGCAGATCCCAAGGTCCGCCACGCCATCCAGCACCCCCTGAATCACCCCGCTGCTGGGGCGTTCTTCGAGGTCGGTCTTGACTTGAGGATGACGCGCGGAGAAGTCCCGCAGGTCTTCGGGCAGGAACTGAATGATCGCCGACAGGTTGGCGAGCATCCGCACATAGCCGCGAATACCGTGGCTGTGTTCGCCCAGTTCGAGCCCCATTTTCTCCACGTTGAACAGCATCTGCCGAGCATGGTGCAACAAGGTTTCACCGGCCGGTGTCAGGGTCATGCCCTTGGCCTGGCGCACGAACAGGCTGATACCCAGCGCTTCTTCCAACTCCATCAGCCGCTTGCTGGCCGCCGACACGGCGATGGCTTCACGCGCAGCGGCACGGGTCAGCGTGCCTTCCTCATGAACGGCGACAAACAGCTGGAGAGTGATCAGGTCGAGGCGGCGGATCAGGCTTTTTTGCAGCATGGAGGGCTCGATGACTTCTGTTCGACAGAGTCGGCAGGATAGCCCGGTTTTTACGCGATTCGGCAAAGCGATTAGCCCACAGGCAGTTCTGGCCGCCCTATTGCGTCGCGGTGTTTGGCCAGTCTTTGAGTTATCGGATCAGCCTGTTTCTGGCCAATAACCGTTCGCCGGTCGGCGGTACCTGGGCGATGGCGTTGGGCGCGATGCTCGCGCCCAACGCAATACTTCCTAAAACGCGCTGCGGAAAATCTCCTCGATCTGACGCTGATCCGCCACGCGAGGATTGGTCAGGCCACACGCATCTTTCAAGGCATTGCTGGCGAGCATCGGGATGTCGTTGAGCTTGGCGCCGAGCTCACGCAAACCGGCGGGGATTTCCACGTCTTTGGACAGGCTGCGGATCGCCACGATGGCCGCTTGGGCGCCCGCTTCCGGGGTAAAACCGCGAACATCGACGCCCATCGCAAGGGCGACATCGGTAAGGCGATCGGCGCAAACCAGCGCGTTAAAGCTTTGTACGTGGGGCAGCAAGACCGCGTTGCACACACCATGAGGCAAGTCGTAGAACCCGCCCAACTGGTGGGCCATGGCGTGGACAAAACCCAGGGATGCGTTATTGAACGCCATGCCAGCGAGGAACTGCGCGTAGGCCATGTTTTCCCGCGCGGCCATGTCACTGCCGTCGCGGACGGCCAGGCGCAGGTTGTTGCTGATCAACGTGATCGCCTTCAGTGCGCAGGCATCGGTGATCGGATTGGCCGCCGTGGAAACGTAGGCTTCGATGGCGTGGGTCAGTGCGTCCATGCCAGTGGCAGCCGTCAGGCCCTTGGGCATGGCGACCATCAGCGCCGGGTCGTTGACCGACAGCAGCGGCGTGACGTTGCGATCGACAATGGCCATTTTCACGTGACGGGACTCGTCGGTGATGATACAGAAACGGGTCATCTCGCTGGCGGTGCCGGCGGTGGTGTTGATGGCGATCAGCGGCAGTTGCGGCTGGGTGGATTGATCGACGCCTTCGTAATCGCCAATCTGCCCGCCGTTGGTTGCGCACAACGCGATGCCTTTGGCGCAGTCATGGGGCGAACCGCCGCCCAGGGACACCACGAAATCACAGCGGGTTTCCTTCAGCAGACCCAGACCGATCTCGACGTTGGCGATGCTCGGGTTAGGCTTGGCGCCGTCGAAAATCACCGAATCGATGTCCTGCATCGCCAACTTCTCGGCAATCATCTTCGCTACGCCCGCCTTGGCCAGCCCGACGTCGGTGACGATCAGCGCCTTGCGAAAACCGTACTTGCGAATGGCGTCCATGGCTTCGTCGAGGCAACCGATGCCCATGATGTTCACGGCGGGGATGAAAAACGTGCTGCTCATGAGCGAGTCTCCTGGCTGAGGCCGAATCGTTAGCGCCGATCCAGCGGGGACCCACAGGATCGACCTATCGGTCATGAAGTAACTTGATCTGGCTCAAGTCTTGGTCGTGATAAAGTCGCCCCCCATCAGACCTTCTGCTTTGAGACTTTGAACGCAATGACCGATTTCCAGGATGTTGATGCCCAACTTGAAGACTGGAACGCCTTGCGCGCCACCGCCTCGTTCAGCGGCCTGCTGGTGGGCAACGGCGCCAGTCGCGCCGTGTGGGACGATTTCGGCTACGACTCGCTGTTCGAAAACGCCCGTACCGTCGAAGAAAAACCCCTGAGCCAGTCCGAGCTGAGCGTGTTCGACGCCATGCAGACGCGCAGCTTCGAGCAGGTGCTCAGCGCGCTGAAAACCACCAGCCGGGTCAACAAGGCCCTGGCCGTGAGTTCCGCCGCGCCGCGCAATCGTTACTACGCGATCAAGGAAGCGCTGATCAACACCGTGCACGCGGTGCACATCCCGTGGCGGCTGGTGGTGCCTTCGTCGCTGGCGACGATCAATCAGGAACTGGGCCGCTACCGGACCGTGTTCACCACCAACTACGATCTGCTCAATTACTGGGCGACCCAGCACCAGCCTGATGCGATCAGCGACCTGTTTCAGGGGGCAGAATCAAGCTTCGATCTAAGCGCCACGGCGACCGATAAAACCCGGCTACTTTACCTGCATGGCGGGTTGCATCTGGTGCGAAATCAGGACGGCACGGCGCGCAAACTGATGTCGACCGAGGGTACGTTGCTCGGCAGTTTCGCGATCAACAACACGATCAAGACCCTCGACGACGTGCCGCTGTTCGTCAATGAAGGTCCGGCGCAGGACAAGCTCAAGACCATTCGCAGCTCGGACTATCTGTCGTTCTGCTACGACCAGTTACTTGGCCATGGCGACGGGTTATGCCTGTTTGGCCATGCCCTGGGTGAGCAGGACAGCCACATCATTCACGCCTTGCGCCAGGCGAAACCGCAAAGGGTGGCGATCTCGATTTATCCGCGCAGCAAGGCGTTCATTCAGCACCAGAAGCGGCATTACGCGAAGGTGTTTGAAGGCACCGGGAGTGAGTTGCGGTTTTTTGATTCGAAGACGCATGCGTTGGGGAGTCCTAAGCTCACAGTCCCAGTCGAGGTCTGAAGGCCATAAGATCGTTCCCACGCTCTGCGTGGGAATGCAGCCCGTGACGCTCCGCGTCACTGGACGCGGAGCGTCCCCAGAGGCATTCCAACGCGGAGCGTGGGAACGATCATTAAAAGCAACAGGAAATTTGTATCGGGATTCAAAGCACTGGCAGGGTCTTGTCCTTGATCACCGTGGTCGGTCCGTTGGCTTTGACGCTGGCGATGCCTTTCTCCAGCGCGGCAGCGGAGGTGTAAGCCTCGCTGCTACCGATGATCTCGTGGTTAGCAGCCTTGAGGTTGAAGTAAGGATGGCCATCCTTGGTGGTTTTCTTCTCGTAGCGTTCATCCTTCGGGCTGTTGCTCTGAACCGACACGATGCCTTTGTCAGCGGCAGCGCGGGTGGTGTACAGCTCGCTGGTCAGAATGGTTTCCGCGTTAGCGGCCTTCAGTACAAATTTGAACTGACCATTGCTGCTTTTGCTCACTTCATACCATCCAGACATGCTCTTTCTCCTTGGCAATTGAGAGGTTTTGCGCTTCAGAGTAAAGACCAGGCGAGGATTTTTGTCGCCTGTACCGGCCCCTTCGCGAGCAAGCCCGCTCCCACAGGGGAATTGTGTACATCGATCCATTGTGGGAGCGGGCTTGCCCGCGAAGGGGTCGACACGGTCTGCGCTATTTCACCACCGCACGCACCACCGATAGCTCCGGCGCCTGCACCCGTCGCTGACTCAGATAACGGGTACAACTGACCCGCAAAAACGAGGCGAAATTCACCACCTCGCCGCGGTAGTCCATCACCTCTTCATACAGCTTGGCGATCAACTGGTTGGTGGTCATGCCGTCGACCTCGGCGATTTCGCTGAGGATGTCCCAGAACTGATTCTCCAGCCGCAGGGTGGTGACCACCCCGCAGATGCGCAGCGAGCGGGAGCGCGACTCGTAGAGAATCGGATCGGCTTTGACGTAGAGCTCGCACATGGAAAGGTCCCTCGTTACAGCGTGATTTTGGTGCCCAGCAACCCGAGGAAACCGGCGAGCCAGCTCGGGTGCGCCGGCCAGGCCGGAGCAGTGGCCAGATTGCCCTGAACATGACCTTCCGTCACCGGGATATCGATGAACGTACCGCCCGCCAGGCGCACTTCCGGAGCACAGGCCGGGTAGGCGCTGCACTCACGACCTTCGAGAATCCCCGCGGCCGCGAGCAATTGAGCACCGTGACACACGGCGGCGATCGGTTTGCCGGCCTTGTCGAACGCGCGCACCAGCTCCAGGACTTTTTCGTTCAGGCGCAGGTACTCCGGCGCACGACCACCCGGCACCAGCAGGGCGTCATAGTCCTCGGACTTGACCTTAGCGAAGTCGAAGTTCAGGGCAAACAGGTGACCGGGTTTTTCGCTGTAGGTCTGGTCGCCTTCGAAGTCATGGATTGCCGTGCGTACGGTCTGACCGGCGGTTTTGTCCGGGCAAACGGCGTGCACCGTGTGGCCGACCATCAGCAGCGCCTGAAACGGCACCATCACTTCGTAGTCTTCGACGTAATCGCCGACCAGCATCAGAATTTTTTTAGCGGCCATGGGGAGGACTCCTCTGGAAAATACGTAGGAGTATTCAAAGTAGTCCTTATCTGCAGGGTCGGGTAATAACCAGCTACTACCGCGTCATCGTTCTTCGCGAGCAAGTCGAAGGGGCCCTCAAACTGTACGGATAACTCTGCGCCTAGCTGTAACAGCAGCAAACGCCGGGTTTATGGCTAGATGAAGGTCTTCCCGCCACCCTCGATTCTGGTTGCCATCATGTCCTCGCGCGAAAACACCGGCATGGCCCTCGGCCTGCTCGGCGTTGTGATCTTCAGTCTCACCCTGCCCTTCACACGGATCGTCGTGCAGGAACTCCATCCGCTGCTCAACGGCCTGGGCCGTGCGCTGTTCGCGGCGGTTCCGGCGGCGTTGCTGTTGCTCTGGCGTCGGGAAAAATGGCCGACCTGGAAACAGGTCAAAGGCCTGACCCTGGTGATTGCCGGGGTGATCCTCGGCTTCCCGGTATTGTCGGCCTGGGCCATGCAAACCTTGCCGGCGTCTCACGGTGCGCTGGTCAACGGCTTACAGCCGTTGTGCGTGGCGCTGTACGCCGCGTGGTTGTCCCACGAACGACCGTCGAAAGCCTTCTGGGCCTGCGCTGCGCTGGGCAGCGCGCTGGTGCTGGGTTATGCGCTGATCAGCGGGGCCGGCAGCATTCAGGCCGGTGATTTGCTGATGCTCGGCGCGATTGCCGTTGGCGGCCTGGGTTATGCAGAGGGCGGCCGATTGGCCAAGGAGATGGGCGGTTGGCAGGTGATCTGTTGGGCATTGGTGCTGTCGACGCCGTTGCTGATCGGGCCGGTGGTGTACCTGGCGCTGCAACATCAGGGCGAGATTTCGGCCAAGACCTGGTGGGCCTTCGGTTACGTCTCGCTGTTCTCGCAGTTCATCGGTTTCTTCGCCTGGTACGCCGGGTTGGCGATGGGGGGGATTGCCCGGGTCAGTCAGATCCAGCTGTTGCAGATCTTCTTCACCATCGCTTTTTCGGCGCTGTTCTTCGGCGAACACATCGAGCCGATCACCTGGCTGTTTGCCGCCGGGGTGATCGTGACCGTGATGCTGGGACGCAAAACCGCGGTCAAGCCCCCTGTGGGAGCGGGCTTGCTCGCGAAGGCGGACTAACAGCCAACGCAGATGTTGAATGTTACGGCCCCTTCGCGAGCAAGCCCGCTCCCACAGGGATCAGAGGTAGCCGTCAGCCCGCAGCAGGGTTTCCAGGCAATGTTCGCTGATCTGGTAGAAATCCTTCAGCTCCTGAATCTTCACCAACAGCTGGGCCGGATCAACCGGCTCGGCACGTTTGACCGCCAGGATCATTTTGTTCTTGTTGGTGTGGTCCAGTGAGATGAACTCGAACACCTTGGTCTCGTAACCGCAGGCTTCCAGGAACAACGCGCGCAAACTGTCGGTGACCATTTCCGCTTGCTGGCCCAAATGCAGACCGTATTGCAGCATTGGCTTGAGCAGCGCCGGGCTCTGGATCTGCAGGCGGATCTGCTTGTGGCAGCACGGCGAGCACATGATGATCGAGGCGCCGGAACGGATGCCGGTGTGGATCGCGTAGTCGGTGGCGATGTCGCAGGCATGCAGCGCGATCATCACGTCCAGCTCGCTCGGCGCCACGCTGCGCACATCGCCGCACTTGAACACCAGCCCTGGATGCTCGAGCTTTGCGGCCGCGGCGTTGCACAAATCCACCATCTCTTCGCGCAACTCGACGCCGGTCACCACGCCTTCGGCCTTCAAGGTGTTGCGCAGATAGTCATGGATCGCGAACGTCAGGTAACCCTTGCCCGAGCCGAAATCCGCCACCTGAACCGGCTTGTCCAGCGCCAGCGGTGAGGTGGTCAGCGCATGGCTGAAGACTTCGATGAACTTGTTGATCTGCTTCCACTTGCGCGACATCGCCGGGATCAGCTCGTGCTTGCTGTTCGTCACACCAAGGTCGGCGAGGAACGGCCGGCTCAGGTCGAGAAAGCGGTTCTTCTCGCGGTTATGCTCAGCGGACGGCACTTCACGCAATTGCTGAGGTTTGCTCTTGAACAGCGAAGACTTGCCCTTTTTGCTGTATTCCAGCTGAGCTTCATCCGTTAACGACAGCAAATGCGCATTTTTGAACGATGCCGGCAAGAGTGCGGCGATGGTCGCTACGCCCTCGGCAATCGGCAAATTCTTGGTGATGTCGCGGGTTTTGTAGCGGTAGACGAAGGAGAGGCAGGGCTGATCCTTGACCGTCAGCTGCTTGATGATCAGCCGCTGCAAGTCCACTTCAGTGCCGACGTACTTGGCTAGCACCAGTTTGATGAAGGCGTTATCGTCGAGGCTGGATTGCAGCAGGTCGATGAACTGGGCGTGGTGATCCGGCGCGAGGCTGGCGGGAGTGGCGGTGACAGACATGGGAAAAACAGCCTCGGGCGGTGCGGATCGGGGAATGGCGGGTATTTTAGGGGGGATGGCCGTTCGGGACACGCAGTTATTTACCGAACGGCTTGAAAACCACCCCTCACCCCAGCCCTCTCCCCAGAGGGGAGAGGGGGAAAGGGAGCTGATCTCCGTGCTTTTCAACACCTGAGTTCGACTCGAAATTTCAGGTCGATGCAGCTCGAAAGTACCACTCGGTCGGCTCCCTCTCCCCTTTGGGGCGGTCCGACGTTTCGGGAGGGCTGGGGTGAGGAGCGGGATCTAAGTCGAACAAGAATCCAGAAGCCTACCCCAACACCACCAACCGATTCGGCAACTCATTCCTCACATGCGTCACCGGCACATGCACCTTGAGCAACTCGCCACACGCCTCCACACACGTCACAAATCCCTGCAACGTCTGCCCCTGCTTCACCTGCTGAGTGAACGCCGCAACAATTCCCTCCCAGTTCTTGTTGTCCAGCCGTTTGGAAATCCCTTCATCCACCAGAATTTCCACATAGCGTTCAGCCTCGCAGACAAAAATCAGCATCCCGGTGCCGCCCACTGTGTGGTGCAGGTTCTGCTCCAGAAACTGCCGGCGCGCCAGGTTCGAGGCGCGCCAGTGACGCACCGAGCGCGGGACCAGGTGCGTGGTGATTTTTGGAATCCTGAACACCAGGCACAGCACGATGAAACTGATCCATTGCACCAGCAGCAAACTGTGCAGGGTCAGCCAGCCCGTGAGGTAATGCACGATACCCGGCACGACCAGCGCCAGCAGGCTGGCCCAGAGCAGCGGGATGTATGCATAGTCGTCGGCGCGGGCCGCGAGCACGGTCACCAGTTCGGCGTCGGTGTCGCGCTCGACCCGGGCAATCGCCTCGGCAACTTTGCGTTGTTCGTGTTCAGTCAGTAATGCCATGTTTAAGAATGCCCACTCGCTATTGTTGTGTGATCACCAGCCGCCCGAGGAACCGCCTCCCCCGAAACTGCCCCCGCCGCCGCTGAAGCCCCCGCCTCCACCGCCACCACCAAAACCTCCACCGCCGAATCCGCCGCTAGAACCGCCTCGACCGCCGCCGCTGGGCAGGATCCCGAGCATCTGGCAGACAAATACCGTCAGGATGAACAGCATCACCAGAAACACGAAGATCCCCGGATGCCGTGAGACGAAGTCGCTTTCCTGATTGCCGCCGGAGTCATACACCGTGGACGGCTCATCCAGTGGATTGCCGCCCAGCACCACGAGCATCGCCGCGACCCCGTCGCTGATGCCCTTGCTGAAATTACCGGTCTTGAACGCCGGGGTGATCACCTGATTGATGATCACCGAGCTCTGCGCATCGGTCAGCCGATCTTCCAGGCCATAACCGACTTCAATCCGCAGCTTGCGATCATCGCGCGCGACGATCAGCAATGCACCGTTGTTCTTGTCCTTCTGGCCAATACCCCAGTAGCGCCCCAGTTGATAACCGAAGTCCGCAATGTCGGTACCCTGCAAATCCGGCAGCGTGACCACCACCAGCTGCTCACCGGTGGCTTTTTCATGGGCCTGAAGCTGTTGCGTCAGCTGCTCACGCACCGCAGGCTCGATCATCTGGGCGTTATCGACCACCCGCCCGGTCAGTTCCGGAAACTTCAACGCAGCCTGGGCCGTCAGGGCAAACACCCAGAGCAACAGCACCAGGCCAACTTTCAACACACGCATTGGCAACCTCATCCTTGGTGACGCTTCAAGCCCATACCGGCGCTTACTGGAACTTCACTTGAGGCGCTTTTTCCGCATCGGGGCTGGTGGCCTCGAAAGTTTCGCGGATTGGCAAATCGCTGTACATCACCGAGTGCCACAGGCGACCGGGGAAGGTCCGCAGTTCCGTGTTGTATTTCTGCACGGCGAGGATGAAGTCCCGGCGCGCCACGGCAATGCGGTTCTCGGTGCCTTCAAGTTGCGATTGCAACGCCAGGAAGTTCTGGTTGGCCTTGAGGTCCGGGTAACGCTCGGACACCACCATCAAACGGCTCAAGGCACCGGTCAGTTGATCCTGGGCCTGCTGGAACTGTTTGAGTTTTTCCGGGTTATCCAGGGTTTTGGCATCGACCTGGATCGAAGTGGCCTTGGCTCGGGCTTCAACCACCGCGGTCAGGGTTTCTTCTTCGTGCTTGGCGTAGCCCTTGACGGTTTCCACCAGGTTGGGAATCAGGTCGGCGCGGCGCTGGTACTGGTTCTGCACCTGGCCCCAGGCGGCCTTGGCTTGTTCGTCGAGGGTAGGAATCGTGTTGATGCCGCAGCCGGCCAGCAGTGTGGTCAGCAACATCAAGGCTGCAACTTGCAGGCTCGACCGATAGTGGTGTCGTACATTCATCTGGTTAATGCTCCCTTGCACATTCCGTTGAAAAACAACCTTCGAACTTTGAACCCGGCTCTTGGGGCATAATCTGCCGCCGCCACTGGATTGCATCGAGCCAATGGGCTAAAAGATGCCCCAGCGCGAAAACACGCGGAAGTGTGCTGCATTTACCTGAACAACAATAGTCGCTCCCTAAATTTTGGCTGACCGGCGCGTATTCACTGCCGTTTAGGCTTTTGAGAAAACTATTCATGAAGAAGCTGTGTTTGCTGGGCCTGTTCGTCAGCCTGGCCAGTCATAACGTATTGGCCGCCACGACGCCCGCTCCTCTGGAAAACAAGGACGCGTTCATCAGCAACCTGATGAAGCAAATGACCCTCGATGAAAAGATCGGTCAGTTGCGCCTGATCAGCATCGGCCCGGAAATGCCTCGGGAGCTGATCCGCAAGGAAATCGCTGCCGGCAATATCGGTGGCACGTTCAACTCGATCACCCGCCCGGAAAACCGTCCGATGCAGGACGCGGCCATGCGCAGCCGGCTGAAGATCCCGATGTTCTTCGCCTATGACGTGATCCACGGCCATCGCACCATTTTCCCGATTCCGATAGCCCTGGCCTCGAGTTGGGACATGGACGCCATCGGCCTGTCCGGGCGCATCGCCGCCAAGGAAGCCGCGGCGGACAGCCTCGACATCACCTTCGCGCCGATGGTCGACATCTCCCGCGACCCGCGCTGGGGCCGGACTTCCGAAGGCTTCGGTGAAGACACGTACCTGGTGTCGCGCATTGCCGGCGTGATGGTCAAAGCCTTCCAGGGCACGGGCGCGAACGCGGCCGACAGCATCATGGCCAGCGTCAAGCACTTTGCCCTGTATGGCGCGGTCGAGGGCGGTCGCGACTACAACGTCGTCGACATGAGCCCGGTCAAGATGTTCCAGGACTACCTGCCACCGTACCGTGCGGCTATCGACGCCGGTGCTGGCGGGGTAATGGTCGCGCTGAACTCGATCAACGGCGTGCCGGCCACCGCCAACACCTGGCTGATGAACGACCTGTTGCGCAAGCAATGGGGTTTCAAAGGCCTGGCCGTCAGCGACCATGGGGCGATTTTCGAGCTGATCAAACACGGCGTTGCCCGTGACGGTCGCGAAGCCGCGAAGCTGGCGATCAAGGCCGGCATCGACATGAGCATGAACGACACCCTCTACGGCAAAGAGCTGCCGGGGCTGTTGAAGGCGGGTGAGATCCAGCAAAGCGACATCGACAACGCCGTGCGTGAAGTGCTCGCCGCCAAGTACGACATGGGCCTGTTCAAGGACCCGTACCTGCGCATCGGCAAGGCTGAGGATGATCCGGCCGACACGTACGCCGAAAGCCGCTTGCACCGCGCCGAGGCCCGTGATGTCGCGCGTCGCAGCATGGTGTTGCTGAAGAACCAGGGCGAAACCCTGCCGCTGAAGAAAACCGCGAAAATCGCCCTGGTCGGCCCGCTGGCCAAGGCACCGATCGACATGATGGGCAGCTGGGCCGCCGCCGGTAAGCCCGCGCAATCGGTGACCCTGTTCGACGGCATGACCACGGCACTGGGCGCGCAATCGACGCTGATCTACGCCCGTGGCGCCAACATCACCAGCGACAAGAAGGTCCTGGATTACCTGAACTTCCTCAACTTCGACGCACCGGAAGTGGTGGACGATCCGCGCTCGGCCCAAGTGCTGATCGACGAAGCGGTGAAAGCCGCCAAGGATGCCGATGTGGTGGTGGCAGCAGTGGGCGAGTCCCGTGGCATGTCCCACGAATCGTCGAGCCGCACCGACCTGAACATCCCGGCCAACCAGCGCGATTTGATCAAGGCCCTGAAGGCCACCGGCAAACCGCTGGTGCTGGTATTGATGAACGGCCGTCCGCTGACGATTCTCGAAGAGAAGGAACAGGCCGACGCAATCCTGGAAACCTGGTTCACCGGTACCGAAGGCGGCAACGCCATCGCCGACGTGCTGTTCGGCGACTACAACCCGTCGGGCAAATTGCCGATCACTTTCCCGCGTTCGGTAGGCCAGATTCCGACCTACTACAACCACCTGAGCATTGGCCGGCCGTTCACGCCGGGCAAACCGGGCAACTACACCTCGCAGTATTTCGATGACACCACAGGTCCTCTGTTCCCGTTCGGCTTCGGTCTGAGCTACACCGATTTCAGCCTGAGCGACATGGCGCTGTCGTCGACCACACTGAACAAAACCGGCAAGCTGGACGCCAGCGTCATGGTGAAAAACACCGGCAAGCGTGACGGCGAAACCGTGGTGCAGTTGTACATCCAGGACGTGACCGGCTCGATGATCCGCCCGCTCAAGGAACTGAAGAACTTCCAGAAAATCACGCTCAAGGCCGGCGAACAGAAAGTCGTGCACTTCACCATCACCGAAGATGACCTGAAGTTCTACAACACCCAGCTCAAGTACGCGGCAGAACCGGGCAAGTTCAATGTGGAGATCGGCCTGGATTCTCAGGACGTGACGCAGCAGAGCTTCGAATTGCTGTAACCCCTGAAACACCGCAATAAAACTGTGGGAGCGGGCTTGCTCGCGAAAGCGGACTTTCAGTCGACATCATCGCTGACTGACAGTCCGCTTTCGCGAGCAAGCCCGCTCCCACAGTGTTTTTTGGTGTGACGACTACCCCCGTCGATCCAGCAGATTCACCACCAGCCGATCCACCCATCCCCAAATCCTTTGCTTCACCCGCCGCCACAACGGCCGGCGTTGCCATGCTTCCAGGCTGACTACCTGGCTCTGCGCAAAGTCCCTCTCGAAACTTGCCGCCACCGCACGCGTCAGCCCCGGGTCCAGCGCTTCCAGGTTGGCTTCCAGGTTGAAGCGCAAATTCCAGTGATCGAAATTGCACGAGCCGATGCTCACCCAGTCGTCGATCAGGACCATTTTCAAGTGCAGGAAACACGGCTGGTATTCGAAGATCGTCACCCCGGCCTTGAGCAATCGCGGGTAGTAGCGATGCCCGGCGTAGCGCACCGACGGGTGATCGGTGCGTGGCCCGGTCAGCAGCAGACGCACGTCAACACCGCGGCCCGCTGCTCGACGCAGTGAGCGGCGGACTTTCCAGGTCGGCAGGAAATACGGCGTCGCCAGCCAGATCCGCCGCTGGCCGCTGTTCAGCGCGCGAGTCAATGATTGCAGGATGTCCCGGTGCTGTCGGGCGTCGGCATAGGCAACCCGGCCCATACCTTCGCCCACGGACGGCACGCGTGGCAGACGCGGCAGGCCGAAATGCGAAGCGGGTTTCCAGGCGCGCCGATGGCGGTTGGCAATCCATTGACGGTCGAACAGCAACTGCCAGTCGATGACCAAAGGACCGGTGATTTCCACCATCACTTCGTGCCATTCGCTGGTGTCTTCGCCCGGCGTCCAGAATTCATCGGTCACCCCGGTGCCGCCCACCACGGCCATGCTCTGATCGACCAGCAACAACTTACGGTGATCGCGGTAGAAGTTACCCACCCAGCGCCGCCAGCTCAGGCGATTGTAGAAACGCAGTTCCACGCCCGCCGCCATCAATCGCCGGCGCAAGGTCAGGGTGAACGCGAGACTGCCGTAATCATCGAACAGGCAGCGCACGCGCACGCCACGTTCGGCTGCCTGGACCAACGCCTGAACCATCGCCTCGGCACAGGCACCCGCCTCCACCAGGTACAGCTCCAGCTCGACCTGCTCTTCGGCGCGGGCAATCGCGACCAACATCCGTGGAAAAAACTGCGGACCGTCGATCAACAGTTCAAAACGGTTGCCTTCACGCCAGGGGAAAATTGCGCCGGCCATGTCAGCGCGCCGTGAAAATCAGTACCGCACCCACCGGCACCGACAGACTGATGGCCGACAAACCGGCGACCTTGCGCAAACTTTCCAGACCGGGGGCCAGGTCGAAATCCGCGGCATTGATGATCAGCGGTTCGAGGGTCACCACCTGGAAGCGCCGGTCATCGAGACGAGTCGCCAGCAGTTCGGCGTTGTATTCGTGTTGTTTGCCATGCAGGTTGACGGTCAGCGGCAGGCGCAATTCAAGTTGCGCGCCGGGCGCCAGATCGTTGATTGGCCGCAGATCGATCTGCGTGGTGATCAGCGCTTGGGGGAAAGTCTGGATCTCAAACAGGTCCTTGCGCATGCGCTCATCGCGCAGCGGGATGCCACTGTTGACCGAGTCCAGCTCGACTTCCACCTCGGCCAGGCCTTTGGGATCGACCTTGCCGTGCAGCACCAGAAAGCGCTGCACCTCGGAGATACTGGTGTTTTTGGTGCTGATGAACGACAGCCGCGAGGACTCGCCATCCAGATACCAATCGGCGTGGGCCGACAGCGTGGCGCTGGCCAGCAGCAGAAAGGCGAGGGTTTTGCAGAGGACGCGGTTGAACATAGAGACTCGTGGGGCAGATAAACGTGAGCTGAACCTTAACTGGCCTGAGGCAGGTTGCAAACTCTAATGCCACGGATCTTGGGTCAAACACATTCCCTACAAAAGCCCAACTCGCCGAAGTCAGGGCGACAGACGGCAACCTTGGCGTTCGCTGATCCATTGCGCGCTGTTGTTGCGGCCCATGCCGCTGACGGTGACGCGCTTGCTGGCGGGGTCATCAGTAAAGCCGCTGGTCGGCAGCCACTGCTTCACATAGCTGTGGCAGTACTCGGCCGGGTTGTTCATCACGTAACGGCACGAACAATATTCCTTGGCGGTATAGCCGCTGATGATCTCCGGGAAGGCCCACAGCGCCACGCGCTCTTGCCAGATCCAGCCGAGCAAGGCGATCGACAGGATCAACAACAGCGTGCCGAGCGGTCGGCGACGAACGAAGCTGCGACGTTTCATGGCAGCACCTTCGCGGCAAATGCCTGGAGCGCGAGCTTGAGCAATTCGTTGTGCCGATAGCTGCCGTCGCGGTCATCGCCGTAACGCACGATCACCAGGTTTTCGCCGGGAATCACGTACATCGCCTGCCCCCAATGACCCAGCGCGGCGAAGGTGTCGGCGGGCGCATCGGGCCAGGGTTTTGCTGCGCCATCCGCTGCTCGATTGAGCCACCAATGACCGCCGGGCACGGCGTCGTCTTGATTGGCTTGATAGTGGGCGAAAGGTTCGCGGTTAAAAATGACCCAGTCCTTGGGCAGCAATTGCCGCTCGCCCCAACGGCCGTCGCGGGCCATCAGCAGACCAACTCGCGCAAGGTCTCGGGCGGTGAGGTAGGCGTAGGACGAAGCGACGAAGGTTCCCGTGGCATCGCTTTCCCAGACGGCGTGGCGAATCCCCAAGGGCTCGAACAGAGCCGTCCATGGATAGTCCGGATAGCGGGTCGGGCCGACGATGGTTTTCAGCGCAGCGGATAACAAATTGCTGTCACCGCTGGAGTAACGGAATGCCTGACCGGGTTTGGCGTATTCACCGTGATCGGCGGTGAACGCGGCCATGTCCGGGTGGCCGCGGGTGTAGAGCATCGCGACCACCGAGGATTTCAAGGGCGCGTACTCATAGTCTTCCTGCCAATCCAGACCCGAGGCCCAGTGCAGCAGGTCGGCCATGGTCATCGTCGGGTGTTTTTCCAGCGGTGGATAAAATGTCTGCACCGGGTCCTGGAGCTTGAACAGACCTTCGCCATAGGCCACGCCGAGGACCGTGGCCATCAGGCTTTTGCTGATGGACCAGGTCAGGTGCGGGGTGTCGGCGGTGGTCGGGCCGGCGTAGCGTTCGTAGATCAGTTGACCGTCGCGGATCACCAGCAAGGCGTCGGTGCGGATGCCTTTTCGGGTGGCCTCATCACGGGGTGGGAAGGCGTATGCCTCCAAGGCTTGAAGCGCCGGCCCGCTGACTGTCGGACCGGTTGACCATTGCTCGGCAGGCCAGTATTCGGCATGGGCCGTGAGGCTGAGCAGAAGCATAAAGATCAGGGACAAGCCTTTGGACATGGTGGGGGCTCGGAGGGATTGGCCTGCTGAGCCTAGTAGAGGTTGATGACAGTTCCGGGATTGGTGTTATCAATGCGGCCGCCATCGCGAGCAGGCTCGCTCCCACATTTGAAATGCATTCCCCTTGTGGGAGCGAGCCTGCTCGCGATGGGGCCCGTCAATCCAGCGAAGATCCCGCGAGTGCCTTGGCCAACCGCTTCCCCCGCGCCCCCGCCGCCAAATCCATCACGCCCTGATCACGCTGCCACATCGCCGCCCACTGCGGCGGGCCATCGGCCAGTGCCTGAGTCACCTCAGCCTTGAGCCCATCGAACTGCACAAACAAGCCACCGAGCAACACATGCCCGGACGGATTATTCGGCGCCTGCCGGCTGACTTCCGCGCACCCCGCCAGCAGCGCCAGCAAACGCAGTTGCAAGGCTTGCGGCCAGTCGCTGTCCTGACCGATGCCGTACAGCCAGGCGGTCATGGCGCTCAGAACGTAAATGTCTTCAAGGGTGCGAAACGGTTTGATGTAGGCCTCCCAGCCATCCCCCGCCAACAGTTCGCACTGAGCGTTATCGAGAAACAGCCGACCATGGCTGATGTCTGGCATCAACGGGATCGCCGGTAGCTTCTCCAGACGCACGCCCGGTTCACCGGGATAAACCACCGCCAGACTCAGGCGCGGTTTTTCGTCGGGGGCTTCACTGCGAGCAGCGATCAGCAGCCAATCGGCGGCATCGCCTGCGGTGACAAAATCCTTGCGCCCGCTCAGGCGCAAATCGTGCAGACGGGTCTGCATGTCCGCCACCCGCAGGCTGCGCTGTTCGGTCGCGCACAACGCGCCGAGGCTCAGCGGCGCGCTCGGCCAGAGCATGCGCAACGCCGCCTGATAGCCCACCAGAAACGCCAGCCCCGGCGTCGACATCAAACGCCCGCCAGCCACCGCCAGTTCGAACGGCGTGACGTTGCCCAACTGATGCAACAAGGTCGCGAAACCCTCGCTCAGGTCCGGGTTGGCGGGCAGACGTTCACAGCGGCGCAGCAGGTTTTGCCAGAGCATAAGGAGGCTCCTCAAAGGCTGTCATATAAGCATCACCAAAGCTTCATGGCGATGACACCGGGGCTACATAGCCTGACTTTGCACAACACGGCTGCATAAAGAAAGTCGATCGGCTGCAACCCAAGACGGGTGACCGGCCCGTACGGAGATTCGCAATGACTCAGATCGCCCGCATCAGCGACACCGGCAATGAACGCCGCCTGCAAGCCGAACGCCTGGTGGGCGCCGAGGCCCTGCAGGAAGCCCAGGCCCTGCGCTTCAACGTGTTCAGCGGCGAATTCAACGCCAAGCTCAAAGGCGCGGAGCTGGGTCTGGACATGGATGACTATGATGTTCACTGCGCCCACATCGGCGTACGTGACTTGAACACCGGGCGACTGGTGGCGACTACCCGTTTACTCGACCACACCGCCGCCAGCAGCCTGGGCAAGTTCTACAGCGAAGAAGAATTCAGCCTGCACGGCCTGGTCCATCTCAAAGGCCCGATCCTGGAAATCGGTCGCACCTGCGTCGACCCGGCCTACCGTAATGGCGGCACCATCGCCGTACTCTGGGGCGAACTGGCCGAAGTGCTGAACCAGGGCGGCTACAGCTATTTGATGGGTTGCGCGAGCATCCCGATGCAGGACGGCGGCATTCAAGCCCACGCGATCATGCAGCGCTTGCGCGAACGTTACCTGTGCACTGAACACCTGCGGGCCGAACCGAAAAAACCGCTGCCGAGCCTCGACATCCCGTCCAACGTCATCGCCGAAATGCCACCGCTGCTCAAGGCCTACATGCGTCTTGGCGCGAAGATCTGCGGCGAGCCCTGCTGGGACGAAGATTTCCAGGTCGCCGACGTGTTCATCCTGCTCAAGCGCGACGAGCTCTGCCCGCGTTATGCCAAACACTTCAAGGCGGCCGTGTGATGAGTCGGTTACGGGTGTACGCGCGGATTGCGCGAGTGTTAGTGGTGGTGGCGCTGGGGTTGAGCATGGCCGGTGTATTCGGGTTGTTCGAACGCCTGGGGATTGCTCATTCGATGGTCCGTCGCCAGCGCTGGTCGCGATTTTTCATGGCACGCCTGAGCAATGCCCTGCCCTTTCGCGTGACCGTGCACGGTGAATTGCCGAAGGCGCCGATGCTCTGGGTCAGCAATCATGTGTCCTGGACCGACATTCCGCTGCTGGGCATGCTCACGCCGCTGTCGTTCCTGTCCAAGGCCGAAGTGCGCACCTGGCCGGTAGCGGGCTGGTTGGCGGCCAAGGCTGGCAGCTTGTTCATTCGCCGAGGGTCGGGCGATAGCCAGTTGATCCGCAAACAGATGACCCGTCATCTGGAGCAGGAACATCCGCTGCTGATGTTCCCGGAAGGCACCACCACCGATGGCCGCTCGTTGCGTACTTTCCACGGTCGATTGCTCTCTGCGGCAATCGACTCCGAAGTGAAGTTGCAGCCGGTGGCGATTCGTTATCTGCGCGACGGGAAGCTCGATTCGCTGGCGCCGTTCATTGGCGATGATGATTTGCTCTCGCACTTGATGCGCTTGTTTGCAAATGATCGGGGGGACGTGGAGATTCATTTGCTCAAGCCGATCGCGTGCGAAGGTCGCGAGCGTGCGGCACTGGCGTTCGAGGCACAGCAGGCGGTGCAGAAGGCGTTGTTTGGGGCGATTCCGGAAAAACAGCAAGCGCCAATGCGCCCCGCCATCGCTGCTTAAACACACATCCCCTGTGGGAGCGAGCCTGCTCGCGATTGCTGTCTGTCATTCAACATCGATGTCGACTGACACACCGCAATCGCGAGCAAGCCCGCTCCCACAGGGGGTTTATGTTGTTGGATAGCTTTTGGCGAAGTCCTGAAGCTGCGGATAGAACAACCGAAAGTCATCGCTCAACGGTTCATACAACACCCGCAATTCCTGCATCGCTGCGGCCAGCTCCTCCGGCCGCGTCAGCCTCCGTGAAATCCCCCGCAGCACCTGCTCCAACACCGCAAATTCTTGATAAGAACCCAACCAGTCATTGGCGACCATATGCGGCGCGATCTGCGCCAGGCGTTCCGGCAATTGCGCCTCGGCGGACAGCACCCGGTACACACCCGAAGTGAATTGCTCCAGCGGCTGGTCGGCGTACAGCGTCCAGTCCCGGGCCAGGCAATGGTCGAAAAACACGTCGAGCACAATCCCGGCGTAACGCCGGCGGGTCAGGGAAAACCGTGACAATGAAACGTCCACCAACGGATGGCGGTCGGTAAAGACATCGATGCTGCGATGCAGCTGGATGGCCGCTTCGATCTCCGGATCGAACTGCCCTTGCAGCCGCCCTTTGACAAAATCGCCATACAGACTGCCGAGCAATTGACCGGGGCGCTGGCCACCGAGGTGCAGATGTGCGAGATAGTTCATGGGCGCAGCTTAGCACTGCGCCTTGGTATCGTTACACTCAACATATCGTTATAACTCGATATACCGAATTATGCGGTCGTCAGACCAAAATCATATTTGTATATCGCGAAATACCGATTTAAAGTTCGCCTCATCGCGATATAGCGTTTTACTCATCACGAGCCCAACACCATGACCCTCAATCTCGACGAAATAATAAAAGCCCTGGCACACCCAGTACGGCGAGAAATCCTGCACTGGCTCAAAGACCCGACCGTCGAATTCCCCGATCAGTCTCACAGCAACGAGCACGGCGTCTGCGCCGGGCAGATCGATCAACGTTGCGGTTTGTCGCAGTCCACGGTGTCTGCACACCTGGCAACCCTGCAACGCGCCGGCCTGATCAGCAGCCGCAAAGTCGGCCAGTGGCATTTTTTCAAACGCAATGAGGAAACCATTCAGGAATTCCTCAAGACCTTCAGCAAAGAGCTCTGACCCTTAACGTCAGCAAGCCGACAAGGAATCAACAATGCCCCTCTCGCTACTCATTCTGGCCTTGAGCGCCTTCGCCATCGGCACCACCGAGTTCGTCATCATGGGCTTGCTGCCCGATGTGGCGGCCGACCTCGGTGTGTCGATTCCCGGCGCCGGCTGGCTGGTGACCGGTTACGCCCTGGGCGTGGCCATCGGTGCGCCGTTCATGGCACTGGCCACCTCCAGATTGCCGCGCAAGGCTGCGCTGGTAGTGTTGATGGGCATCTTCATCGTCGGCAACCTGCTCTGTGCAATGGCCACCGACTACAACGTGCTGATGTTTGCCCGCGTGGTCACCGCCCTTTGCCATGGTGCGTTCTTCGGTATCGGTTCGGTGGTGGCGGCCGGTCTGGTGCCGGCGAACAAGCGCGCTTCGGCCGTGGCCTTGATGTTCACCGGCCTGACCCTGGCCAACGTGCTCGGCGTTCCGCTGGGCACTGCGCTCGGTCAGGAAGCAGGCTGGCGTTCGACCTTCTGGGCGGTGACCGTGATTGGTGTTATCGCGTTGATCGGCCTGATCCGCTTCCTGCCGGCCAAGCGCGATGAAGAGAAACTCGACATGCGCGCCGAACTGCGCGCCCTCAAAGGCGCCGGAATCTGGCTGTCATTGAGCATGACCGCGTTGTTCGCAGCTTCCGTATTCACCCTGTTCACCTACGTCGCCCCGCTGCTCGGCGATGTCACCGGCGTCTCGCCCAAAGGCGTGACCTGGACCCTGATGCTCATCGGTCTGGGCCTGACAGTCGGCAACATCATCGGCGGCAAACTGGCTGACAAAGGCATGGCCGCCACGTTGATTGGCGTCTTTATCTCGATGGCCGTGATCTCGACCGTGCTGACCTGGACCAGCGTTGCGCTGATTCCGACCGAAATCACCCTGTTCCTCTGGGCCACCGCGTGCTTTGCCGCCGTGCCCGCCCTGCAAGTGAACGTGGTGACCTACGGCAAGGCCGCACCGAACCTGGTGTCGACCCTGAACATCGGCGCTTTCAATATCGGCAACGCACTGGGTGCCTGGGTCGGTGGCAGTGTCATCGCCCACGGTTTCGGCCTGACCAGCGTTCCTCTCGCGGCAGCCGCACTGGCGGTACTCGCCCTGCTGGTGACCCTGATTACCTTCCGTCAGAGCGGCAATCCCGAACTGGCCCCTGCTACCAACTGATCTCTACAAGAGAGCTATTTCATGACGACTATTTTCGATCCGATCAAACTGGGCGACCTCGAGTTGGCCAACCGCATCATCATGGCGCCGCTGACCCGCTGCCGCGCCGACGAAGGCCGCGTGCCAAACGCGCTGATGGCCGAGTACTACGTACAGCGCGCCTCGGCCGGCCTGATCCTCAGCGAGGCCACTTCGGTCACGCCAATGGGCGTCGGCTACCCGGACACCCCGGGCATCTGGTCCAACGATCAAGTGCGTGGCTGGGCCAATGTGACCAAGGCTATCCACGGCGCGGGCGGCAAGATTTTCCTGCAACTGTGGCACGTCGGCCGTATTTCCCACGGGTCGTACCTGGGCGGTGAAGTGCCGGTCGCACCCAGCGCCATTCAGCCAAAAGGCCATGTCAGCCTGGTTCGCCCACTGGCTGACTTCCCAACCCCACGCGCCCTGGAAACCGCTGAAATCGCCGACATCGTCGACGCCTACCGCGTCGGTGCCGAGAACGCCAAGGCGGCCGGTTTCGACGGTGTGGAAATCCATGGCGCCAACGGTTACCTGCTCGACCAGTTCCTGCAAAGCAGCACCAACCAGCGCACCGACAACTACGGCGGTTCCGTGGAAAATCGTGCTCGCCTGTTGCTGGAAGTGACCGATGCCGCAATCGAAGTCTGGGGCGCAGGCCGCGTAGGTGTGCACCTGTCACCCCGTGCCGACCTCCATGACATGGGCGACGACAACCTGTCCGAGACGTTCACTTACGTCGCTCGCGAACTGGGCAAACGTGGCATCGCCTTCATCTGCTCCCGCGAGAAAGAAGATGGCGACAGCCTGGGTCCACAATTGAAAGAAGCATTCGGCGGCCCGTACATCGTCAACGAACGCTTCACCAAAGACAGCGCCAACGCCTGGCTCGCCAGCGGCAAGGCCGATGCGGTGGCCTTCGGCGTGCCATTCATTGCCAACCCGGACTTGCCGGCACGGTTGAAGGCCGATGCGCCGCTGAACGAGGCGCGTCCTGAACTGTTCTACGCCAAGGGCCCGGTCGGCTACATCGACTACCCGGTGTTGTAAGCGTCTCCCCTTGAAACGCAAAAGCCCCGACTCGAAAGAGCCGGGGCTTTTTGGCAACCGGGTTACTCACAAAATCCCTACAAATCAGGTAGCTCACTACCTATCAACCTGGCGAGCGTACGTATATAAAAGCCCCCATTAGGTATTTTGTTTCATTTGCGCAGGCTGGGGCTCAAGCGCAGCATATCCAACCCTGTATCAACCAAACACTCGGCGTCGATATGCAGTTCAAAGCTGTCGGGCGCCAACAGCCACTGATACAGGATGCCGTCGATGTATGCATGCAGGCTGATGGCCGCGCGGGCCGTATCGAGGCTTTCCGGTAACTGTCCCCGATTGACCGCATTACTCAGGGCCAGGGCGATTCGCACATTGCAATCAAGGCTGACCGCTCGGCGCTGCTGGCGCAGGTCGCACATTTCATCGGTGAATTCGCACTTATGAAACAGAATCTCATTGATGCGTCGGGTTTTCGGATCCATGGCAACTTGATGAAACAAATGAATCAGCAGTTTGCGCATGCAGCCCAAGGGGTCGAGTTCATCTTCGCTTTCACTGGCCTTGGCCATTTCATCCAGCGGCTCATGCAAGGTATCAAGCATGGCCTGCACCAGATCCGCCTTGTTGCTGAAATGCCAATAGATGGCCCCGCGAGTGACCCCGGCCAGGGTAGCGATATCCGCCAGTGTCGTGCGCGCCACGCCCCTTTCGTAAAAGGCCTTTTCTGCCGCTTCCAGTATCTGGCTGCGGGTTTCTTGAGCTTCCTCTTTGGTGCGACGGACCATGGCAGTACAACCTCAATCAGGATGCTTCAGCGATGTCTGAACATCAGCTGAATAAAAGTGGGGCGATCGCTCTCAGACGTCGTCCCCGGCCTACAATTCGAACCCTTGAACGGCTTTTGTAACGGTGTGGATACGCGGCCAAGGTATTTACAAACAACCATGAACGTAAGTATATTCCTTAGCAAGCTACTTATCCACTCAGCGCACATTTTTTACCTTTCCACCTTTCGAGTGCGCAATTTGCGCGCCTGACCCGAGGATTTTCATGCAATTCAAGCCAGCTGTTACCGCTCTGGTCACCGCCCTCGCCTTGGCATCGCTGCTCAGCGGATGCAAAAAGGAAGAGGCGGCACCTGCCGCACCACCCCCTCAGGTCGGCGTCGTTACTCTGCAACCTCAAGCCTTTACCCTGACCTCCGAGCTTCCGGGCCGTACCAGCGCGTACCGCATCGCCGAAGTTCGCCCTCAGGTCAACGGCATCATTCTCAAGCGCCTGTTCAAGGAAGGCGGCGACGTCAAGGCCGGCCAACAGCTGTATCAGATCGATCCGGCGGTTTATGAAGCCACTCTGAAAAGCGCCGAAGCCAACCTGCAACAGACCAAATCGATTTCCGACCGCTACAAGCAGTTGGTCAGCGAACAGGCGGTGAGCCGTCAGGAATACGACACGGCCCTGGCCAACCGGTTGCAATCGGAAGCCGCCCTGCAAAGCGCCCAGATCAATGTGCGTTACACCAAGGTTTACGCGCCACTCTCCGGCCGCATCGGCCGCTCGACCGTGACTGAAGGCGCGCTGGTCACCAGCGGCCAGGTCGAAGCGATGGCGGTGATTCAGCAACTGGACCCGATCTATGTCGACGTGACCCAGTCTTCGGTAGAGCTGCTGGAACTGCGCCGCGAACTGGAAAGCGGTCGTCTGCAAAAATCCGGCGACAACGCGGCCGCGGTCAAGCTGACCCTCGAAGACGGCAGCCAGTACAAACAGGAAGGCAAGCTCGAGTTCTCGGAAGTCTCGGTAGACCAGACCACCGGTTCCGTGACCTTGCGTGCGGTATTCCCGAACCCTGACCACACCCTGCTGCCCGGCATGTTTGTACACGCCCAACTGCAGGCCGGTGTGAACAGCGCGGCGATCCTCGCTCCGCAACAAGGCGTGACCCGTGATCTCAAAGGCACCCCGACCGCGCTGGTCGTCGGCCCGGATAACAAGGTCGAACTGCGTCACCTCAAGGCCAGCCGCACCGTCGGCAACCAGTGGCTGATCGAAGACGGTCTGAAAGCCGGCGATCGCCTGATCACCGAAGGACTGCAATTCGTTAAACCTGGCGTCGAAGTAAAGGCCAGTGAAGCGACTAACGTTGGCGCAAAGAACCCGGCCCCCGCACAGGTAGCTGACAAGGCTTCCAGCGGCAAAGGGGAGTAAACCATGTCCAGATTTTTTATCGACCGTCCGATTTTTGCCTGGGTAATTGCCCTGGTCATCATGCTGGTCGGGGCACTCTCGATCCTCAAACTGCCGATCAACCAATACCCGAGCATTGCGCCTCCGGCCATTGCGATCCAGGTGACTTACCCGGGCGCGTCCGCACAAACCGTGCAGGACACCGTGGTCCAGGTGATCGAGCAACAGCTCAACGGTATCGATAACCTGCGTTATGTCTCCTCGGAAAGTAACTCCGACGGCAGCATGACCATTACCGCGACCTTCGAGCAGGGCACCAACTCCGATACCGCGCAGGTTCAGGTCCAGAACAAGCTGAACCTGGCCACCCCGCTGCTGCCGCAAGAAGTGCAGCAACAGGGTATCCGCGTGACCAAGGCAGTGAAAAACTTCCTGATGGTGATCGGCGTGGTGTCGCGCGACGGCAGCATGACCAAGGACGACCTGTCCAACTACATCGTGTCGAACATGCAGGACCCGATCTCGCGGACCGCCGGTGTGGGTGACTTCCAGGTCTTCGGTGCCCAGTACGCAATGCGGATCTGGCTCGACCCGGCCAAGTTGAACAACTTCAACCTGACCCCGGGCGACGTGAAAACCGCCATCGCCGCGCAAAACGTCCAGGTGTCGTCCGGTCAACTCGGTGGCTTGCCTGCCGTGGCCGGTCAGCAACTGAACGCGACGATCATCGGCAAGACCCGTCTGCAAACGGCTGAGCAGTTCAAGGCCATCCTGCTGAAGGTCAACAAGGATGGCTCGCAAGTGCGTGTCGGCGACGTGGCGGATGTCGGTCTGGGCGGTGAAAACTACTCGATCAGCGCCCAGTTCAACGGCAGCCCGGCCTCCGGTCTGGCGGTGAAACTGGCCAACGGTGCCAACGCCCTCGACACGGCAAAAGCGCTGCGCAAGACCATCGAATCCCTCAAGCCGTTCTTCCCGCAAGGGATGGAAGTGGTATTCCCGTACGACACCACGCCGGTGGTGACCGAGTCGATCAAGGGTGTGGTTGAAACCCTGGTCGAAGCGATCGTGCTGGTGTTCCTGGTGATGTTCCTGTTCCTGCAAAACTTCCGCGCCACCGTCATCACCACGATGACCGTGCCCGTGGTACTGCTGGGGACCTTCGGGATCCTCGCGGCGTTCGGTTTCAGCATCAATACCCTGACCATGTTCGGTATGGTGCTGGCCATCGGTTTGCTGGTGGACGACGCCATCGTCGTGGTGGAGAACGTCGAACGGGTCATGAGCGAAGAAGGCCTGTCACCCAAGGAGGCCACCAAGAAATCCATGGGGCAGATCCAGGGTGCACTGGTCGGTATTGCCCTGGTGCTCTCGGCGGTACTGTTGCCGATGGCATTCTTCGGCGGTTCCACCGGCGTGATCTACAAGCAGTTCTCGATCACCATCGTCTCGGCCATGGCCCTGTCGGTACTGGTCGCACTGATCTTTACCCCGGCGCTCTGCGCCACCATGCTCAAAGCGATTCCCAAGGGTGAGCACGGCGTCCCGAAACGCGGATTTTTCGGCTGGTTCAACCGCAACTTCGACCGTAGCGTGAAAAGCTACGAGCGCGGCGTTGGCAACATTCTGCGCAACAAGGTGCCGTATCTGCTGGTGTACGTGATCATCGTCGTCGGCATGATCTGGTTGTTCCTGCGTATTCCATCCGCGTTCCTGCCGGAAGAAGACCAAGGTGTACTGTTTGCCCAGGTGCAAACCCCGGCCGGCTCCAGTTCCCAGCGCACGCAAGTGGTCGTGGACGAGATGCGTGAGTTCCTGCTGCGTCCGGGCAAGGACGGCGGTGAAGGTGACGCGGTGGCCTCGGTGTTTACCGTGACCGGCTTCAACTTCGCCGGCCGTGGTCAGAGTTCGGGTATGGCGTTCATCATGCTCAGACCGTGGGACGAACGTAACGCCGACAACAGCGTGTTCAAAGTCGCGGCCCGTGCCCAACAGCATTTCTTCACCTTCCGTGACGCCATGGTGTTTGCGTTCGCACCTCCGGCGGTGCTGGAACTGGGTAACGCCACCGGTTTCGACGTGTTCCTGCAAGACCGTGCCGGTATCGGTCACGACGCACTGATGGCTGCGCGCAACCAGTTCCTCGGTATGGCGGCGCAGAGCAAGGTGCTGTCGCAGGTCCGCCCGAACGGTTTGAACGACGAACCGCAATACCAACTGGAAATCGATGACGAGAAGGCCAGTGCCTTGGGCATTACCATCGCCGACATCAACAGCACCCTGTCGATTGCGCTGGGCAGTAGCTACGTCAACGACTTCATCGACCGCGGTCGGGTGAAGAAGGTTTACGTACAAGGCCAGCCGGGCGCGCGCATGAGTCCTGAAGACGTGAAGAAATGGTACGTACGCAACAGCTCCGGCACCATGGTTCCATTCTCCGCGTTCGCCAAGGGTGAGTGGATTTACGGTGCGCCGAAGCTGTCGCGTTACAACGGTGTAGAAGCGATGGAAATCCTCGGTGCCCCGGCACCCGGCTATTCCACCGGTGAAGCCATGGCCGAAGTCGAAGCCCTGGCCCAGAAACTGCCGGCCGGTGTCGGTATTTCCTGGACCGGCCTGTCGTACGAAGAACGACTGGCGGGCTCGCAGGCGCCGGCGCTGTTCGCGTTGTCGATCCTGATGGTGTTCCTGTGTCTGGCCGCGTTGTATGAAAGCTGGTCGATTCCGATTGCGGTGGTGCTCGTGGTGCCGCTGGGGATTATCGGTGCCTTGATGGCAACCAGCTTGCGCGGTCTGTCCAACGACGTGTACTTCCTGGTGGGTCTGTTGACCACCATTGGTCTGGCGGCGAAAAACGCCATTCTGATCGTCGAGTTCGCCAAAGACCTGCATGAACAGGGCAAGAGCTTGCAGGAGGCCGCCATCGAGGCTTGCCGCATGCGTTTGCGTCCGATCATCATGACGTCCCTGGCGTTTGTCCTGGGCGTCGTGCCGCTGGCCATTTCCACTGGCGCCGGCTCGGGTAGCCAACACGCCATCGGTACCGTGGTGATTGGCGGTATGATCACCGCCACCGTTTTGGCGATATTCTGGGTCCCGCTGTTTTTCGTCACCGTGTCGGCCATGGGGCAGCGCAAAATTGCTGACCAGGACGACGCTCTAGAACCTTCTAAAGAGGCTGGCTTATGAGCAAGTCGCTACTTTCCCTGGCTGTTGCCGCCTTCGTGCTCGGTGGCTGCTCGCTGATACCCGATTATCAGCAGCCTGAAGCACCGGTAGCGGGTCAGTACCCGCAAGGCCCGGCGTATTCACCGGCCCAGGCGCCTGCCCAGGCTGCCGCCGAACAGGGCTGGAAGCAGTTTTTCCATGACCCGGCGCTGCAACAACTGATCCAGGTCGCCCTGGAAAACAACCGTGACCTGCGTGTCGCGGCGTTGAACATCGACGCCTTTGCGGCTCAATACCGCATCCAGCGTGCCGATCTGTTCCCGGCCGTGTCGGCCAACGGTACCGGCAGCCGTCAGCGGGTCCCGGCCCGGGCCTCGCAGACCGGCCAAACGGACATCAACAGTTCCTACTCGGCCACGGTCGGCATCAGCGCCTATGAACTTGACCTGTTCGGTCGGGTTCGCAGCCTGAGCGAAGAAGCCCTGCAGAAGTACTTCGCCACCGAAGAAGCACGACGCAGCACCCAGATCAGCCTGGTGGCCAGTGTGGCCAACGCCTACCTGACCTGGCAGGCCGACAAGGAACTGCTGAAACTGACCCAGGACACCCTGGGAGCGTTCGAGGAGAGCTACAAGCTCACCGCCCGCAGCAACGAAGTGGGGGTGGCCTCGGCCCTGGACCTGGCCCAGTCGCGTACCTCGGTGGAAAACGCCCGCGCGCAAAAAGCCAAGTACACCCGTCAAGTCGCCCAGGATGAAAACAGCCTGGCGTTGCTGCTCGGCACTGGCATCCCGGCCAATCTGCAAGCGGCCAAGCCATTGGCTGACGACCTGCTGAGCGAAGTGCCGGCCGGTCTGCCATCGGACTTGCTGCAACGCCGTCCGGACATCCTTCAGGCCGAATACAACCTGAAAGCCGCCAACGCCAACATCGGCGCGGCGCGGGCTGCGTTCTTCCCGAGCATCAGCCTCACGGCCAACGCCGGGACCCTGAGCCCGGACCTCTCCGGCCTGTTCAAGGGCGGTTCGGGCACCTGGTTGTTCCAGCCGCAGATCAACCTGCCGATCTTCAACGCCGGCAGTCTGCGCGCCAGCCTGGATTATTCAAAAATCCAGAAAGACATCGGCGTGGCGAACTACGAGAAGTCCATTCAAACGGCCTTCCAGGAAGTCGCCGACGGCCTGGCCGCGCGCCAGACCTACACCGATCAGTTGCAGGCCCAGCGTGATTTCGTCAACGCCAACCAGGACTACTACCGTCTGGCCGAGCGTCGTTATCGCATTGGTGTCGACAGCAACCTGACCTTCCTCGATGCCCAGCGTCAGCTGTTCAGTGCTGAACAAGTACTGATCACCGACCGTCTGGCGCAACTGGTCAGTGCCGTCAATCTGTACAAGGCACTGGGCGGTGGCTGGAACGAGCAGACCGCGAAGAACGAACCGTTGAAAGAAGAAGCGCCGAAGCTGAAGTTGTTCTGATAACGCTGTAAAACAAGAAGCCCACCGCTTGGTGGGCTTTTTGTTGTCTGCGGGGGAAAGGTGTAGTGGCAATGCCGACGCTTTCGCGAGCAAGCCCGCTCCCACAGTTGATCTCTGCTGGTCATCAATATTGTGTTCACCTTAGATCCCCTGTGGGAGCGGGCTTGCTCGCGAAGAGGCCCGCCCAAACAATACAAATCCCCGGCCAATCTTATGTTCGATAATCGCCCAAAACCCGCTTTCCCCGATTGAACCCTCCCGCCCATCCCCCGCACCATTCGTCGCACAAGACCAATAACAACAGGTTCGACACATGCCCCCGCGCCCTGCCCTGTCCGGCTGACCCCGTTCGTTTTTATCCCAAATTCAGAATTTTTGTCTGCAACCCCCCAGTTGCGGCAGCGCCCCGTTTCACACCTAAAAACTAGAGAGACCCGCACACATGACACCTTCCAACACGCAATACTGGTTCCCCAGCCTCATCGCCATTGCACTGGCCAGTACGGCTCTGCCCGCCATGGCCGAGGAGTCAGGCTTTGTCGAAGGTGCCAAGGTCAACCTGAACCTGCGCAACTTCTACATCAATCGCAATTTCACCAACCCGACCAAAACCCAGGGCAAGGCAGAAGAGTGGACACAAAGCTTCATCCTCGACGCCAAGTCCGGGTTCACCCAGGGCACCGTCGGATTCGGCATGGATGTGCTGGGGCTGTACTCGGTGAAACTCGACGGCGGTAAAGGCACGGGCGGCACGCAGTTGTTGCCGCTGGATCACGACGGTCGCCCGGCGGACAACTTCGGTCGCACCAACGTGGCGTTGAAGGCCAAGCTGTCGCAGACCGAAGTGAAGGTGGGCGAATGGATGCCGGTGCTGCCGATCCTGCGTTCGGACGACGGTCGTTCACTGCCACAAACCTTTCGTGGCGGCCAGATCACCTCGAAGGAAATCAACGGCCTGACGCTCTACGGCGGCCAGTTCCGCGCCAACAGTCCGCGCGACGACAGCAGCATGAACGACATGTCGATGACCGGAAAACCAGCGTTCACCTCCGACCGTTTCAACTTTCAGGGTGGCGAATACGCCTTCAACGAGAAGCGCACCCAGATCGGTGTGTGGAACGCCGAACTCAAGGACATCTACAGCCAGCAATACGTGAATCTGATCCACAGCCAGCCCATCGGCGACTGGACCCTGGGCGCCAACCTTGGTTTTTTCTATGGCAAGGATGACGGCAGCGCCCGGGCCGGCGAGTTGGACAACAAGACCTGGTCGGGCCTGTTCTCGGCCAAATACGGCGGCAACACCTTCTATGTCGGCCTGCAAAAACTCACCGGCGACAACGCCTGGATGCGGGTCAACGGCACCAGCGGCGGCACCCTGGCCAACGACAGTTACAACGCCAGTTATGACAATGCGAAAGAAAAATCCTGGCAGGTACGCCATGACTACAACTTCGTCGCCCTCGGCATTCCCGGCCTGACCCTGATGAACCGTTACATCAGCGGCGACAACGTGCACACCGGCACCATCACCGACGGCAAGGAGTGGGGCCGCGAAAGCGAACTGGGCTACACCGTACAAAGCGGCGCACTCAAAGACCTCAACCTCAAATGGCGCAACTCGACCATTCGCCGGGACTTCAGCAACAACGAGTTCGATGAGAACCGGTTGATCGTCAGCTATCCGATCAGCTTGTTGTAAGGCGATCAGTCAGCCAGCCACCTGTCAGGCTGGCTGGCGCTTTGCCGAGCTTCAATTACAGTGAAAAAACCTGACAGGACTCAGGCGAAATTCAGCCCTCCCCCACTTCCGTTATCTGTTGATGTTGGTCCCCAAGACTTGAGCCAGGCTGTCATCGGAAGACACCACTGATCACCAGAGGACCACCTCATGATCGCTCGACTCAAATCCGCACCCGTCTCTACCGACTGGGACGCCAAGGCTTACCAACAATTCTCGCGTCTTCGACAACGACCGGTGAGCGAACTGCTTGATCACGTTGATCTCAAACAACCCAAACGCATTTACGACCTGGGATGCGGCACCGGCATTGCGACTCAACTCTTGGCCAAGCGCTGGCCTCGAGCACAGTTGCAGGGCATCGACAGTTCGCAGCAAATGCTGGACGAAGCCCGTTGTCTGCCGATCAAGGCGTCGTGGAAACACTGCAATCTACTCGACTGGCAACCCGAACAACCGGCGGACCTGCTGTTCGCCGCCGCCGTACTGCACTTCGTCAGTGGTCACGAACAGTTGTTGCCGCGACTGCTCGGCCAGCTCAATCCGGGTGGATGCCTGGCCGCGCACATGCCCGACTGGCGGGATGCGCTGTGGTATCAATTGATGCTCGGCACCCTTGAAGAGGCAGGCCCCGGTGGCAAACCACTCGGCACCCCGCAGTTGCGCGAGGCCATGGCGGCGCGGCCGCTGTTGTCTTTGGAAAGTTACTATCGGTTGCTTTCGCCGATCACCCGGACACTGGATATCTGGGAGACCGAACAGCTACAGGTTGTCGACGGCAAGTCACCGATCTATGACTGGGTCAAAGTCTCGGCGCTGCGGCCGGTGATGCAGGGCCTGAAGAATGATGAACAGGCGCGGTTCATCTACCACTACCTGATGCGCGTGCATGCGCACTACCCGCCGGAGAGTGACGGGCACACGTTGTTTCCGTTCAAGCGGATTTTCATTGTGGCCACGGTTTAAACCTGTGGGAGCGGGCTTGGTCTGGGCGGCATTCCGACGAAAGCGGTTTAACCTTCAACATCGATGCAAGCTGACCCACCGCTTTCGCGAGCAAGCCCGCTCCCACAGGGGATTTTCGGTGAACACAAGAATTGCGTTCAAACCGGATCACTGTGGGAGCGGGCTTGCTCGCGAAGGCGGTTTAACCTTCAGCATCGATGCAAGCTGACCCACCGCTTTCGCGAGCAAGCCCGCTCCCACAGGGGATTTTCGGTGAACACAAGAATTGCGTTACAACCGGATTAGTGTGGGAGTGAGCCTGCTCGCGATGGCGTCAGCTCAGACACCGCAAATCGCCAGGATCACTCCCGCGATTCAACCCCCAACTCATCCCACACCGACTCCGCCAGATGGAACGTCGCATTCGCTGCCGGAATGCCGCAGTAGATTGCGCTCTGCATGATCACTTCCTTGATCTCGCCGCGGGTCACGCCGTTGTTGGCGGCGGCACGCAGGTGCAGTTTGAGTTCTTCATTGCGGTTCATGCCGATCAGCATAGCGATGGTGATCAGACTGCGGGTGTGGCGCGGCAGTCCCGGACGGGTCCAGATGTCGCCCCAGGCATGGCGGGTGATCATCTCCTGAAACTCCGAGTTGAACTCGGTCAGCGCGTTCAGGCTGCGGTCGACGTGGGCGTCGCCGAGTACCGCGCGACGGACTTTCAGGCCCTCGTCGTAGCGTTGTTTCTCGTCCACAACAATCCCCTTAATGAGCTGACAAAAACGCCAACACGCGCTCGCTGAACGCAGCACCGGCCTGAACGTTGGACAGGTGCGCGGCGTAGAACTCGGCGTACTCGGCGCCCTGCACGTGTTCCTGAATGAAGTGTCCGCCGGACGGCGGGGTAACCGGGTCTTCGGTGCCGGCGATGACCAGCAGCGGCACCTTGATCGAGGACAGCTGATCGCGAAAATCGGCATCGCGCACGGCGGCACAATTCGCGGCATAGCCTTCAGGCGAGGTGGCCGCGAGCATGTCCGTAATTTTTTTCGCGGCAGCAGGATTGGCTTCAGCAAAATCCGCGGTGAACCAGCGCGCAATCGACGCATCACGCAGCGCGACCATGGCGGCCGGACCGTCACGCAGCACGGTTTCAATGCGCGGGTTCCACACCGACGGATCGCCGATTTTCGCCGCGGTGTTGCACACCACCAGTTTGTTCAGGCGATCACCCGCGTTGATCCCCAGCCACTGGCCAATCAGCCCGCCCATGGACAGACCGCAGAAATGCGCGCGTTCGATGTGCAACGCATCCAGCAGCGCCAGCACGTCATGGCCCAGTTGCTCGATGTTGTACGGCCCGGGCGTGACCAGCGATTGGCCATGGCCCCGGGTGTCGAAACGCAGCACACGAAAATGCTCGGTGAACGCCGCAATCTGCGCGTCCCACATGTGCAGGTCGGTGCCCAGCGAGTTGGACAGCACCAGCACCGGCGCATCCGCCGGGCCATCAAGTTGGTAATGTAGTTCGCCCTCGGCGAGTTGTACGAAAGCCACAGCAATCTCCTTCAGGCAGTCAACGCAGAATGTTCAGCCACCGCTCGCTCGACCCAGGTATGGGCCTGACCGAGGTAATGGGCAGGGTCCAGCAAATGATCGAGTTCAGCATCCGACAGTTCGGCGCTCACTTGCGGCTCGTCGCCGAGTACCGCTCGCAGATGACGTTGTTCAGCTACTGCACGCTTGCAGCATTGCTCCAGCAAATGGTGCGCAGTGTCGCGCCCCACTCGTTGAGCGAGGACGATGCTCACCGCTTCGGCGAGCACCAGGCCTTGGGTCAGATCGAGGTTGCGGGCCATGCGTTCGGCGTCCACTTCCAGTCCGTCCGCCACCAGCATCGCTTGTTTCAAGCTGCCGGACACCAGGCAGCAAATCTCCGGCAGGGTTTCCCACTCGGCATGCCACAGGCCCAGGCTGCGCTCGTGTTCTTGAGGCATGGCGCTGAACAGCGTCGAGAGCAAACCCGGAACGCGCGTCGCAGCACCGATCAGTACCGCCGCGCCCACCGGGTTGCGTTTGTGCGGCATGGTTGAAGAGCCGCCCTTGCCCGGCGCGGAAGGTTCGAACGCTTCAGCGGCTTCGGTCTGCATCAACAGGCTGATGTCACGGCCCAGTTTGCCGAGGCTGCCGGCGATCAATCCCAGTACCGAGCCGAACTCCACCAAGCGGTCTCGCTGGGTGTGCCAAGGTTGATCCGGCAGTGTCAGTTTCAATTCTTCAGCCAGCGCGTGGGCAATCGGCATCGCCTGCTCGCCGAGGGCCGCGAGGGTTCCAGAGGCGCCGCCGAATTGCAGCACCAGCAGTCGCGGTTTGAGTTGTTGCAGACGTTGCCGGCTGCGAGTGACAGCGCCCAGCCAACCGGCGATTTTCATGCCGAGGGTGACGGGTGTCGCGTGCTGCAACCAGGTGCGCCCGGCCAGCGGTGTGGCGACGTAGCGCAACGCCTGGGTCGCCAGCGTTTCGCCCAGTTGCGCCAGATCGTTTTCGATCAGCTCCAGTGCCCCACGCAGTTGCAACACCAGACCGGTGTCCATCACGTCCTGGCTGGTCGCGCCCAGATGCACATAGCGCTCGGCTTCGACATGGTTGGCCGCGATCTGTTTACCCAACGCCTTGACCAACGGAATGGCCGAATTGCCGGCCGTGGCAATCGCCTCGCCGAGCGCCGCGAAGTCGTAATGCCCGGCGTGACAGGCCGCTTCGATCGGCGCGACAGCCGTTTGCGGAATCAGCCCGACTCGCGCCTCGGCCCGAGCCAGCGCCGCTTCAAAATCAAGCATCGCTTGAACCCGACCCTGATCGCAGAACACCTCACGCATGTCGCGGGCAGTGAAATAGGCATCGAACAATTGATTGCCCGGTCGCTCGTTCATAAACAGTCCCTGGAGGCGTGGGCCGGTCAGGCCCACGGGTAAAGATCAAAGGTCGTTTTCCAAATACTTCGCCTGTTTCGGCAAGCGCAGGCTGAACAGGAACGCCACCGCCATCATCACCGTCACGTACCAGTAGAAGGAGTTTTCCATGCCCCCGGCTTTGAGGCTCAGGGCCACGTATTCCGCCGAACCGCCGAAGATTGCATTCGCCACCGCATACGCCAGGCCGACGCCCAAGGCGCGTACTTCCGGCGGGAACATTTCGGCTTTTACCAGGCCGCTGATGGAGGTGTAAAAACTGACGATCGCCAGTGCCACGGTAATCAGCACAAACGCCAGGAACGGACTGCTGACGCTTTTCAGACTCAACAGAATCGGCACGGTGAACAGCGTACCGAGGGCGCCGAACCACAGCATCGAGTTACGTCGGCCGATCTTGTCCGCGAGCATGCCGAACAGCGGCTGCATGCACATATAAAGGAACAGCGCGCCGGTCATGATGTAGCTGGCGGTCTTGGCCTGCATGCCGGCGGTGTTCACCAGATATTTCTGCATGTACGTGGTGAAGGTGTAAAAAATCAGCGAGCCACCAGCGGTGTAACCGAGCACAGTGATGAACGCCGCTTTATGCTCGCGGAACAGCGCACGGATGCTGCCGGCGTCCTTGTTTGCGCGCATTTCCTTGCTGGTGGTTTCCTTGAGCGAACGACGCAGGAACAGCGAAATCAACGCCGCCAACGCACCGACGACAAACGGGATCCGCCAGCCATAGGCGCGCAAATCATCCTCAGTGAGGAACTGCTGCAGGATTACCACCAGCGACACCGCCAGCAACTGCCCGCCAATCAGCGTCACGTACTGGAACGAGGCGAAGAAACCGCGCTGGCCCTTGAGGGCCACTTCACTCATGTAGGTCGCGGTGGTGCCGTACTCACCGCCCACCGACAACCCCTGAATCAGGCGGGCGAACAGCAGCATAATCGGCGCCCAGACGCCGATGTCCTTGTAGGTCGGCAGGCAAGCGATGAGTAACGAACCGAAGCACATCATCAGAATCGAGATCAACATCGAATTCTTGCGCCCATGCTTGTCCGCCAGCCGGCCGAAGATCCAGCCGCCGATGGGCCGCATCAGGAACCCGGCGGCGAATACACCAGCCGTATTCACCAGCTGCACAGTCGGGTTATCGGACGGGAAAAAGGCAGGGGCGAAATAGATCGCACAGAAGGCGTAGACGTAGAAGTCGAACCATTCGACGAGGTTGCCGGACGAGGCGCCGACAATCGCGAAGATCCTTTTACTGCGCTCTTCGCCGGTGTAGTGCGCTGTAGTAGCGGTATCAGTTGTCATTGTTTTTTACTCAATGGGGACTGTGAGAGTCTAGACACACTTTGCAACAGCCCCGTTCCACAGATGCATTAGCGATGTCGATCCCTGTGGGAGCGGGCTTGCTCGCGAAGGCGTCGTGTCAGTCGATATCAATGTTGCCTGACCCACCGCTTTCGCGAGCAAGCCCGCTCCCACAGGTGTTGTGTGTTCACTCAGTAATCGAAGAATACCGTCTCGGCCTCGGTGCCTTGCAGGATCACATTCCACTGGTACACACCGCACGCATCCTGCTTCGCCAGCAAGGTGCCGCGACGTTCAGCCGGCACACATTCCAGCAGCGGATCCGCCACGTTGGCCGGTTCGCCGTCAAAGTAAATCCGCGTCAGCAAGTGCTTCACCAACCCGCGAGCAAATACCAGCACAACCAAGTGTGGCGCCTGAGTCGTACCGTTCAAACCTTCCACCGTGCCCGGCTTGATCGTGGTGAAACGAAAGCGCCCTTCGGCATCCACCGGCACCCGGCCAAACCCTTCGAAGTTCGGGTCCAGGGGTTTGTCCTGATCGTCTTCGGGGTGGTCATACTTGCCGGCGGCGTTGGCCTGCCAGACTTCCAGCATCGCGTCGTTGACGATGTCGCCGTTGCCATCAATCACTTGCCCGGTGATCGCCACGCGCTCGCCGAGGGTTTGTTCGACAGTCAGGTCTTCGCGGTTCAGCCAGGTTAAACCGATGTGGTAATACGGCCCGACGGTGTGGGATGTGGTCGCGTTCAGCGTCATCTTATTTCTCCATCGGCGTGGCTTCGCGGCCGCGCAAGACGATGTCCCAGCGATAACCGAGGGCATAGGAAGGAATGGTTTTTTCCAGGTCGAAACTGGCGATCAAACGCTCTTTGGCGCTGGTGTCGGGTACGCAATTGTAGATTGGGTCATACGCCAGCAGCGGATCCCCCGGAAAATACATCTGAGTGACCAGGCGCGTCAGAATGCTCGGCCCGAATAGTGAGAAATGGATGTGCGCCGGGCGCCATGCGTTGTGGTGGTTGCCCCATGGATAGGCGCCGGGTTTGATGGTCTGGAATTGATACCAGCCATCGGCGTCGGTCACGGTGCGGCCGGTACCGGTGAAATTCGGGTCCAGCGGTGCATCGTGCAGGTCGCGATCATGGTTGTAGCGACCGGCGGCGTTGGCCTGCCAGATCTCCACCAGAATCCCTGGCACCGGCAAACCGTCTTCATCCAACACGCGGCCGTGAATGATGATGCGCTCGCCCAGTGGCTCGCCCTTGTGCTGGGCGGTCAGGTCGTTGTCCTGCGCTTGAATGCGCTCGGCACCGATGGTCGGACCGGTAATTTCCGACAGCGAATGGGGCAAAAACACCAACGGCTTGGACGGCGAGCGACGATTGGTGGATTGATAGGCCGGGTGCAGGTAGTCCGGCTGGGTGCCCTCTTGCGGGCGGCGGTAACCAGGCTTGTCAGTCATGGAGCATTTCCTCAGTTCTTATTAGTTACGCCGCGTGTCAGACCCGTTCGATTGCCAAAGCCAGACCTTGGCCAACGCCGACGCACATGGTCGCCAGACCTTTCTTGCCACCGGTCTTTTCCAGCTGATGCAGCGCGGTCAGTACCAGGCGGGCGCCGCTCATGCCCAACGGATGGCCCAAGGCAATGGCGCCACCGTTCGGATTGACCTGGGCCGCATCGTCCGCCAGCCCCAGTTCACGCAGCACGGCCAAGCCTTGGCTGGCGAACGCTTCGTTGAGTTCGATCACGTCGAAATCGCTGACTGCCAGGCCGAGACGTTCGGTCAGCTTGCGCACCGCCGGCACCGGGCCAATGCCCATCACCCGGGGTGCGACACCGGCGCTCGACATGCCCAGTACTTTGGCGCGGGCGGTCAGGCCGTGCTTTTTCACGGCGTCGGCCGAGGCCAGAATCAACGCCGCGGCACCGTCGTTCACCCCGGAAGCATTGCCGGCGGTGACGGTTTTGTCAGGACCGTTGACCGGTTTGAGTTTGGCCAGGGTTTCCAGGGTGGTGTCGGCGCGAGGATGCTCATCCTGGCTGACGACACTTTCCCCTTTCTTGTGGGCAATCCGCACTTCAACGATTTCTTCGGCGAAAAATCCTGCGGCTTGCGCGGCGGCTGTCCGCTGCTGACTGCGCAGTGCGAAAGCGTCCTGATCCTCGCGGGAAATTTCGTAATCGTCAGCCACGTTGTCGGCGGTCTGCGGCATCGCATCCACGCCGTATTGGGCTTTCATCAACGGGTTGATGAAACGCCAGCCGATGGTGGTGTCTTCCAGCTTCATGTTGCGCGAGAACGCCGCATCGGCCTTGCCCATCACGAACGGTGCGCGGGACATCGACTCGACGCCGCCGGCAATTGCCAACTCCATCTCGCCACTGGCGATGGCGCGAAAGGCAGTGCCGATCGCGTCCATACCCGAGGCGCAGAGGCGATTGAGGGTCACGCCCGGAATGGTTTCCGGCAGGCCCGCCAGCAACAACGCCATGCGTGCCACGTTGCGGTTGTCTTCGCCGGCCTGGTTGGCGCAACCGAGGAACACCTCGTCCACTGCGTTCCAGTCCACCGACGGGTTGCGCTCCATCAATGCCTTGATCGGCACGGCGGCCAGGTCGTCGGCGCGAACCGCCGACAGGCCACCGCCGAAACGGCCGATGGGGGTGCGAATCGCGTCGCAGATATAAACGTCGCGCATCAGGCTTCTCCCGGTGCTTGACCGTGGGCCGCGGCAGTGCGGGCTTCCAGATCACGCAGCGCCTTCAGTTCGACTTCGGTCGGCTCGGCGGTGTTTTCAACGTGCTCGGCAAAACGAACAGCCCAACCGGTGGCCGCGGTCACTTGCTCGCGGGTCACGCCCGGGTGCAGTGCGGTGACCACGAATTCATGGGTGCCGGCTTCCGGTTCCATGATGCACAGGTCGGTAATGATGCCGACCGGACCGGCGCCCGGCAGGCCGAGACGCTTGCGCGAATCACCGCCCTCGCCATGACCGACCGAGGTAATAAAGTCGAGTTTGTCGACAAAGGAACGCGCCGACTGCTTGAGGATGATCAGCACGCTTTTCGCCGAGCCAGCGATCTCCGGCGCGCCACCGGCACCCGGCAGGCGGACTTTCGGCTGATGGTAATCGCCGACCACGGTGGTGTTGATGTTGCCGAAGCGGTCGACTTGCGCGGCGCCGAGGAAACCGACGTCGATGCGCCCGCCCTGCAACCAATAGCGAAAAATCTCACCGGTCGGGACGACGGTGTCAGCGGTTTCCGCCAGCTCACCGTCACCGATCGACAGCGGCAGTACGCTCGGCTTGGCACCGATCGGACCTGATTCGTAGATAAGGACTACATCCGGCGAGGAAGTCAGACGCGCCAGGTTGGCGGCTTTCGACGGCAGGCCGATGCCGACGAAACACACCGAACCGTTTTTCAGACGGCGGGCAGCGGCGACGGTCATCATTTCATTGGTGGTGTAAGTCATTACTTGGCCTCCGAAGCAGCGGCCAGTTTGGCCTGGAACTCGCTGAAGTCAGCGCAGCCGTGGATGTACTCGTTGATCCACGCGGTGAAGGTGTCACGGTCGCGGGCAATCGGGTCCCAAGCCTGGTAGAAACGGTTATCGCGCTCGTTGTAGCCATGCGCGTAGGACGGATGCGCGCCGCCGGGAACGTGGCAGACCGCGCTCAAGGCCCAGGTCGGCAGAACGCAGGAGTTCATCGGTGCATTGAGGTCGTCGACGATTTCTTCGACGGTAACGATGCAGCGTTTGGCAGCCAGTGCCGCTTCTTTCTGCACGCCGAGAATGCCCCACAGCAACACGTTGCCTTTGCGGTCAGCCTTCTGCGCGTGAATCACGGTGATGTCCGGGCGCACCGAAGGCACGGCCGCCAATACTTCACCGGTGAATGGGCAGGTGACGGTTTTGATCAGCGGGTTGACCTTCGGCAGGTCGGAGCCGGCGTAGGCACGCAGCACCGCGAATGGTAGGCCGGAGGCGCCAGCGACGTAGGCGTTTGCCAGGTCGGCGTGGCTGTGCTCTTCGATTTCCAGCGCGTGCGGCCACTGTTTCTCTACGGCGTCACGCAGGCGATGCAGCGAACCGACACCCGGGTTTCCGCCCCAGGAGAAAATCAGCTTGCGAGCACAACCGGCACCGATCAACTGGTCGTAGATCAGGTCAGGCGTCATCCGCACCAGGGTCAGGTCTTTCTTGCCCTGACGAATGATTTCGTGACCCGCCGCCGTAGGGATCAGGTGAGTGAAGCCTTCGAGCGCGACGGTATCGCCGTCGTTGACGAATTGCTTTACCGCGTCGTGCAGCGAAAGGATTTCAGCCATGGGGCAGGCTCCCGTTTTGTTATGAACCGACAGTGGAAGAAAAAGGCGCGATGCGCAGCGCCGGAATGACTGAAGAGTAAGCCCCTGAAAAACGCCAAACAATCCGATAATCGACTGAGTGTTCGTTTATCGAACACATTGTTGCCTGCCTATCGATAAGTTCAAATGCTTCGCGAGCAAGCCCGCTCCCACAGGGGAATGCGAACAACTGTGGGAGCGGGCTTGCTCGCGAAGAGGCCCGTCAATTCAATAACAATTCCGGAAACTGCCCTCAGGTCGCATCCGCATGGCTGACCATGCCCTTGATCACCACCGCAGTGGTCGCCAATGCCGCTGGAATCACCAGCGCTGTCAGCACTTGTTCAAAGTTCCAGCCCAGCCCCAGTAGCGTTGCACCCATCCATGCGCCGAGAATCGCGCCAAAGCGGCCAATCCCGAGCATCCACGACACCCCGGTCGCCCGCCCCTGCGTCGGATAAAAACGCGCCGCCAAAGAAGGCATCGCCGATTGCGCGCCGTTGACGCACATCCCGGCCACGAGCACCAACGTCGCCAATAGCGTGATGTTGCCCAGGCTCTGCCCTACCGCGTAGGCAAACACCCCGGCGAATAGATAGAAAATGCCGATAACCTTGTGCGGATTGAACCGGTCCATCGCCCAGCCCACGCCCACCGCGCTCAACACCCCGCCAAACTGGAACAACGCGCCGATGAATGCCGCCTGCTCCATGCTCGCGCCACTGTCACGCATCAGCGTCGGCAGCCAACTGGTCAGCAGATAAACGATCACCAACCCCATGAAATAGGTTAGCCACAGCAACAAAGTGCCGGTGCTGTAGGTGCCGGAGAAGATCACCGCGAACACATTGCGGGCCTTCACGGTTTTCTGTTCCGGCACGCTGAAGCTGGAAGCCTGGGCGACGACGGTTGGATCGATGGGCGCCAGGGTCTTGCGCACTTTGTCAGTGCCGCGATTGCGGACGACGAGGTAACGTGCGGATTCCGGCAGCCAGAACAGCAATACGACGGCGAGGATCAGCGGCAAAATCCCGCCGATCATCAGCAGACTGTGCCAGCCAAAGGCCGGAATCAGTTTGGCGGAAATGAAACCGCCGCCCGCCATGCCGAGGTTGAAGCCGCAGAACATGCTGGTCACCAGCAGGGACTTCTTGCGCTCCGGGGTGTACTCGGACAGCAGCGTCGTGGCGTTCGGCATACCGGCACCAAGGCCCAGGCCGGTGAGGAATCGCAGCACCAGCAACTGATCGACGTTGGTGCTGTAAGCCGAAGCCAGGCTGAACGCGCCGAACAACAGCACCGCGCCCACCAGTACGATTTTTCGCCCGAAGCGGTCAGCCAATGGGCCAGAACCCAGTGCACCGAAGACCATTCCGATCAGCGCCGCGCTCATCACCGGGCCGAGACTGGCGCGGTCGATGCCCCAATCCTGAGACAGGGCGGGCGCGATAAAACCCATGGCCGCCGTGTCGAGGCCATCGAGGAAAACAATCAGGAAACACAGGATCACCACTCGCCATTGGTAGCGCGAAATGGGTTGAGCATTGATGAATGACTGCACGTCGAGGCAGTTTCCTACAGCAGACTGGGGCTGGTTCATTATTTTTATTCCACGCAAAGAACGCAGTCGAACGGGTGTCAGCCAAGGCTGACGCTGTCACAAGAAAGGGGGATCGGAATCAGGCGATGCGGTTCCGGCAGGGAAACCGATGGGAACAGCGACAGTCGGGAAACGTACGCATGGGAGGTGCCTCTTCTCATTATTATTGGGGTCGTCGCCCGGCAATGGAGCGAGAACAGCAGCGCCGGATGACGCTGCCGCGACATTAATGATCCAAGGGAAAGAGCGTCAATTCGATAAACGCGACTCTGTGCGTTTATCGAACAGCTTAGGCGAAGAGTTGCGCGCTGAGGTCGCGACTCGCGCTCAAAAGGCCAGGCAGGAAACGTTGTTCCAGCTCGTTGCGGCTGACTCGGCCGGCGTGGGTACTGACGTTTAGCGCCGCCACCACTTGGCCGGAAGCGTCGTACACCGGAACGGCAATCGAGCGCAGACCTTGCTCCAGTTCCTGATCGACGATGCACCAGCCTTGCTGCCGCACCTCTTGCAGGCATTCGAGCAACGCCTCGGGGGTGTGCAGGGTTCGGCTGGTCTTGGCTTGCAGCTCGGCATGGTCGAGGTACTCGCGCAGTGACGTATCGTCCAGCGCCGCGAGAAGAATCCGCCCCATCGAAGTGCAATAGGCAGGCAGACGTCCACCGACCGACAGGTCGACGGAAATCAGTCGCTGGGTGGTGGCCGAACGCGCGATGTACAAGATGTCATCGCCTTCCAGAGTGGCCATGTTGCAAGCTTCATGAAGTTGCTCGCTCATCCGGTCCAGGTAGGGCTGAGCGGAAACAGCCAGCGGCGTCGAGGACACATAGGCATGGCCAAGCGTCAGTACTTTTGGCAACAGCGAATAGGTTCGGCCGTCGGTGGTGGCGTAGCCGAGTTTGATCAGCGTGTGCAGGCAACGTCGCACAGCGGCGCGGGGGATTTCCGTGCGATGACTGATCTGGGCGATGGTGAGGTGACGTTTGCGTTCCTGGAACGCCTGCACCACAGCCAGGCCTCGGGCCAAGGACGTCATGAAATCCGGGTCGCCGGTCAGTGCCTGGATCCGCTTGGCGGGCGAGGCAACGATCGGCGGCGCCACTGAAGCGAAGGAATTGCGCATTTGATCGTTCATAAAAGGTCCTTTTCCCACACGGTTCAGCGGCTATTACAAGCGGCAGCCGGTCCCTCACACAACCCCGGCCAGCCAAGATTGTGCGATTATCGAACCATCGACCGATTATCGCAATCGGACCCGCCGATTCGATTTTATTGAACGGGCTTGCCCGCACCAGTTTTTTACACTGGCTCTGACGCAAACTAGAAGGTTCGATGTAATGTCCTAACTTGTTCGACTTCATGGCGTCAGAAAGGCATCACTGTAACGTCGTGCCGCAGAACCACCTATTAGCCGTATAAAGTTGCGAGTAACAAAACAATCACACATCAAGACCCACTTTTAACTCTTTGGCGATAGTGTTCTTCGAATCGACCGCTATAATGAAATTCAGTGGTGACCGGTTTTTAATTGCCGATTCCGCCGCCCGGTAGCGCGATGTTCCATCGCCGTTACCCGCAGCAAACGCCTGACACTCATTTCATATGCTTCGCCAAGGTGTTCGCTGAAACAGGAAACTGATGCTACGTCAGCTGTTTATCTCTGGTGCCGTGGCCGCCTGCAACATGGAAGTAATTGATCGCAACGCCGTAAAAAATGATGCCTTTGCGGGCCTTGTTCCATTCGACGAGCGTGGTCAAATACATTTGATGCAGTCGTTTCACCAGAATTTATCTCAACTCAATCAGGTAGCACTGTGACGAAAGACGAACTGCGCGCGGAACTTGAGCGCCAGGAACAACGTTACAAGGAAGTTTACGGCGGGGAAGTCACCACCTACGCCGCTCAGCCCGAACCGGAACGCAAACCCTGGCGTAAACGCGCCACCGTTCAGGATCAGGCTTTCACTCAAGAATTGCAGAAAATGGAAAAGGAACTCAAAGCCGAAGAGCCATAAGCCCTCGGCCTGAATCCTTTCAAGGGTCTGCGTCTGCACCCGTAAAAAACGGGATGTATCGATGATGCCTTTCGCGCCCGCTACCAGCGGGCAGCGGCCACCTCACCCACCGGATGAGGTAAATGGCGCATCTCTGGCCCTCTTTTCAGATATTTCACACAAGCGTTAAAACCTCTTGCTCCTACGAGAGAACGCCTTGTGTCTGCGGCCTTTTCAAAGAAATTCAATGACTTGCAAAACCCAGTAAAAACCTGGGGCTTGGGCCGTTGCCGAAAATTAATTCGTTGAAGAATGTTACCGATGAGCAGCAAGTGCATTGATTAGCAGTCTTTTCTGGCATAATCGCGCCCCCTTACGACCGGGTCAGAAAACCTTCATGATCGATTTATTCAGCGGACTAGATGCTTGGGTGCTTGTGAGCCTCTTGCTCGCCCTGGCCTTTGTCCTCGCCTTCGAGTTCATCAACGGCTTTCATGACACCGCTAACGCGGTGGCCACTGTTATCTACACCAAAGCCATGCCGCCCCATCTGGCGGTGTTTTTTTCCGGTGTGTTCAACTTCCTTGGCGTGCTGCTGGGCGGTGTCGGCGTGGCGTATGCCATCGTCCACCTGCTGCCGGTAGAGCTGCTGATCAATGTGAACACCGGTCACGGGCTGGCCATGGTGTTCTCGCTGCTCGCCGCCGCTATCACCTGGAACTTGGGCACCTGGTACTTCGGTATCCCGGCTTCCAGCTCCCATACGCTGATCGGGTCGATCCTCGGTGTCGGCCTTGCCAACGCCTTGATCAACGACATTCCGTTGGCTGATGGCGTGAACTGGCAGAAAGCGATCGATATCGGTGCGTCCCTGGTGTTCTCGCCAATGGCCGGTTTCCTCGTTGCCGCCTTGGTCCTCATCGGACTGAAATGGTGGCGTCCGCTGTCGAAGATGCACAAGACACCGGACCAGCGCCGCAAGCTCGATGACAAGAAGCACCCGCCGTTCTGGAACCGTCTGGTACTGGTGATCTCGGCCATGGCCGTGAGCTTCGTGCACGGCTCCAACGATGGCCAGAAAGGTATCGGCCTGATCATGCTGGTGCTGATCGGTATCGTGCCGGCGCAGTTCGTACTCGACCTGGGCAGCACAACCTACCAGATCGAACGGACTCGCGACGCGACCCTGCACCTGAGCCAGTTCTACAAGCGCAATGCCGATACGCTGGGTGAATTCCTGGCCTTGGGCAAAAGCGTGGAAGGCGACCTGCCGGAGAAATTCCGTTGCAATCCGCAACAGACCGAACCGACCATCACCGCCCTGCTCGGCACCCTTAAAGGTGTAGCGGACTACCACTCGCTGCCGGCGGAAAGCCGCATCGAAGTGCGTCGCTACTTGCTCTGCCTGGACGACACGGCGAAGAAAGTCAGCAAGCTTCCTGGTCTCGCTGCCCGTGAAAAGGCTGACCTGGACAAGTTACGCAAAGACCTGACCACCACCACCGAATATGCCCCGTTCTGGGTGATTCTGGCGGTCGCTCTGGCACTCGGCCTGGGTACCATGGTTGGCTGGAAGCGTGTGGTTCTGACCATCGGCGAGAAGATCGGCAAGCAAGGCATGACCTACGCTCAAGGCATGTCTGCACAGATCACCACCGCGGGCATGATCGGCCTGGCCAACATCTTCAGCCTGCCGGTTTCCACCACCCACGTCCTGTCCTCGGGCGTGGCCGGCACCATGGTCGCCAATAAAAGCGGCCTCCAGGGTGGCACCGTCAAAACCATCCTGCTGGCCTGGATCCTGACCCTGCCAGCCACAGTGGCCCTGTCGGCCGGCCTGTTCTGGCTGGCGTCGAAGGCACTGGGCAGCTGATACATCGCTGCAACGAAAAAGGCGCGTTCCGTGAGGTTCGCGCCTTTTTTATGCCGCAATCTTCGCTACACCGCCGCTCCCACAGTAGTTCTATGTACATCCGACAGATTTTCGTAGGCAAAAAAAAGGGCAACCGAAGTTGCCCAAAATGCCTTGCGTGCTCATTGCTTCCAGAAAGACCTACGGTTTGCGCTTGTGCGAATCTTTCCAGATAAAAAATCCAAACCCTGCAAAAAACAGAACCATGAGGCCGACTGTCAGCACTCCGGCGATCACCACGTTGTCGAAAAACATGACTGGCCTCCTGCGGTTGCTTTGTTGCGATGGGGCTAAGTTAACCAATCAGGCAGGAGAAGAAATTGACCGGGATCAATATCGCCCGAGACTGGGCGTAAAGGAGGGGAAATAACTGACCTGCATCAATCGATGCAGGGTGTTTCAACGCTTTTTCGGTTTGTTCTTCGGCTTTTTCTTCGCTTTACCCAACGGCATGGCGTGCTCGAACGCCTGACGCACTTCGTTCAGGCGCTTTTCATTAAGGTCATGAACCCGCTTGGCGCGTTCGGCGTTGAGGTCGATCAGCTTGTCGTCTTGGCTCATGGTGCTCAGTGCATCGCTTGGAGTGAAATTCAGTTGCCGCGTGTGCAGGCAAGGATGTGCCAATAATGCGGTCTGATGGCAGCGCTGACCAGCCATGAGCTCAAATCTGGATATCGACCCACAAACCCTGCCGTGGCTGATCTTCCATCAATGGCGCCACTGGCACGGTATTGTCGGCGTTGAGCTCGTCACCAGGAATCGCCAGGTGTTCTTCAGGATCTTCATCTGCTTCACGGCGGCGCCTTTGCTGCTCCTGCTTGCGGCGCTGTTCCTCGCGCAGCTGAAACCCCGCCTCTTCCGGATCGCGCTGCTGCAGGTCGATGGTGCTTTCGTTGGAGCTTTCCTGCACCGGGACCACGGGTGGAATATCCGGCCGCTGGCGAATCGGATCCTGCTGTGAGGTGATTGGCACGGCACTCAAGGGGAGCATCGGTAGCAGCATAATTATTGGTCTCCTGTCAGCAGGCTGTCGGCTGCGGGGATGCCGACTTGAGCCATCGGTCGCAAACTGTGACCCGTTTGGCACGAATAGGTGCCCCGACCTGCAGGCGCTGCATCATTGGACTAACGGAAGACTGCGAGTTTTTATGAGAGTCCTTTGGCCCTGAAGCCCTCATTCCGTTAAGATAGCCCGCTTTTTCAAGGTGGGAGTCAGGCAGCATGGCGCAGCAGTATCAACCGGGGCAACGCTGGATCAGTGACAGCGAAGCCGAGCTGGGTTTAGGCACCGTTCTGGCACAGGACGGCCGCTTGTTGACCGTGCTCTACCCGGCCACTGGCGAGACTCGCCAGTACGCGCTACGGAATGCGCCCCTCACCCGCGTGCGGTTTTCGCCGGGTGACTCGATCACTCACTTCGAAGGCTGGAAACTGACCGTACAGGAAGTCGACGACATCGACGGCCTGCTGGTTTACCACGGCCTCAACGGGCACAACGAAGTGGTTACCCTGCCGGAAACCCAACTGTCGAACTTCATTCAGTTCCGTCTGGCCAGCGATCGTTTGTTCGCCGGGCAGATCGACCCGCTGGCCTGGTTCTCCCTGCGATACAACACCCTGGAACACACCAGCCGCCAGTTGCAGTCCGCGCTTTGGGGCCTCGGTGGCGTACGTGCGCAACCGATCGCGCACCAGCTGCACATCGCCCGTGAAGTCGCCGACCGCATTGCGCCGCGGGTTCTGCTGGCGGACGAAGTGGGTCTGGGTAAAACCATCGAAGCCGGCCTGGTGATCCATCGCCAACTGCTCTCGGGCCGCGCCAACCGCGTGCTGATCCTGGTTCCGGAGAACCTTCAGCACCAGTGGCTGGTCGAGATGCGCCGCCGCTTCAACCTGCAAGTTGCGCTGTTTGACGAAGAACGCTTCATCGAAAGCGATGCCGCCAACCCGTTCGAAGACACCCAGCTCGCGCTGGTTGCACTCGAGTGGCTGGTAGAAGACGAGAAGGCCCAGGACGCGCTGTTTGCCGCCGGTTGGGACCTGATGGTCGTCGACGAAGCGCACCACTTGGTGTGGCATGAAGACAAGGCCAGCCCGGAATACTCGCTGGTTGAACAACTGGCCGAAGTCATTCCCGGCGTTTTACTGCTGACCGCAACCCCGGAACAACTGGGTCAGGACAGCCACTTTGCGCGTCTGCGCCTGCTCGATCCGAACCGTTTCCATGACCTGCACGCCTTCCGCGCCGAAAGCGAAAACTATCGCCCGGTGGCCGAAGCCGTCCAGGAGCTGCTGGACAAGGGGCGCCTGTCGCCTGAAGCGCACAAGACCATTCACGGTTTCCTCGGCAACGAAGGCGAAGCGCTGCTGACCGCCGTCAACGATGGCGACACCGAAGCCTGCGCCCGTCTGGTCCGCGAACTGCTCGACCGCCACGGCACCGGCCGCGTGCTGTTCCGCAACACCCGCGCCGCCGTGCAGGGTTTCCCGGAGCGCAAACTGCATCCGTACCCGCTGCCATGCCCCGACGAATACCTCGAATTGCCATTGGGTGATCACGCCGAGCTGTACCCGGAAGTCAGCTTCCAGGCCCAGCCGGACGCCAACGAAGAAGAACGCTGGTGGAAATTCGACCCGCGCGTCGAGTGGCTGATCGACACGCTGAAGATGCTCAAGCGCACCAAAGTGCTGGTGATCTGCGCCCACGCCGAAACTGCCATGGACCTGGAAGACGCCCTGCGCGTGCGCTCCGGCATCCCGGCCACGGTCTTCCACGAAGGCATGAACATCCTCGAGCGTGACCGCGCCGCCGCCTACTTCGCCGACGAAGAATTTGGCGCACAAGTGCTGATCTGCTCGGAAATCGGTAGTGAAGGTCGTAACTTCCAGTTCTCGCACCACTTGGTGCTGTTCGATCTGCCCTCGCACCCGGACCTGCTGGAGCAGCGTATCGGTCGTCTGGACCGGATCGGCCAGAAGCACATCATCGAACTGCACGTGCCGTACCTGGAAACCAGCCCGCAACAGCGCCTGTTCCAGTGGTACCACGAAGCGCTGAACGCGTTCCTCAATACTTGCCCGACCGGCAACGCCCTGCAGCATCAGTTCGGCCCGCGCCTGCTGCCGCTGCTGGAAAATGCCGACGACGGCGAGTGGCAAGCGCTGATCGACGAAGCCCGCGCCGAGCGTGAACGCATGGAAGCCGAACTGCACACCGGCCGTGACCGCTTGCTGGAACTCAATTCCGGCGGCGCTGGCGAAGGTGATGCACTGGTCGAGGACATCCTTGAGCAAGACGACCAGTTCGCCCTGCCGATCTACATGGAAACTTTGTTCGATGCCTTCGGCATCGACAGCGAAGACCATTCGGAAAACGCGCTGATCCTCAAGCCGAGCGAAAAAATGCTCGACGCCAGCTTCCCGCTGGGCGACGACGAAGGCGTGACCATCACTTACGACCGCAACCAGGCGCTGTCTCGCGAAGACATGCAGTTCATTACCTGGGAGCACCCGATGGTTCAAGGCGGCATGGACCTGGTCTTGTCCGGTTCCATGGGCAACACCGCCGTGGCGCTGATCAAGAACAAGGCATTGAAGCCCGGCACCGTGTTGCTGGAATTGCTCTACGTCAGCGAAGTGGTTGCCCCGCGCTCGCTGCAACTGGGCCGTTACCTGCCGCCGGCCGCCCTGCGCTGCCTGCTCGATGCCAATGGCAACGACCTGTCGGCCCGTGTGTCGTTCGAAACCCTTAACGATCAGCTGGAAAGCGTGCCGCGTGCCAGCGCCAACAAGTTCATCCAGGCCCAGCGCGATCAGCTGACGCCACGGATCAACGCCGGTGAAGAGAAGATCTTCCCGCGTCACGCCGAGCGCGTGGCTGAGGCGCAGCGTCGCCTGGCCGCCGACACCGACGAAGAACTGGCGCGCCTGACCGCGTTGCAAGCGGTCAACCCGACCGTGCGCGACAGCGAACTGGTTGCCCTGCGCAAGCAACGCGAGCAAGGCCTGGCCATGCTCGACAAGGCTGCGCTGCGACTGGAAGCGATTCGGGTGTTGGTGGCGGGTTAACTCCCCTGCCCCACCGCTAAAACAAAAGGCCCGCAGCGATGCGGGCCTTTTTTTGTCTGCTGATCGTTAAGGTGTTGCTGATGGCCTCTTCGCGAGCAAGCCCGCTCCCACATGGGTACTGTGGCGTTCACAAATCCCCTGTGGGAGCGGGCTTGCTCGCGAAGGCGATCATGCAGTCACCGCAGTCCCCACAGGCTCAACCACCGCCACCAACCCTTCCTTCATCCGCTTGGCATCGCGCACAAAACACCGCGAAGCCAGGAACAGAAACATCATGGTGAAAAATAGCGCCACCGGGATCAAATACATCGCGTCGTGCAAGCCGACAGCCTTGAACGCTTCGGTCATCTGTTCAGCTCCGGCCGAGAGCATCGCCGTATGCGCAAAGTGGTCGGACAATGCCCCCACCACCACTGGCCCCAAACCACCCCCCAGCAAATACAACCCGGCAAAGAACAGCGCCATGGCCGTAGCCCGCAAGCGCGGCTCGACTACGTCCTGAATGGCGGTATAAACGCAGGTGTAGAAGTTGTAGGCAAACAACCAGCCCACACTGAACACCGCCACAAACACACCGATCTCGATCCGCCCGGAATGCAGCGCCCACGCCGTGCACACCGTCGAGATGATCAAGCTGAACGCGGCAAACAGCAGTCGCCCATTGGCCACCCGCTGGTGAATCTTGTCCGCGACCCAACCGCCCAGTGTCAGGCCGAACAAACCGGTCACGCCGACGATCACCCCGGTCGCCACCGCCGCTTCCTGTAATGGCATCAGGAAATAGCGCTGCAGCATCGGCACCAGAAATGAGTTGCAGGCATACGTGGCGAAGTTGAAGCACAGCCCCGCCATCACCAGCCACAGGAAAGTCGGCACCGCCAACACCCGACGGATTGGCCGGTCTACGCGCTCCTGAGAAACCTGCACACTCTCTGCGGCGCCGCGTTTCGGCTCTTTGATAAAGAACATGAAGATCGCCAGGATCAGCCCCGGCACTGCCGCGATAAAGAACGGCGCGCGCCAGCTGTCGAACGCCTTGACCATCGCGCCGATGGTGAAGAACGCTAGCAGCAGTCCCAACGGCAGCCCCAGCATGAAGATACCCATCGCCCGCGCCCGGCGGTGGGCCGGGAACAGGTCGCCGATCAGCGAGTTGGCGGCCGGTGCGTAACTGGCTTCACCGATGCCGATGCCCATGCGCACGATCAGGAACGCCCAGAAACTCCCCACCAGTCCGTTGACCGCCGTCAGCCCGCTCCACGCCGCCAGGCCCCAGCCCATCAATTTGCTGCGCGAACCGGTATCGGCCATCCGTCCCAGAGGCAGGCCGGCAATGGCATAAACGAGGGTGAATGCGGTGCCGATGATCCCCAGCTGAAAGTCGCTGAGGTGCCATTCCATACGGATCGGTTCGATGATGATGGCCGGAATGGTGCGATCGAAGAAGTTGAACAGGTTGGCCAGGAACAGCAGGAACAGAATGCGCCAGGCATTCGCCGCTTGGGTCGAGTTCTGCATGGGTCCGTCTCTTTTATTGTTATTGGGGCTTCACTGCCAGCGCATCCGAGCCCGGAACCTGCAATCTAGTCAGGCCCGCCAGAGCTGTCTGTCATTATTTGTAAAGCTGATATCCGCCCATGGAAGATGTCGCAGCTGATCTACCATTTATGTCCAAACGCTCTAACGCTCATTCCAAAATGGTTAGGGCCAATTTGCCACTATCGTTTGCACTCTAAACATGCCTTCTATACTCCAAAGCATTCGCCAGCGTTCATGGCGTAAGCCAGGATGACAACGACGGGGCATGCTATGGAGTGGCTTGGCTTGCATTTCATCACCGAGCTGACGGCGAGCGGCCAGGTAATACTCAACGGCACACTTGACCCTATTCTGGTACTGCTGGCCTATCTGGTCGCCGGTGTCGGTAGCTTTGCCACATTGGACATGGCCGAACGGGTCGGTCACGCGGAAAAACCCGCCTCGCAGCGGCTCTGGCGCTGGGTCGGCGCCGGTTGCCTGGCAGGCGGGATCTGGGCCATGCACTTTATTGGCATGCTGGCATTCAAGGCGCCGATCGACATTCAATATGACTTGCCTATCACTCTCCTTTCTCTGTTGATCGCCCTGCTCGCCTCGTGGCTGGCCATGCATGCTCTCAGCCATCCCCGCCTGAGTTTTTGGCAATATCTCCAGGCGTCGATCTGCATTGGCCTGGGCATCGCCACCATGCATTACGTGGGCATGACCGCCATGCGTTCGAGTGCGATGGCCTATTACCAACCCACGCTGTTCGCCCTCTCCATTGTGATCGCCATCGGTGCCAGCCTTGCAGCCCTGCTGATATCAAGTCATCTGCGCGACGGCACCGGTCTGTTCCATCAACTGCTCAAATACAGCGCCAGCCTGGTGCTCGGCGCAGGCATTATCAGCATGCACGTCACCGCGATGGCCGCCTTTAATCTGGTGCTGCCCGCTGACAGCCTCCTGCCGCTGCCCGGCGCAAACAATCATCTGCAACTGGGTCTGACGGTGGCGATCATGACGCTGCTGATCATCGGCAGCAGCATCAGCGCGGCGCTGGCGGACAAGAAGCTGCAAAACAAGGAGCACGATCTGCAACGGGTCAACGCCCTGCTCAGTCAACTGGACCAGGCGCGGATGTCGTTACAACAGGTGGCGCACTATGACGCTCTGACCAACCTGATCAACCGCCGGGGTTTCAACCAGATCTTCGCCGAGAAGCTCATGGAGAAAACCAATGAAGGCGGCATGCTGGCGGTCATGTTTCTGGACATCGACCATTTCAAGCGAATCAATGACAGCCTGGGCCATGACGCCGGCGACGAATTGCTCAAAGTCCTGGCCAACCACATAAAAGTTTCAGTGCGCAGCCACGACGATGTCGTCGCGCGCTTCGGAGGCGACGAGTTTTGCATCCTCATCGGCCTGCATGATCGTGAAGAAGCACGGCACATGGCCCAGCGCATCATGGCGAAAATGAAGGAACCCATCGAGCTGTCCGGGCGGCGCATGGTCATGACCACCAGTATCGGCATCAGCGTGTTTCCGGAAGATGGCAAGACTTGCGAAGAGTTGCTGAAAAACGCGGACCTGGCGCTGTATCAGTCCAAGGACAGCGGGCGCAATGGCCTGAATTTCTTCAGCGAAAACCTGAAGACACGGGCGACGCTGGAACTGCAACTGGAAGAAGAACTGCGCCACGCCCTGCGCGAAAACACCGGCCTGATGCTCTATTACCAACCGATCTACGACCTGAAAAATGCTCAGGTCAGCAAGCTTGAAGCGCTGATCCGCTGGCAACATCCGGTTCACGGACTGCTGACACCGGACCGGTTCATTGCCATCGCCGAGGCCAACGGCCTGATCGCCGAACTGGACAACTGGGTCCTGCGCAAGGCCTGTGAGGATCTGGGCGAGTTGTCCCTTCAGGGCTGCGAAGAACTGCACATCGCCGTGAATTGCTCGCCCTTGAACCTGGCGCGCGAAGAACTGGCCAATGAAATCGAACACGCGCTACGGGTCGCCGGAGTGGCGCCGCAGCGGCTGGAACTGGAAGTGACGGAAAATGCGCTGATGGGCAACATCGCCAATACGCTGGTATTGCTACGCCAGATTCGTGCCCTCGGCGTGTCGCTGTCGATTGATGACTTCGGCACCGGTTATTCATCACTGGCCTATCTCAAACGGCTGCCACTCAATACGCTGAAGATCGACCGCTCGTTCATCCAGGACATTCCCAAGGCCACCCAGGACATGGAAATCGTGCAAGCGATCCTCGTCATGGCCCACACGCTGCATTTGCAGGTGGTGACCGAAGGCGTCGAAACCCTTGAGCAATACGAATTTCTGGAACGTAACGGCTGCGACTTCGTGCAGGGCTACCTGCTCAGTCGTCCGGTACCGCTGGCGCAATTGCGTCCCGTGCTGAGCGAAATCAACCAGCGCAAGCACTCGCACACGGTCAGCCCTTTGAGTCTGGCTCGCGGTACATCTGCACAAGCGTCGACGGATCTTTTTCCAGGAATCCCTGGCCCCCATGCAGTCGCATCAATTGTGCGGCCAATCCACTGATCGGCGTGGCCGAGCCTTGCTCACGGGAAAACTTCACCGCGGTATCGAGGTCCTTGAGCAGCGTGCGCACATGCCATTTCACCGGTTCGAAACGGCTTTCGGCCATTTGCGGACCGAGGATCTGCAAGGGCTTTGAATCGGCAAACCCGCCTGCCAGCGCCTCGGCGATCAGACTGGCCTGGACCCCGGAACGCTCGGCCAACGCCACGACTTCGGCGATCACCAGCGCGTTGCAGGCGACGATCATCTGATTGCAAGCCTTGGTCACCTGCCCCGCTCCGACGGCGCCCATGTGGGTCACGCGCTGCCCGAGGCTCAACAGCACAGGCCTGACGCGCTCAAGATCCGCCGTTTCACCGCCCACCATGATCGCCAGGCTGCCAGCCTCGGCGCCGACCACTCCGCCTGACACCGGTGCATCCAGCCAGCTCATGCAGGCCTGGCCGACTAGCGCTGTCGCCATTTCCCGCGTCGCGGTAGGTTCCAGGCTGGAAAAATCCACCAGCAATTGACCGCTTTTCGCACCTTGCGCAATTCCTGCCGCGCCAAACACCACCTCACGAACCACCGACGTGTCCGCCAGGCACAACATCACCACGTCGGCGTGCTGACACAGCTCAGCCGGCGTGGCGACCTGTCGTGCACCGGCCTCGACCAGCGGCGCGCACTTGGCTGGATTGCGGTTCCACACCGTCAGCGGGTAACCCGCTGCCAACAGGCGCTGACACATTGGCAAGCCCATCAGGCCGACCCCGGCAAACCCGAGTGAAGGTAACGCTGCCATCATTTGGCCTCCTTTTGATTAAAGATCATCGAATATTGGCCGATTCATCATGACTTAGGAAAGGATTCCCCCGAGCGATGCTCAGGCCAAGGCCCTGACGCTTGGGCCAAATACGCGCTGAAAAAAAACGCGAGATCCCATCCGTGATGGTTCGACGACACCGTGTCGCTCAACCAACCAGCCCAGGTACATGGCGCACAATGACTTCTAAAAACAATCCGGCCACTGCGATACCCGATCTGACGTTGAGCCCCGCGGCGAACAGCTCCGCACCGTCGAAGCCATTGACGCCATCGCGCCCGTTGGCGACTCAGCAATACCTGTACTTCACCGAAACCAACACCGATCGTATCCTCGATAACCTCGACGGTCTGCGTGACATGGTGTTCCCGCGCCCACCGCATCTGGAAGGCGACAGCGAACATCACAGCGATCAGGAATTCCCGTCGGTGTGCCTGATCGGCCTGGGCCGTTGCGGTTCGAACATCGCGCTGGACGTGGCAGAGCTGGTGTACAACGCCCGTAAGTTCTACCTCAACGAATTCAATAACGAAGATCGCCTGTCGCCGGACAAACGTTTCGCCGAAAAGGGCTACAGCCCGGCACAGTGGATTCGCAACAACCTGCGTCTGGGGCCGAACAAGGCCACCAAACCGGTGTTTCTGGTAGAACCCCTGGTCATGCTCGGCGACCTGGACAAAGACATCGCCGGCCGCATCCGTTTCTCGCGCAAGGGCGAAAAAAGCGGCTTCCTGCGCGACTACAGCAAAATGAAAATCATGGACTTGTCGGAAGTCCACGCCGGTGGCGCCGGTAACGCGCCGATCCTCGGTCAGTACCTGGCCAAGATCATCCTGAACAAGGACACCCAGCGTTTCTCCAGCCCTGACTGGAAGATGATTCACTCGTACCTGATCGACAGCTGCGGGATCAAGGCCAACCAATCGCGCCTGTATTTCTCGATTTTCAGCGCCGGTGGCGGTACCGGTTCGGGCATGGCCTCGGAATTCGGCCTGGCCCAGCAGCACTCGTACATGAACAAGACGTTCGACACCAAGCCGATGGACGAGCACGACGGCAAGAGCGGTCATTCCTTCGTCTTCGAGCCGATCTTCACCAGCGGCATCTGCGTGCTGCCGAACATTTCCGATCACCGCAGCGAAATGTCCGAGGCGCTGCACATCAACGCCGGTCGTCTGCTGTGTAAATACCTGTCTGAAGAGTGGGACTTCTCCTACAACTTCGCCAACGAAGACAGCAGCGAAGCCAGTGTCATGGGTCGTATCCGCCCATGGAACGCCATGATGCTGATCTCCAACGACATCATGCGTTATGCCGAAGAAAGCGATGACGGCAACATCCAGAACATCGACGTCAACGCGATGGAAAAGCACGCTAACCAATACATCTCACAGCAGATCTTCAACATTCTGACGGCGCAAGCGGTGACCACCGACTACGACCAGAACTATTTCCGTCGGGCTGGCATCGACATTGGCGAAACCATTCGCCTCGACGCCAACGACCTGTTCATGAGCCTGGCCGGCCCCGTAGCGATTGCCTACGCCGAGTCCGTGGTGCCGGAAACGCCTCCGCCGAGCAACGACAAGTTCAAAGTGTTCGAGAAAGAACCGCAACGCCTGAACATCGACGATTTGTTCTTCCGCTCCATCGACTTGCCGCACTTCAACAAAGTGACCCAGGCGATCGAAGGCATCAGCCTGTTGCCCATCGAATCCAAGCGCTATCGCGCCTCACTGGAGCAGTACAAGAATTCGGGTTACGACGCGGCCGCGTTGCACGACTTGCACTTCTTCAAGAACTGCTCGTCGGTGGTCTCGATTGTTTCGCTGCCAAAGGACTACAAGCTGTCCTACATGGACTTGAACCGGTTGAAGACCCACCTCAACAGCCTGTTCCCGAACACCACGCTCAAGCGTTATGCGCTGGTCATCGGCGCCTCGGCCAACTTGTCGCTGACCACCCTGATCGCCAAGAGCCCATGCCTGTCGGACGATTTCTTGACGCTGATCGTGGCCTTCATCAAGCGTTGCTTCGCGAAAAACCCGTACCGCTTTGACGAGACTCTGGATAACTCGATCCTGGACTTCATCATTAATGAAGAGTTCGACGAGGACCGTATCGACGAACTGCTGAATGAGTTCGAGAACCCGGCGAAGATCCTCGACACCAATTGGTACGCGATCAAACCGATGTACGAGAAGAAGTACCGCGAGCTGATCAACGACAAAGACAAGTTCGTCTCGATCAATGACATTCGTCTGTCCCGGGATTGCGTGAAGAAGGCGATCAAGTACTTGCGCGAGATTTATCGTCACCGGATTGGCAAGACTAAGGTTATTTCTTTGAATAACCATACGGGCAAGACGGCTTAGTCAGTGATGACCTCTTCGCGAGCAAGCCCGCTCCCACCTTTGACCGCATTCCTAAATGTGGGAGCGGGCTTGCTCGCGAAGGCGGACTTACATTCTCCACAAATCCCAACATCCAGAAACAATTAAGCAGCCAATCGGCTGCTCGATAAACTGTTCCCGTTACGTTTACGTCACCGTGATGCTGGCCCGCCTGTGGCCTTTCTCTACGGCAACGTGCCATCACGCTACTCGGCTACACACTTTTGCCCGACAAGGTAGCGCACCAATAGAGTGCGAATCTTCAGCTCGTCGCCCTTTCCTGGATCATAATCCACGGCGAAACGACCACTGCCCACAGCTCCGGATCGCGTTCGAAAAGATCCAGCGCCCGCGTTTCAGACAGCTTGGCGACCTTGTCGGCGGCCAACCAGGCAGCCACTTTCTCGCCTTCGTCGGTCGCGACTGCCTCCGCTGCAGCAATCAAATCCAGACCGGGATCGACCCACAATAGGGCACCCCTGGCGAAGAACGGCTCCAGCTCCTTCCAGGTAATAGATGCGGTTTCACCAAGCAGCTTGGCATAGAGGGTGCTAGGTTCTTGAGTCATGGGTCCTGTCCGGAAAAGAAATCGACGTAATCATAACGTTGGTGGTCTGGCAGAAAAACCCGGATGCAATTGAGTGACCGATTGAAAACAGCAGGAAAGCCAAGGATTGCTGATATTTCAGCTATAACCCCCGCCGCCATTCTGTCTTTTTCTTTCAAAAAAGCGACACCCTCAGGTTTTGCCCCCTGGCGCCAGCTTCCCAGGCTAACAATTGGCGCTCTACACTGTACCGGTACAGTTGCCGGGGGCATTTTCCGGGGGATATCGAAGATATCTGACCCGGTTCTGCTGCTACGGCGCCAGGACTATAAAAACTACAACAGTAAGAGTGGAGCACTATGACTAAGGCTACTAAGCAGATTTCCAAACTGTTTGCCGCTATGGTTCTGGCCGGGGTTGCCAGCCATTCGTTCGCAGCTGACACCATCAAGATCGGCATCGCCGGCCCTAAAACCGGCCCTGTAGCCCAATACGGCGACATGCAGTTCAGTGGCGCCAAAATGGCCATCGAACAGATCAACGCCAAAGGCGGCGTAGACGGCAAGAAACTCGAAGCCGTTGAATACGATGACGCCTGTGATCCAAAACAAGCGGTAGCGGTCGCGAACAAAGTCGTCAACGACGGCGTCAAGTTCGTGGTCGGTCACCTGTGCTCCAGCTCCACTCAACCGGCTTCGGACATTTACGAAGACGAAGGCGTGATCATGATCACCCCGGCTGCCACCAGCCCGGACATCACCAATCGCGGTTACAAAATGATCTTCCGTACTATCGGTCTGGACAGCGCCCAGGGCCCTGCCGCCGGTAACTACATTGCCGACTTCGTAAAACCGAAGATCGTTGCTGTTCTGCACGACAAACAGCAATACGGTGAAGGCATCGCCACCGCCGTGAAGAAAACCCTGGAAGGCAAAAACGTCAAGGTTGCCGTGTTCGAAGGCATCAACGCCGGCGACAAAGACTTCTCTTCGATGATCTCCAAGCTCAAGCAAGCCAACGTCGACTTCGTCTACTACGGCGGCTACCACCCGGAGCTGGGCCTGATCCTGCGTCAAGCCCAGGAAAAAGGCCTGAAAGCCAAGTTCATGGGTCCGGAAGGCGTGGGTAACGACTCCATTTCGCAGATCGCCAAAGACGCTTCCGAAGGTCTGCTGGTAACCCTGCCGAAATCCTTCGACCAGGATCCGGCCAACATCGCCCTGGCTGATGCGTTCAAAGCCAAGAAAGAAGACCCGAGCGGTCCGTTCGTGTTCCCGGCCTACTCGGCTGTGACCGTGATTGCCGACGGTATCAAGGCTGCCAAGAGCGAAGACGCTGCCAAAGTGGCTGAAGCCATCCACGCAGGCACCTTCAAGACCCCGACTGGCGACCTGAGCTTCGACGCCAAGGGCGACCTGAAAGACTTCAAATTTGTGGTTTACGAGTGGCACTTCGGCAAACCTAAAACTGAAGCCAAGCCTCAGTAAGGCGTTGCCTGACTGACTGCCAATAAAGCCCACGGCGTGCCGTGGGCTTTGTTTTACGAACGTATTGGGCCGCGCTGGCGTGATCCGCCAGTCTCCCCACCTGAAAATCTCAAAACCGTCATCAGCGGTTCGCTGGCAAACCTCGCGTTCGAAGTGGATGCAGATCCACGGGGCTCGAGCGGGAAAATGACTCCACCAGTGAAATGCGTATCAGGTTTTTAGGAGCGCTGTAATGCCTGACATCTATCACTTTTTCCAACAGCTGGTTAATGGTTTGACCATTGGCAGCACGTATGCCCTGATCGCCATCGGCTATACGATGGTTTACGGCATCATTGGAATGATCAACTTCGCCCACGGCGAGGTGTACATGATTGGTTCCTACGTGGCGTTCATCGCCATTGCGGGCCTGTCCATGATGGGACTCGACAGTGTTCCGCTGTTGATGACCGCCGCTTTTCTCGCGACCATAGTCGTGACCAGTGCCTACGGTTACAGCATCGAACGGATCGCCTACCGCCCTCTGCGCGGCAGCAACCGTCTGATCCCGCTGATTTCCGCCATCGGCATGTCGATCTTCCTGCAGAACACGGTTCTGCTGGCGCAAGACTCCAAGGACAAATCCATCCCCAACCTGATCCCCGGTAACTTCTCCATCGGGCCAGGTGGCGCACATGAAGTGCTGATTTCCTACATGCAAATCGTGGTGTTCGTGGTGACCTTTGTCGCCATGCTCGGCCTGACGCTGTTCATCTCCCGCTCTCGCCTGGGTCGCGCCTGCCGCGCCTGTGCCGAAGACATCAAGATGGCCAACCTCTTGGGTATCAACACCAACAACATCATCGCCCTGACCTTCGTCATCGGTGCCGCACTGGCAGCCATCGCGGCTGTATTGCTGAGCATGCAATACGGCGTGATCAACCCGAACGCCGGTTTCCTGGTCGGCCTCAAAGCCTTCACCGCAGCGGTACTGGGCGGTATCGGCAGCATCCCCGGCGCCATGCTCGGCGGGATTGTGCTGGGGGTGGCGGAAGCCTTTGGTGCCGATATCTTCGGCGACCAGTACAAGGACGTTGTGGCGTTCGGTCTATTGGTTCTGGTGTTGTTGTTCCGGCCTACCGGCCTGTTGGGCCGTCCGGAGGTTGAAAAAGTATGACTAGGAATCTTAAACAGGCGTTGTTCAGCGCCTTGCTGGTATGGGCCGTTGCCTACCCGGTACTCGGTCTGAAACTGACCATCGTCGGCATCAACCTCGAAGTCCACGGCACCAGCACTACAACGCTGATCACCATCGCCGTGTGCTCGGTGCTGATGTTCCTGCGGGTGTTGTTCGACCAGCAGATCAGTTCGGCCTGGAAATCCTCGCCGAACCTGCCGGTGATGCCGGCCAAGGCCAGTACGTTCCTGACCCTGCCGACCACTCAGCGCTGGATCATCATCGCGTTGATTATCGGTGCGCTGGTCTGGCCGTTCTTCGGTTCCCGCGGTGCGGTGGATATCGCCACGCTGGTGCTGATCTACGTGATGCTCGGCCTGGGCCTGAACATCGTGGTCGGTCTGGCCGGTCTGCTCGACCTCGGTTACGTCGGCTTCTATGCCGTCGGCGCCTATAGCTATGCGCTGCTGTCGCACTACTACGGTCTGAGCTTCTGGATCTGCCTGCCGATCGCCGGGATGATGGCGGCCACCTTCGGCTTCCTGCTTGGTTTCCCAGTGCTGCGTCTGCGCGGTGACTATCTGGCGATCGTGACCCTGGGGTTCGGTGAAATCATCCGTCTGTTCCTGCGTAACCTGACCGGCCTCACGGGGGGTCCGAACGGCATCAGTAACATCGAGAAACCGACGTTCTTCGGCCTGACCTTCGAACGCAAAGCCGCTGAAGGCCTGCAGACGTTCCACGAGTACTTCGGCCTGGAATACAACTCGATCAACAAGGTGATCTTCCTTTACCTCGTTGCGCTGTTGCTGGCGCTGTTTGCCCTGTTCGTGATCAACCGCTTGCTGCGCATGCCGCTGGGCCGTGCCTGGGAAGCGTTGCGTGAAGACGAAATCGCCTGCCGTGCGCTGGGTCTCAATCCTACGGTCATCAAGCTCTCGGCCTTCACCCTCGGTGCGTGCTTCGCCGGTTTTGCCGGCAGCTTCTTCGCCGCGCGTCAGGGCCTGGTGACACCGGAGTCGTTCACCTTCATCGAATCGGCGACCATCCTCGCCATCGTGGTGCTGGGTGGCATGGGCTCGCAACTGGGCGTCGTACTCGCCGCCACGGTGATGATCCTGTTGCCGGAAATGATGCGTGAGTTCAGTGAATACCGCATGTTGATGTTCGGCGCCTTGATGGTGCTGATGATGATCTGGCGTCCTCAAGGACTGCTGCCCATGCAACGTCCTCACATGGAGCTGCGCAAATGAGCCGCGAGATCCTTAAAGTCGAAAATCTGAGCATGCGCTTCGGCGGCTTGCTGGCGGTCAACGGCGTAGCCCTGAGCGTGAAGGAAAAACAGGTCGTGGCACTGATCGGCCCCAACGGCGCCGGCAAGACCACCGTGTTCAACTGCCTGACCGGTTTCTACCAGCCGAGTGGCGGCAGCATCCTGCTGGACGGCGAGCCGATCCAGGGCCTGCCCGGCCACAAGATCGCCCTCAAAGGCGTGGTGCGCACCTTCCAGAACGTGCGGCTGTTCAAGGACATGACGGCGGTCGAAAACCTCTTGATCGCCCAGCACCGTCACCTGAACACCAACTTCCTGGCCGGTCTGTTCAAGACCCCGTCGTTCCGCAAGAGCGAGCGCGAGGCCATGGAGTTCGCCGAGTTCTGGCTGGACAAGGTCAACCTCAAGGCATTCGCCAACCGTCCGGCCGGCACCCTGGCCTACGGTCAGCAACGTCGTCTGGAAATCGCTCGCTGCATGATGACCCGTCCGCGGATCCTCATGCTCGACGAACCGGCCGCCGGCCTGAACCCGAAAGAAACCGAAGACCTGAAGGCGCTGATCAGCATGTTGCGTGAAGAGCACAATGTCACCGTGCTGCTGATCGAACACGACATGAAACTGGTCATGAGCATTTCCGACCACATCGTCGTGATCAACCAGGGCACACCTCTGGCCGACGGCACGCCGGAACAGATCCGCGACAATCCCGAAGTGATCAAAGCCTACCTGGGGGAAGCGTAAATGCTGCAATTCGAAAACGTTTCCACCTTCTACGGCAAGATCCAGGCCCTGCACAGCGTCAACGTCGAAGTCCGCCAGGGCGAGATCGTGACCCTGATCGGCGCCAACGGTGCCGGCAAATCGACCCTGCTGATGACGCTCTGCGGTTCGCCGCAAGCCCACAGTGGCAGCATCCGCTACATGGGTGAGGAATTGGTCGGTCAGAGTTCCTCACAGATCATGCGCAAGAGCATCGCCGTCGTGCCGGAAGGTCGTCGGGTGTTTGCCCGTCTGACCGTGGAAGAAAACCTCGCCATGGGCGGGTTCTTCACCGACAAGGGTGATTATCAGGAACAGATGGACAAGGTCCTCGGACTTTTCCCACGTCTGAAAGAACGCTTCGCCCAACGCGGCGGCACCATGTCCGGCGGCGAACAGCAAATGCTCGCTATCGGCCGTGCGCTGATGAGCAAACCCAAGCTGTTGCTGCTCGATGAACCTTCATTGGGCCTGGCACCGATCATCATCCAGCAGATCTTCGACATCATCGAACAGCTGCGCAAGGATGGCGTGACGGTGTTTTTGGTGGAGCAGAACGCCAACCAGGCGTTGAAAATTGCCGACCGTGCGTACGTTCTGGAGAACGGCCGGGTGGTGATGACAGGTACTGGGGAAGCATTGCTGACTGACCCGAAAGTGCGTGAAGCGTACCTGGGTGGTTGAGTCTTTGCGGTAAACAAAAAACGGCCTTCGGGCCGTTTTTTTATGCTTGTCATAATGGAAATCTCCCCCGTAGGAGCTGCCGAAGGCTGCGATCTTTTGATCTTGGTTTTCGCCAGGACCACCGAAGATCAAGATCAAAAGATCGCAGCCTTCGGCAGCTCCTACAGGGGATTTTTGGTGTTCTGGAGAGTGTGTTTAATCAGTGTCCGTGTTACTTCCTGCAAGCTACATCACCTTGCGTCGTTGCCTACAGCTACGCCAGAATCCGCCGGCTTGTGCGTCTTGGGGCCTGCCTCTATCGTTTCCCTGCCACTGCCCATCAGTGGTCGGGTTTAGTCGCTCGGTAGTTCTCCCGGATCGCATAAGTTCCAAAAAGTCAGGTATTCCATCCCTGCACTTGACGGTGGCTGTGTGCAGGGCGCCCTCGGGCGCGCCGATATCCGGGGTTCTCGATCGGTCGACTAACCTGTGCACAGCCGCCACCTTTTCGTTTAGTCGCGAGCGGGTTGCAGCCTCATATAGAGAGAACCCGTAAATGTTCAAGAATTCACCCAATCCCCCGCACAATCCCAGCCCGATGTTTGTCGTCGCGCCCGGTATCGATATGCAAACCCTGCTGGGCCATGCCTGTGAATCACTTGCGTCGGCGAGTGTGATGGCCAGCAATTTCGCCGCTTTCCTGGAAGGTTCGCACCGCAACATGCTGCTCGGCATCCAGCAAAGCATCATGCTGGGCGAACTGGCGGTGAATCGGGCGCTGGATCAAATTGACCAACAAGAATCCTGATCACCAAGATCACCCTGTGGGAGCGGGCTTGCTCGCGAAATCGGTGTGACATTCAGTATTAATGCTGACTGACACTCCGCTTTCGCGAGCAAGCCCGCTCCCACAGTGTCGGGTGGTGAGCTGCTATCGTTGGAGTCGATCCAGCGCTTCACCGCTGCGCTTGAACCATCCGATCAGGTAATCCGCCAACACCTGTGTGCGTTTCGGCAACCCTCCCTGATACGGGTGAACCAGGTACATCGGCATTCTGCGGGTCTGATAGTCGCGCAGGAGCCAGCGCAAACGGCCGTCAGCCAATTCCGCTTGCAGCAGGTAGGACGGCAACCGCGCAATGCCGGCGCCGGCCAGCGCCGCTTTTTTCAGCAGGCTGTAATGGTTGCTGGCGAACGGTCCCGAGACGCGAACCCGCAACAACTCGTGTTGCTGGTGATAGAGCCACTCTTCGCGACCGCTGTAGTGACTGTTGAGCAGACAGCGATGTTCAGCGAGGGCCTGCGGCGTCAGCGGTTCGCCGTATTGCTCAAGGTAAGCCGGGCTGGCGCAGGTCATTTCGTGCCAGGCCAATAGCGGTCGGGCCACCAGGCGCTCGTCATTGCCCACCTCGGAGCGAACCGCGAGATCAAATCCGTCGCGGGACAAATCACGGTAGTTGTTGCTCAGGTCCAGCTCGATCTGCACCTCGGGGTACTTGCCAGAGAACTCCAGCAACAAGCCATCGAAGAAGGTTTCCCCCAGCGATACCGGAACCGTCATACGCACCGGCCCGGCCATGTCGTCCTTCAGCCGCGCCAATGCCTGACGCGCCCTCTCGACTTGGACTACGAGCGCCTGGGCTTGCGGCAACAGCGCCGCGCCCGCGGCCGTCAGGCTCAAACGGCGGGTGGTGCGTTGCAGCAGCACCACTGAAAACCGCGATTCCAGTTGGCTGATGCGCTTGGATAACTGACCTTTGCTGCACCCCAGCTGCTGCGCCGCCAGTGTGAAACTGCCTGCTTCAATCAATATCGCGAACGCCGCCAGATCATCCATTTCGCTCATGGATTGTTTCCATTTGAAAACCAAAGGTTGCCTATTAGCACGCTTATCGATGGAAAAAACCACTCTAGACTGAAGCCACTTTCAACCACTCAAGGAACAGCAGCATGAAAATTCTTTTGATAGGCGCAGGCGGCACCATCGGTTCGGCGGTCGACAAGGAGCTGTCCGAGCGTCACGAGATCATCCGCATTGGCCGCAACAGCGGTAATTTCCATGTGGATATCAGCGACAGCGCATCGATTCGCAAGCTGTTCGAGCAAACCGGCAAGTTCGATGCACTGGTCTGCGCCGCCGGCAACGTGACCTTCGCCCCCCTCGGTGAAATGACCGGAGAAAGCTTCGCACTGGGCCTGAAAGACAAGTTGATGGGTCAGGTCAATCTGCTGCTGATCGGCCGCGAGTACGCCAACGACGGCGCCTCGTTCACCTTCACCACGGGCGTGCTCAGCCACGACCCGATCCGCAGCGGCGCCTCGGCAGCGCTGGTCAATGGCGCCCTGGACAGCTTCGTCCGCGCCGCAGCGATCGAACTGCCTCGCGGCCTGCGCGTCAATTCGGTGAGCCCGAACGTACTGGTCGAAGCCATGGGCAAATACGCACCGTATTTCCGCGGCTACAAACCGGTTCTGGCAGCGGACGTGGCATTGGCCTACGCCAAAAGCGTCGAGGGCCTGCAAACAGGTCAGACCTTTCACGTGGGCTAAGCCGCCGCGACCTGTAGGAGCACGGCTTGCCGGCGATGGCGATATCGAAGACGCCATCGCCGGCAAGCCGTGCTCCTACAAGTGATGGGCGAATCGAATTCAAAAATCGTGGGGTTGTGATGAACGGTCAGGCTGAGTAACGTGGCGGCACTTGTCTGGAGACTCAAAGATGCGTGTTGCCCGTTCCTTAGTCCTTGTTGCCCTGCTTCCGTTGTTTGCCGCTTGCCAGTTGCTCGACGGCCCGCGTGAAAGTGCCTCCCACGTGGGCCAGACCCGCATGCAGGGCCAGTTGGCGGCGGCCGACGGCAAACTGTTGTTCCAGCCGTGCAATGAACAGCGCAGTTATGTGGTCAACGACACCGGCGGCACCAGCCTCCTGCAAGAGGCCGCGACCCTGGCCGATGCTCAGGGCAAGCTGTTTGCTGACGTACGCGGGCGGGTCGTCGACAGCCGTCTCGACCTTGCGCAGCTGTACCGCGTCGAGCGCTCGGGCACTGCATGCAACGATCCGAATTTCAAAGTGCTGATTCTGCGCGCTGCCGGCCATGGGCCTGAGTGGAACGTGAAAGTCAGCGGCAAAGGGATGGTCATCGAGCGCGCCGGTCAGCCGCCATTGGCCGTACCCTACGTTGAAGAGCAACTGGGCGATGGCCGCTTCAACCTCAGCACCGAAGCCAATAACCAGCACATCGAACTGTGGGTCGCGCCGCAACGTTGCGTCGACAGCAGCACCGGCAGTGTCCAGCACATGAGCGCCGAACTGCGCATCGACGGTCAGGTTCAGCGTGGCTGCGGATATTTCGGCGGATCGCGTAACGACTGATCGTTTTAGCCTCACGGGAATCATTCGTTGAGGCTTATAATCGCGGGCTTCAAACGCCTTGGCGCAGTTGTGCGCCCCGCGAACCGGATCCTGTCATGTTACGAATCACCGAACTCAAGCTGCCGATCGACCATCCCGAAGAAGACCTGCGCCCTGCCATCGTGCAGCGCCTGAACATCAGCAGTGATGATCTGCTCGATTTCACCTTGTTCAAGCGCAGCTACGATGCGCGCAAAAAGTCCTCTGAACTGTGCTTCATCTACACCATCGACCTCAACGTTCGCGATGAGGCGGCGGTGCTGCGCACGTTCGCCGATGACCGTAACGTCAACGTGGCGCCGGATGTCAGCTACAAAGCGGTCGGCCAGGCGCCGGTTGATCTTGAGCAACGTCCTGTCGTCGTGGGCTTCGGTCCGTGCGGGATTTTCGCCGGGCTGCTGCTGGCGCAAATGGGCTTCAAGCCGATCATCCTCGAGCGCGGCACCGAAGTGCGTCAGCGCACCAAGGACACTTGGGGTCTGTGGCGTAAAAGCGTGCTTAACCCGGAATCCAACGTGCAATTCGGTGAAGGTGGCGCGGGGACGTTCTCTGACGGCAAGCTTTACAGCCAGATCAAGGACCCGAAATTCATCGGTCGTAAAGTCCTGCACGAGTTCGTCAAAGCAGGGGCTCCGGAAGAAATTCTCTACGTCAGCAAACCGCACATCGGTACGTTCCGTCTGACCGGTGTTGTGGAAAACATGCGTGAGCAGATTCGCGCGTTGGGTGGCGAAGTACGCTTCCAGCAGCGGGTGACCGATGTGTTGATCGAGGATGGCCAACTGGTCGGCGTCGAGCTCAATGGCGGCGAGCAGATCCTCTCGAAACACGTGATTCTGGCCCTCGGCCACAGTGCTCGGGACACCTTCCGCATGCTGCATGGCCGTGGCGTGTTCATGGAAGCCAAGCCGTTTTCGGTAGGTTTCCGCATCGAACACCCGCAATCGCTGATCGACCGTGCACGCTTGGGCAAGTACGCCGGCCACCCGAAACTCGGGGCCGCCGACTACAAACTGGTGCACCACGCCAGCAACGGACGTTCGGTCTACAGCTTCTGCATGTGCCCGGGCGGCACCGTGGTGGCGGCGACGTCCGAGCCGGGCCGCGTGGTCACCAACGGCATGAGCCAGTACTCGCGTAACGAACGTAACGCCAACTCCGGGATCGTCGTCGGGATCACCCCGGAAGTTGACTATCCGGGCGGCCCGCTGGCGGGTATTGAGTTGCAGGAACGCCTGGAATCCCACGCCTTTGTGCTGGGCGGCAGCAACTACGAAGCGCCGGCGCAACTGGTCGGCGACTTCATTGCCGGCAAGCCGTCCACCGAGTTGGGCAGCGTCGAGCCGTCCTACAAACCGGGGGTTGCCTTGGGCGATCTGGCGCTGGCTTTGCCGGCGTTTGCCATCGAAGCCATTCGCGAAGCCTTGCCGGCGTTCGAGAAGCAAATTCGCGGTTACTCGCTGCACGACGCGGTGTTGACCGGGATCGAGACCCGTACGTCGTCGCCGCTGCGGATTACCCGTAACGAGTCGATGCAGAGCCTGAACGTGAAAGGTCTGTTCCCGGCGGGTGAAGGCGCGGGTTATGCGGGCGGGATTTTGTCGGCGGGTGTCGACGGGATTCGGATTGCAGAAGCCGTGGCCCGCGACATTCTCGGCCTCGAGGCCTGACCCAATTTAAATGTGGGAGCGGGCTTGCTCGCGAAAGCGGTGGATCAGCCAACATCACTGTTGAATGTGAAACCGTATTCGCGAGCAAGCCCGCTCCCACATTTGATCTTCGGTGCGTCAGATATTGGCGCGCAGCACGCTGGCCGGCAGCGGCTCACCGCGCTCAACGCTTGCTGCCACGGCATCCATCAAACCGCTCAACTCATACCCCTGGCCCTTGAGCCAAGCCTGATCGTAATAAGTGGTGGCATAGCGTTCGCCGCCATCACACAGAATCGCCACGATTGACCCCGACTCCCCCGCCGCCGCCATCTGCTGGGCCGCCATCAACGCGCCGATCAGGTTGGTCCCGCTCGACCCGCCGACTCGACGTCCCAAACGCTGCGCCAGGTAATGCATGGCCGCCAGAGACAACGCGTCCGGCACTTTGACCATCGCATCGATCACTTTGGGCAAGAACGACGCTTCGACCCGAGGCCGGCCAATGCCTTCAATCCGCGAACCACAATCCAGGCGCAGGCTGGCGTCGCCGGTCTGGTAGTAATCGAAGAACACCGAGCGCTCGGCATCGGCGCAAAGCACGCGGGTGCAATGCTGGCGGTAACGCACGTAACGGCCCAGCGTCGCGGTGGTGCCGCCGGTGCCGGGGCTGGAGATCAGCCAGCTCGGCTCGGGGTGCAGTTCAAAGCGCATTTGCTGGAAGATCGACTCGGCGATGTTGTTGTTCGCCCGCCAGTCGGTAGCGCGCTCGGCATAGGTGAACTGGTCGATGAAATGCCCATCGTGTTCCCGGGCCAGGCGCTCGGATTCGGCGTAGATCTGCGTCGGATCGTCGACCAAATGACTCTTGCCGCCGTAGAAAGCGATCTGCGCGATTTTCTCTTTGGATGTGCTCGCCGGCATCACCGCAATGAACGGCAAGCCCAGCAAACTGGCGAAGTACGCCTCGGAAATCGCCGTCGAACCGCTGGACGCTTCAATCACCGGCGCCCCGGGCTTGAGCCAGCCGTTACACAGCGCATACAGAAACAGCGAGCGCGCCAAGCGGTGCTTCAGGCTGCCGGTGGGATGACTGGACTCATCCTTGAAATACAACTCGATGCCCGGAAAACCCGGCAGCGGCAAGGGAATCAGGTGGGTGTCGGCGCTGCGCTGGAAGTCGGCCTCGATGATCCGGATGGCTTCGCGGGCCCACTGTCGGTTGTCGCTCATGGTGGTTTTCTCGTTGAGTCGGCCTTGTTGCAAGGCTCAGCTAACAAGCTTAGGAAAAAACCTACATCACGCACAGGTACAGCTGAGGTTCAATACGCCCGACAACTGCTAGGCTCAGCTCCCTGCTGATCGTTTACGTTGTAACGACATATAACAAAAAAGAATATAACTTTTGTTTTAACAACTAACGGTACGGGTTAGGGTGTGCCACCTTTTGAATTCATCGATGGAGAGCGACCTTGCCTCTGCGTAGCACTTTCACGCGTTTCTTCCAGTTGGAAGCTGCCAGCGGACTGTTATTGATCGCCGCTGCTGCCCTGGCGCTGATCATCAACAATTCCCCGCTGTCGTGGCTTTACAGCAGTTTTCTCGACACTCCGGTCGTGGCGCAGGTCGGTGCGTTGCAAATCGCCAAACCGGCGCTGCTGTGGATCAACGACGGCCTGATGGCCCTGTTTTTCCTGCTGATCGGTCTGGAAGTGAAGCGCGAAGTCCTCGACGGTCAACTGTCGAAACCGTCGCAAATCGTCCTGCCCGGCGCGGCGGCGATTGGCGGCATGGTGGTTCCGGCGTTGATCTACTGGTTTCTGAACCGCGATGACCCGGCAGCCCTGGGTGGTTGGGCCATCCCGATGGCCACCGACATCGCCTTCGCCCTCGGCGTACTGGCCCTGCTGGGTAAGCGGGTACCGGTGTCGCTGAAGCTTTTCCTGATGACGCTGGCGATTATTGACGACCTCGGCGCAATCATCGTCATTGCGATCTTCTACTCGGGTACGCTCTCGACCCTTTCGCTGTCCCTGGCCGCGACGTGCATCGTGGCACTGATCGCGATGAACCGGCTCGGGGTGGTCAAGCTCGGGCCGTACATGATCATCGGCCTGATTCTTTGGGTTTGCGTGCTCAAGAGCGGTGTCCACGCGACACTGGCCGGTGTGACCCTGGCCTTCTGCATTCCCCTGCGCACGAAAAACGCCGAACCTTCGCCGCTGCTGACCCTCGAACATGCCCTGCATCCATGGGTGGCCTACGGCATCCTGCCACTGTTCGCCTTCGCCAACGCCGGCCTGTCCCTGAGTGGCGTGACCGTCGAAAGCTTCACCCACCACGTACCGATGGGCATCGCAGTCGGTCTGCTGCTGGGCAAAACCCTCGGCGTCTTCGGCCTGACCTGGCTGGCCGTGAAAATCGGCATCGCCGCCCTGCCCCAAGGCGCTAACTGGGGCCAGGTAATGGGCGTGGCAATCCTCTGCGGCATCGGCTTCACCATGAGCCTGTTTGTCGGCTCCCTGGCGTTTGTGCCGGGTGCCAGTGAATACGCAGGGATGGACCGGATGGGGATTTTGACCGGTTCGATACTGGCGGCATTGATGGGTTATGCGGTGACGGCGGCGGCAAGTCGCAAGAGCGCCGCGCTGCAATCCTGATAAACAGAGACAACTCTTAGCGCCATTCAAGACTCGTCCTACAGCCACGATCAGCCTCGTTCGTTAACGTCGCACAGCCCCTTTGTTGGGGGCTGTCGATGTTCGAACGCAAGGAAGATCAGTGGCTGGCAATAAGGACATTCCCCGGGTCAAGAACCCTCCGTCAGGCGACGGTCATCACGTCACTTACCGCTTTATGACGGCCACCGAACTGGCCGCGCGGGAGGCCAGACAAAACGCTTACGACGCGATGCTCGCGAGGCAACACGCCTTCGAACGGAGTCGTGAGGTCGTCGCGAAAAAGCACGAACCCGTTCGCGCAGGATGCGTATTCGCCAAGTCCTGCAAGCTTCCCGACGCCATCATCGATTACTCGAATCCTTCGGGGATGGTGCCCACCGACAACCTCAAGGACTACGGAGAAGTCGCCTGGCTCGGTGCTCGCGAGGCAGACGATGCCGGGCTGCTGAATCTTGAAATCATCAGCGGCAGTACCGTCTCGCTCGGTATCGGCCGAATGGCTCTTCGCGCCCCGGCTATCGCTGTTCCCACCGCAGCACTCGGTGCTGCTGGAACCACCCTATTGGCCGGCCTGGTCGCGTTCTTCTGGACGCCGAGTCTCGGCGATAGCGCGCTCTATACCGAAGATCAGTTACGCGCCCTGAAACAGGCTCGAACTCGTGTTCGGCTAAGGGTCGAGCAACAAGCTGACGGCAGTCTCAAGGGATACGGTTTCTACACCGGCAAGAACCGTGATTGGGAAATGGTCGATGTCGTGCAGTTCACATTGCGCGGCAATCAGCAGGTGGCGGATCTGGGGGATGGTGTTGAGCTGATCTGGACTCCAGCTGAGGATGGCTCCGATATCCTCGGTATCCCCAAACTGGAAGCCGCCCCACAAGCGCCGCACATTTGGGTTTATCCGCCGACGAAAGCGGCGGATAGCATCATCGTGAATCCGGTTTACCCGCCGGAGTACAAGGATTTTATTCTTGTGTTTCCGCTGGGTTCAGGGGTAAATCCGGTTTATGTAGTGATGAGCATGCCGGGGGATCATAAGTACTACGATGATCCAGAAACCCTCCCAGGCTTCCCTGATGCACTCCCCGTAAAACCGAAGGTTTCAGTTCGAGGTGGATGTAAAAAACGAGCGCGATGGCTGGACCGCAGAGGCCGTATATATGAATGGGATTCCAAAAGCGGTGCTGTAGAGCTTTACGATAAATTCGGAGTGCATTTGGGCGAATTCAATCACGTAACTGGCGAGCGAACTAAAAAGGCAAAGCCTGGTAGAAAAACCTCAAGAAACTGAAGAGAAAACTATGCGCTATCTATCCATCACCGGTTTTTACCCTGATGAAAAACAAGATGATTCATTGCAGTTCCAACTGACCATCAAAGACTATGAGATGAACCAGGCATTGGCTCAATTGACCGAGTCAAAAAAACTGGAAGAAATAGAGCCTGGAGAACTGGAACTGACAGTTGCTCAAATCCTACAGGTTGCAGAACTATTAGAAATCGACTTCCCCGAGGGGCTGGAATATTTTATAGGCCCCCGCACCGCGCAGTGACAATCCTTAACAAACAAAACCCCGACCAGTCACCTGATCGGGGTTTTCTTTTACCCGTATTCTCGCTTAGTGCGAAACGCGGCTCGTCCCATCAACAGTGGCAATCCGCACACGCTCGCCAACACGGAACACTTCGTTCTCCTGAACCTGTTGCACGTAGGCGCGCATGCTGCCGTCGTCTTCACGCACGGTGATTTCCACGCCCTGAGTGCGGGTCAGGCCTTCTTCGGCTGCAGAACCTGCCAGGCCACCGGCGACTGCGCCGATAACGGCAGCAACGATGCTGCCGCGACCGCCACCGATGGCGCTACCGCCGACACCGCCCACGACGGCGCCAGCTGCGCCGCCGATTGGGGTTTTGGTGCCTTCGATTTTGACCGGACGCAGGGATTCGATGGTGCCCATGCGAACGGTCTGCACGCGACGCGCTTCGTCACGGGAGTAGGAGTCACCGGTCAGGCTCGATTGGCAGCCAGTGAGCAACATCGCCATCGTGGAAAAGGAAGCAACCAGCAGAACAGACTTACGCATAGCATCAACTCCAAAGGACAAGTATTCATTAAACTCCGCAGCTTGACGCCTGTCACGGCCTCGCCCGGATAAAATTGGTTTGATTCAGGCCCGGTACAGGCACCTCCACGAACTCACCACACAGTAGCGGCAAATTCCGGAATCTGCGCCGCTGCCCCAAGGATTGTCATGGATTACTTCATCATTGTCGTCACTACCGTTGCCGGATTGTATTTCCACTGGTGGCTATACGTGCGGATCAAACGCTGGATGGACCGCGATCTGGCGTTGTCACTGGCGGGTAAAGACGAGCAGAAAAAGGCGTTCATGCTCCAGCAACTGGCGAACGCTCAAGCGCAGAGGATCAAGCGCCGAGACCTGCCGCAGTGGCTTGAAGCCGCGGCGGCAGGCTATCCCGATCGGTAGACGGCTTAAGGTGCCAGACGTTCAAGAGTCCAGTCGGCGCCCTGAAAGCGGTAGTTGAGGCGATCGTGCAGGCGGCTCGGACGGCCTTGCCAGAACTCGATGCGCTCCGGTAACAAACGGTAACCACCCCAGTGCTCAGGGCAATGAGGTTGTGTGTCGCTGAAACGTTGCTCGGTGTTCTTGAGCAGCGCTTCCAGCTCGGCACGATCGGCGATCACCCGGCTCTGGGGCGAAGCCCAGGCACCGAGACGACTGCCCAGCGGCCGAACCTGGAAGTAGGCGTCGGACTCTTCAGGCGTAACCTTCACCACCCGCCCTTCGATGCGCACCTGGCGCTCCAGGGCCGGCCAGAAAAAGGTCATGGCCGCGAATGGGTTCGCGGCCAGATGCTGGCCCTTGGCGCTGTCGTAGTTGGTGAAGAAGGTGAAACCCTGCTCGTCCAGCCCCTTGAGCAGCAGAATGCGGCAATGCGGCCGACCGTCCTGATCGACGGTGGCCAGGGTCATGGCGTTGGCTTCCACCGGCGCCTGCTCGGTTTTCACCGCGTCGGCGAACCACTGATGGAACAGCGCGAACGGCTCGGCCGGGGCTTGCGCCTCGGTCAGGCCATCACGGGTGTAGTCGCGACGCATATCAGCCAGGCCCTGGGTCATGGCGCATTCCTTTTGGTTAACGAATTACTTTTTTACAGTATCGGCGGCGTCGGCGACTTTTTTCGTGTCGGCAGCGGCTTTGGCCGGGGCAGTCTTTTTCGCCGGCGTTGCAGTTTTAGCCGGTGCCTTCTTGGCGGCGGCTTTCTTGGCCGGGGCTTTTTTCGCCGCAGGCACATCGGCTTTCTTCGCGGCTGGCGCCGGGGTGACCGGCTTGACTACTGGCTTGACGTCCTGGGCAGCGACCAATTTCACTGGCGCCGGGGCCGGCATGTTGTACTTGCTCAGCAACGCGACCATGGTGTTTTGCGGGGTCACCAGCAGTTCGACGCGACGGTTCAAGGCACGGCCTTCATTGCTGTCGTTGGCAGCACGCGGGGCTTCGCCACCCATACCGCGCAGCATCAGGCGATCACGCTGCAGACCGCTGAGGCGGAAAATCGCTGCCACGGCCTGGGCACGCTCCTGGCTCAGTTTCACGTTGGCCGGTGCGGCACCCGACGTATCACTGTGGCCCAGAATCAGCACGGCAGTTTTCGGATCGACTTCAAGAATTTTCGCGACGCGGGTGAACGGGCCGAGGGTCACCGGCAGCAGCATGGCCGGACGGTCAGGGTTGAACGAGCCTTCTACCGGCGCAGTCACCACCAATACGTTTTCACGGCGTTCGAGTTGCAGGTTGCTGCCCTTGACCGCTTCGCGCAAGCGCGGCTCGTAGTCGTCGAGCCAGGCTTGGGTAACTTTAGGATCAGGCATCGGCACGGCTTTGGCAGTGCTTTGCTCTTTGCCGCCGAACGGCCACCACCAATTGCCACCTGCATCGGCCTCAGCCTTGGCCTTGGCCACCTCGACCGGTTTGGCTTCGGGCTTGGCTTCAGCTTTCACCTCTGGCTTCTTGTCGAGAACTTCATCGGAACCGAATGGCCAGTACCAAGGGTTGGAGCTTTCAGCCTTGGTCACCGGAGCGGTCGCGGCAGGCTTCAAAGGTGCCGGGGCTGGGGTCGTAGCCGGAGCCGGGCCTTTAGCGGCGACTTTGTCGGAAGAGCCGAACGGCCACCAGCTGCTGCCATCCGAGTCACTTTGTGGAGTTTGTGCGCAACCGGTAATAGCGAAGCACAGAGCCAAAGCGAGGGTTTTATTGGAAGACATTGGATATCCACAAAATGAAGTAATTAACTATCAGGCCGGATTGACCCGGATAAACAGACGCTTGGAAATCAAAAAGGCCTTGGGGTTCCGGCCCTGGAACCCCTGAGCGCGTTTTACAGACAAGTGGCCAGTGCTCGCACAAGCTTTTGTGCGCGCGGATCCATCAAGACGTACGGTCCCAAGGTATTTGTCACAAAGCCGAAGGCCACATCGTGTTCCGGGTCAGCAAAGCCGGTGGAACCGCCCGCACCCGGATGACCGAACGCACGAGGGCCGAGGCCGTAGGTGGCGTTGGGGACGTCCGGTTGATCGAGCATGCAACCCAGGCCGAAACGGGTCCGGGTCAGTAAAGTCTTGTCCTCGCCGAGGCTGTGCTCGCGGGTCAGTTCCTCGAGCATTTCGCTTTCCAGCAAGCTGCCATCGAGCAGACCGGCATAGAACCCGGCCAGGCTGCGGGCATTGCCGTGGCCATTGGCGGCCGGCTGCTGCATGCGTCGCCACTCGGGTTTGTTGGTGCTGGTCATGATCGACGGCGGGTTAGTGAACGCCCTCGTGGTCATGGCCGTCGGCTCGCGCAGGGTCACTTGCAGCAAGCGCTGGGCGGCGGCATCGCCGACATTGCCCTTGCCACGGGCGATGTGCGCCACGCGATGGAACTCCTGGTCCGCCAGGCCGATGTGAAAGTCCAGGCCCAAAGGCTTCGCGACTCGCGCCACGATGGCCTCACCCGGCCCACGACCGTCGGCACGCCGCAGCAACTCACCGATCAGCCAGCCGTAGGTGATAGCCGCATAACCGTGACCATTTCCCGGCGTCCACCACGGTTCTTCGGCGGCCAGGGCGTCAACCATGGTTTGCCAGTCGTAAAGGGCTTCCGGGGCCAATAGCTCACGCAGCGCCGGCAGACCGGCCTGATGGCAGAGCAATTGACGCAAGGTCACGGACTCTTTGCCGGCGGCGGCGAACTCGGGCCAGTAGCGGGCAACCGGGGCATCCAGTTGCAGCTTGCCTTCGGCTACCAGTTGCAGGGCGGTCACCGCGGTAAAGGTCTTGGTGCAGGAGAACAGATTGGCGATGGTGTCGCTGTGCCAGGCTTCGGTGCCGTCCTTGTCCGCGCTGCCGGCCCAAAGGTCGACCACGGTTTCACCGCCGATCTTGATGCACAACGCTGCACCCCGTTCCTGAGGATCGTCGAACAGCGCCGCGAAAGCTTCACGCACCGTTTCGAACTTCAGCTCGTAAAAACCCTGAATCTGCACCCGCAACTCCCCGGATATAAAGCTCTACAAAGTGGCCCGCATTGTTCCAGCCCTAGAGGGTTTTGGGAACTGTTGCAGGCTGGGCGGTCGGTTGCCCATGGATTGGATCAGAATTTTATGGTGCCTTGGCGGGCGCCATCGCGAGCAGGCTCACTCCCACAGGGTTCACGCTGGACCACTGTGGGAGCGAGCCTGCTCGCGAAGAACGATAACGCGGTCTAACAGGACTCAGTGGCCATTACCGGAATGCCCACCCGCATGGCCAGCGCCCTGCCCTGCGCCTTTGCCAGCCTCGCCTTTTCTGCCGCCCTGAGCTGCTTGCCCGGCTTTATCCGCCTCAGTCTTGGCCTTCTCGGCCTCTTTACCGAGCTGATCGACGGTCTGCAAATTGCTCTTGCGCACGGTATCGACGAAACCCTGGAACGGCAGATCGGTAATGCCCACCAGCCCGAAGTGACCGTTCTCGCCATCCAGCAGACGACCGCTAACCGGTTGGTCAAGGTATTGGAACCAGTGAACGCCGACGATCGACGGTTCGCTCATCGCCTGTTTGAGGAAATTGGCGTAAGCGGGCCCACGGTCTTCTTCCTTGGCCAATTGCGTCACACCGCCCCAGAACGGGCCACGATCGGCCGAGCCGAAGTTGAACTCGGTGATCAGCACCGGTTTGTCCAGGCTGCGCAGCTTGGCGAAGTCGTAACCGTCCTGCGGTTGCAGGGTGTACATGTTGAAGCTCAGCACGTCGCAATACTGGGCGCAGGACTCAACCGCTTCGGGGGTGCTGATGGCAAACCGGCCGCCCAGCAACAGCTGATTCGGCGCGTGCCACTTGAGCGAGTCGGAAATGGTCTTGAAGTAAGTGTCGGCGAAGACCTTCTGGAAGTATTTGAAGTCGGCTTCGATTTCCGGGTGTTCGGCACTTGGCAGCGGCGCGTCGAAGCCCGGATCTTCCATTAATTCCCAGGCTGGCAGGTCAATGCCCCAGGCTTTCGACAGGCCTGCCTGGTTGCGGTACTTGTCGCGCAATTGCTTGAGGAACGCGCGTTTGGCCGGCACGTCGGTGGTCATTTTCAAGGTGCCGTAGGCCAGGGCGTAACGGGCTTTCGGGTCGTCGCCGGGACCGGCCCAGGCCAGTTCGTTGTCGGCGAAGTAACCGATCAGCCATGGATCATCGCGATGGTCGCGCGCGGCGATGGCCACGGCACGTTCGGTGGCCATGGCGAAACGCGGGTCGAACGGGTCGGGCATGCCGCCCCACCAGTCGTTGCCGGTGCTGATGCTGGCGTAATCGCCGACGATCGACAGCGGCAACGTGTACGGCACGCGATCAGCGTTGGCCAGCGCCGGGGCGCTCCAGTTGCCGATAGTGTTGAAGCCCCAGGCTTGCAGGCGATCAAGGGTGTGGCTGGCCCAGCGCTGTTCATCAACTACCGCTTTGCAGGGTTCGGCAGGAATTTGCTCAGCTGCGTTCGCGGCGGTCGCTTCAACGGCGCCGGTCTTGGCGGCTTCGGCGACACCGGATTCGGCCGTCGAAGGAACGACCGGTTGCTCAGCAGCCTTCTCCACCGTTGCCGCAACCGCGTCAGCCTTGGCCGCTTCCGCGACACCGGCCTTGGTGTCGCTGGTCACCACACACGGCGGACCATACAGACGCTGCAAGTTGGCGCCATAGAAGTCGTACCAGCGACCGGCATTGTAGCCTCGGCCCTGATCGACGCCGTTGCCGCCACGGTTATCGCCTTCGCCATAATGGCTGGCCAGCGGCTCGTCCGGTTTGGGCAGGGACTCGAACATCCACTCGCGGCCGGCGACGTAGGTCTGGTCGACATCCGGGGTGATGGTGTTGACCCCGAGCGAATAGAACGGATGGCCTTCCGGGGTCACCAGGTACCAGCGACCGTCGCGCTTCTCCGTGCGAAAAAAACCGCTGGCCTTGAATGACGGGCCTTTGTTCCAGCCACCAAACTTGTCCAGGGACGACTTCTCGCGCTCGGCCAGCCAGGTTTTCAGTTGCTGATGTTCCTTGGCGGCCGCGCTTTTCAGTTGTTCGTCGCTGCTGACTTTCTCTGGCCATTTGGTTCGGGTCGACTGACCGTAAGCATCTACAAGGCCGCCAAAAGCCGCTTGGGTAACCGCATCGCCGTCCTGCACGCCAAAGCGTTCCAGCAGGATGCTCTGGGCGACTTTCGGCTGATCCATCGACAAGGTCACCGACACTACCTGGCTGCGCTCCAGCTCACCGGCGCTGCTGGCCAGCAATACGCGTTGGCCATCGAACGTCATCGGCATTGGCGGGCCGGCTTTCAGGCCAAGACTCAATGGCGTAAAGGGCTGCAGCGGCACCAACAAGGTTTGCGCAGGGCCGGCCGGCAAGTCGACGCGGCTGACCAGCGTCTTGCCATCGTTGCTCTGGATTTTCACGTACAGGGTCACGGCCCAGTCCATTGCGCTCTGAATCCGCAAGCTCATGAAGCCCGACTGCGACCAGTCCCAGGCGCCCGTCTGCGGGGTCAGACGCAAGGTCGGTTGTGCCACAGGGTTGAACGTCACCCGACGCAGCACTTCGCCTTCGGCCGTTTGCTCGGCGTTGGATTGCGGCAGGCTGGCGTCCTGAGTCGCCACCTGGACCACATCGGCGGGGCGCACAAAGTTGAACAGCGTCTGTTGGCCGGCAGGAGCCGCCAGCAAAGGGGCTGCGAACATCAGAGCGAATACAGCGGGCAACGAACGGCGAATCATGAGAACGAAATTCTCCCTAACGACCAACAATGGCCAGTGGAAAAGCGATGGTAGAGAGATAGACAACGGGTTGGGCAAAATTGCCCAGCCCTGTATCAGGAAATTTCACGTCGGAAGGGTGGCAACGCATTGAGGATTGCCTTGCCGTAACGCTGGGTGACCAGGCGTCGATCGAGCAAGGTGATGGTGCCGCGGTCTTCTTCGGTACGCAGCAAGCGACCGCAGGCCTGGACCAGCTTCAGCGAAGCATCCGGCACGGAGATTTCCATGAACGGATTGCCACCCCGAGCCTCGATCCACTCGGCCAGGGCCGCTTCGACGGGATCATCGGGCACCGAGAATGGAATCTTCGCGATCACCACGTGCTCGCAGTACGCACCCGGCAAATCCACCCCTTCGGCAAAACTCGCCAGGCCGAACAACACACTGGAATCGCCGCCATCGACCCGCGCCTTGTGCTTGTTCAGGGTTTCCTGTTTCGACAGGTTGCCTTGAATGAACACTTGCTTGCGCCAGTCGCGGTCGAGGCCGTCGAACACGTCCTGCATCTGTTTGCGCGAGGAGAACAGCACCAGGGTGCCGCGCGAACCTTCCACCAAGGCCGGCAAGTCGCGAATGATCGCTGCGGTATGGGCCGGCGCATCACGCGGATCGGCCTTCAGGTCCGGCACCCGCAGCACACCAGCGTCGGCGTGATGAAACGGGCTCGGAACCACCGCGGTCACGGCTTTTTTCGGCAGACCGGCGCGCATGCGGAAGCGATCGAAAGTGCCGAGCGCGGTCAGGGTCGCGGAGGTCACCAGAGCGCCGTAAGCCACGTTCCACAAATTGCGACGGAGCATTTCCGCCGCGAGGATCGGGCTGGCGTTGACCTCGATGTCGAACAGCGAGCCGCTTTCGGCCAGGGTCAGCCAACGGGCCATCGGCGGGTTGTCTCCCGGGTCTTCAGCGGTGAACGCGACCCACAACTCCCAGTTGCCCGAAGAACGGGACAACAGGCTGCCGAACAGCGGATACCACTCTTCGGCCTGGTTGCTGGCGATGCCGATGTTGACCTCGCCGTCCATGCCTTCCTTGAGCAGTTCGGTGAGACGGGTAAACAGATCGGTCAGACGGGCAAAACCCTTCTTCAGCTCGACGCCCATTTCGCGCATGTGCTCGGGAATCACCCCACCGACGAAGCGATGACGCGGCCGCTCGCGACCTTCGACGTCTTCACCCGGTTTAAAGTCGGCGACCTGCTCGCAGGCGCTGAACATGAATTGCTGCTGGGTCTTGATCTCCCGCGCGAGTTCCGGCACCTGCTCGATCAACTTGCCCAGGTCGCCCGGCAGCGGATGTTGGGCCAGCAATTTGGTGAGGTTCTTGGCGGTGGTTTCCAGCCAGTCGGCGGTGGAACGCAGACGCGTGTAATGAGCGAAATGGCCGATGGCCTTGTCCGGCAGGTGGTGGCCTTCGTCGAACACGTAGATGGTGTCGCGCGGGTCCGGCAACACGGCGCCGCCGCCCAGTGCCAGATCGGCCAGTACCATGTCGTGGTTGGTGACGATGACGTCGACCTTGCCCATGCCTTCGCGGGCCTTGTAAAAGGCGCACTGGCCGAAGTTAGGGCAATGGCGGTTGGTGCACTGGCTGTGATCGGTGGTCAGTCGCGCCCAGTCGGCGTCTTCCAGGGCAGTGGACCAGCTGTCACGGTCGCCATCCCACTTATTGCCGGCGAGTTTCTCGATCATGCTGGTGAACAGCTTCTGACTGGCCTCGTCGACCTCGATCTTGAAACCTTCTTCTTCAAACAGCTGCGCCGTGGCGGTTTGTGCGTGACCTTCCTGGAGCAACATGTCGAGCTTGGACAGGCACATGTAGCGCCCGCGCCCCTTGGCCAGGGCAAAGCTGAAATTCAGCCCGCTGTTGCGCATCAGGTCGGGCAAATCCTTGTAGACGATCTGCTCTTGCAGGGCCACGGTGGCCGTGGCAATCACCAGGCGTTTGCCGGCGGCCTTGGCCGTGGGGATGGCGGCCAGGCTGTAGGCCACGGTTTTGCCGGTACCGGTGCCGGCTTCCACCGCGACGATCGCGGGATCGCCACTGCGCCGGCCTTCGTCGTCGGTGTCGATGTCACCGAGGACCTTGGCAATTTCGGCGATCATCAGGCGTTGGCCGTAGCGCGGCTTGAGGCTCTTGGCTTCGAGAAAACGCGAGTAGGCGCCCTGGATCGTGGTTTTGAGTTCAGTGCTGATCATGGATTGTCGGGCGCAAAAAACGCTGGATAAATTTTCAGTGATTCGGATCGGCCGCTATCATACCCCGCTAATTAATCCCGCGCAGAACGGAGTACCCCAATGACACCTTTTGGCCTTGTTTATACCCTGCATGTACTGTCAGCCCTGGTGTGGGTTGGCGGCATGTTTTTCGCGTGGATGGTCTTGCGGCCCGCGGCGATGAAGGCACTTGAAGGCCCTGCCCGCTTGAAGCTGTGGGTAGAAGTGTTTCAAGGTTTTTTCCGCTGGGTCTGGGTCGCGGTGGTGCTGTTGCCGATCAGCGGTGTGGGCATGATTCATTTGCAGTTCAGCGGTTTTGAAGCGGCACCGCGGTATGTGCAGGTGATGATGGGGTTGTACGTGGTGATGACGGCGCTGTTTATCCGGATTCAGGCGTTGTTGTTGCCAGAGTTGCGCACGGCAGTGGCGGCGCAGGACTGGCCGACCGGGGCGGCGACGCTTGGGAAAATTCGCAAGTTGGTGGGGATTAATCTGATTGTCGGGTTGGTGCTGGTGGCGATTGCAGCGGCACGACCGATGTTTTGAGAAATACACGGCCCCTGTGGCGAGTGGACTTTGTGGCGAGGGGACTTGTCCCCGTTGGACCGCGCAGCGGTCCCCTGCATTCCTACAGATACACCGCACACACAGGTTTTACGACTGCTTCGCAGCCGAACGGGGATAAATCCCCTCGCCACAAAGCTTCCTCACCACAGGGGAGCTCAGTCGTTCTTACAGACGCTGCACGGTCACCGAACCTGCCGCACCGGCAGGCCCCGGCTGACCGTCAGCGCCAGGGCGGCCGTTCTTGCCGCCATCGGCCTTGTAAACGAAACAGCCCTTGGCCTTGCCACCTGCGCCCGGTTTACCACCAGGCCCGGCCACACCGCCGTCACCCCCGGCCACCTGAACCTTGATCAGCTCCGCCGGGTAATCGCGTGGCACTTCCAGACGAACCATTGCACCCGGCGCGCCGGGCTGACCGTCGCTACCATCACTACCATCGGCACCACGACCGGCCTGGCCCCAGGTACAACCCGGTGCCTGACCGTTGGCCCCATCGAGACCGACGAAACCCGGTGCGCCCGCACCGCCGCGAGCGTCCACCCACAATTGCGGCGCACTCAGTGCCTTGATCTGCAAGTTCAGGTTACGCCCGGAGCGGGCGGCCTTGAGGTAAGTCCCCGGCGCACCGCGAGCCGTGATCTGGCTGCCTTCCGACAACTGCGCACGACTGACCTTCAGCTCAAGCGGCTGTTCGCCGGGTACGATGGCGATCCGCGCTTCACGACCCAGACGCAATTCACCGACAGATACCTCCGTCACATTCGAGGGAATCAACAACGTGCCGTAGTCGGCCACGTCCAGACGTTCCAGCTGCAGGGTGCTGGCGGTGTTGGGCAAACGCATCAGCGAGTTGGTTTCGACGCTCACCACCTGGGCGCAGGCCAACGGGCTGATGAGTGCAGCGAGAAGACAGAGTTTACGCATGGGAAGCCTTAGGCGCGGTCGGAGCCGGGAGGGTTTGCAGGTGGAAAACGCCGAAAAAGAGGATCTTCAGGCGATCAAGCCAAGGGTGAGCGCGACCTCTGAGGCTGCGGAAACAGAACACCGCCTCAAGAAGATGAAGGCAGGCCAGCAGGCCGCCGGCCAGATCGACCAGCAGATGCAGAGGTTTGACAAACGGCATGAGCTGATTGGCCAGCACCACCAGCCAGAACAGCAGGGTCAACAACTTCCCCAGCCCCCAAAACACGTTCATACGCTCCCCCGCTGATAATTATTCTTTGCGCGCACAGTACCGGCTTACACGCGGGTTAAGCCAGAGGGCAACGGAAAATTCTTCATGAAGGCCGCCGAATGGCCGCCGGACCGACTTCAATTGTGGCCCGACGGCTCTATCACGGGGCTCAGCGATTGATGTGCAACTCCACCCGACGGTTTTTCGCCCGTCCCTCTTCCGTTTCGTTATCGGCCACCGGCTGACTTTGGCCCTTGCCCTCGCTGGTGAGCTTGTTCGGCGCCAGGCCCTGGCTCAACAGGTAGGCCGCCACGCTACTGGCGCGACGTTCCGAGAGTGCCTGGTTATAGCTGTCCGAGCCGACGTTGTCGGTATGACCGACCACCTTGACGCTCACCACATCGGCGCTTTGCAGTTTGGGCATCAGCGAATCCAGCTTGCTCCGCGCGGCCGGGGTCAGTTCGGATTGATTGAAGGCAAACAGCACGTCGCCCGCGTCGTTCAGGGTGATGACCTCCGATTGCGCAGGTTCAGGTTTCACGCTGGCCGGGTACTGCGGCAATGGGCAACCATGATGTTCGACGGGAGTATTGGCGGGCGTATCAGGGCAGCGATCACGTCGATCGAAGACTCCATCATCGTCTTCGTCGCCATCCTGGGCATAACAGATCAAGCCACCGGTCAAGATACCAAGCGCCGCGCCACCAGCCGCCCAACCGCCATTTTGGAGAGCACCCAGACCGCCACCGACCAGGCCGCCGATAACGCTGCAGATTGGCCAGGTTCGTTGATTGAGGGGGGCGGTGCCATCGCTGTGTGTAGCGCAACCGGTCAACAGGCTGCCCAGCAGCACAACCGGCAAGACGGTCCGTGTGAGAACACTCATGGTGAAAGCTCCTGTGTTACCGGCCAATGCCGGTCACACAGGAGTAAAGACGCGCATCCGCGACTGCACAAGCCGCGGAGTACGAGAGGTTAGCGGTTGATTTTGATTTCCGTGCGACGGTTCAACGCGCGGCCGTCAGCGGTTTTGTTATCGGCAACCGGCTGGCTTTCCCCGGCACCGGTCACAGACACGAATTCGCTGCGGGGTACGCCTTGGGAAATCAGGTATTCAACCACCGCGTGCGCACGACGATCCGACAGTTTCTGGTTATAGGTATCGCTGCCAACACTGTCGGTGTAACCGGTTACAGTCAGTTGGGCGGTGCTCGATTCCTGCTTCAGGCGAGTGGCGATTGTGTTGAGTACCTCTTTATCGGAAGGGGTCAGTATGGCCTTGTCAAACTGGAAGTGAACATCGCGAATGACGATGACTTCTTCTTTAACCACGGCCTTTTCTTCGACCACTGGCGCAGGCACCGGTGGAGGGCAACCGTCGGCATCGACCCGCACGCCTCGAGGAGTTCCCGGGCACTTGTCGCGGCTATCCGGCACGCCATCGCCGTCTTCGTCGCCATCACCGTGAACCCAGCAATAGGCCGCAGCCGTGCCGCCGACGAGCAGCGCGCCATACCCCGCCCATGCCGAGCTCTCGGTCGCGCCGAGACCGGCACCCACGACGCCACCGACCGCCGCACAGGTCGGCCAGTCGGTTTTCTGCAAACCTGCGCAACCAGTCAACACACTGGTTAGCAGAACCAAGGGTAATGCTGTGCGAACTATGCTCATCTAGTTTTCTCCTGAGGGGATCGGCTTAAAACCGATTTCAGGTAGTAAAGACCCGAGTTTTAATCTCCGCCAGCAATAGGCCATTGCAGTTTTGTCCTGTGTTCACGGTAGATCGACGCTTTTGCGACAAACCACCTCTAGGCCCGGCCCTTTGAGCAGGCTAGTCTTGGCAGCTCTGATTGAGGATCTTCGATGATTGCAGGTATTTCTTCGCGCACGCCCCAGCAGGCGTTGGCCGCTTTGCTTGATCGTTACGCCCCCGCGCGCCTGTTGCTGATTGGCGCCAGCGAGTTCCCCGCGCTCGAGGCCTTCAAGCTGGCGCACCCGGAAACATGTGTGGCCCATGCGGCACCCGGGGTGTTGCCGGCCGAACTGGCGGCGCGCCGGTTTGACCTGGCGCTGGTGGTCGATTGCCTCGAACACTTGCCCAAACGCGAGGGCCTGAACCTGCTGGGCGGGATCCGTAACCTCAACGCCAGTCGCATCGCGGTGCTGGCGGACTTGCCGGCCAGCGGCTGGCAGGAAACCGATTTTTTCTCCCTGGCCCTGCAAGCCAGCGAACGCTTCCAGCGCGACGATCAAGTGCTGACCCTGTTCACCTATGATCTGCTTGACTACAAACAAGTCCCCGACTGGCTCAACTCACGGTTCTGGGCCAATCCGGAAAACTTCGGGAAATATTGGTGGTAACGCGATGAGTACATCCATTTGCCCCTGCGGTAGCGGCATCCCGCTTGATGCCTGCTGCGGCCATTACCATGCCGGCCATCCGGCGCCGTGTGCCGAAGCCTTGATGCGTTCGCGCTACAGCGCCTACGTAATGGGGCTGATCGATTATTTGGTGGCGACCACCCTGCCCGCACAACAGGCAGGCCTGGATCGGCAGTCCATCCGCGACTGGAGCACCCAAAGCACCTGGCTGGGCCTTGAAGTAGAAAGCTCCGAGGTCTTGGGCGGTCAGCCGGAACATGCCTTCGTGACATTTACCGCGCGCTGGCACGACGGCAGCGGTGAACACAGCCACCGCGAACGCTCGTCGTTCGTGCAGAACGCCGGCCACTGGTACTTCATCGACCCCACCGTACAACTCAAGGCCGGGCGCAATGATGCGTGCCCTTGCGCCAGCGGACAAAAGTTCAAGAAGTGTTGTGCGGGTTATTTCAGCAGTTGAGGTAATCGCAAGAGACTAGACTGGGCATCAAAGGGAGTCACTCCATGCTCAGTCAGCGGCGCGTCTTACAGATGCTCACCTTGTTCCTTTTTCTGGGACTTGGCGGTTGTGCGTCCTGGTTCAGCGATGATGAACCGGAACCGCAGGTGCATTTGGTCAAGGTCGAAGTGGTCCAGGCCAAATTGATGCAGCAAAAATTCCTGCTGCACTTTCGCGTCGACAACCCCAACGACAGTGACCTGACGGTGCGAGGCATCGAGTACCGCATTCACTTGGGCGACATGCTGCTGACCGAAGGCGAGCACGAACATTGGTTTACGGTCGGCCCCAAACGCAGTGCCTACTTTAAAGTACCGATCCGCACCAACCTGTGGCCCAAGGTACGGGATCTGGTGAAACTGCTGAAAAAACCCGACCAACCCATTCCCTATCGTCTGGAAGGTGAACTGGAAACCGGTTTATTCATCGCGCACTACGTGCACCTGGCGCGCAATGGCGTGATAATCCCCGCCGATTTAATTCCGGAGCAAAACCGATGACCCAGCAACCCCATGTCCATGGCCCTGACTGCAACCACGATCATGACCATCACGACCACCATGATCACGACCATGGCCATGTCCACGGCCCGAACTGCGGCCACGCCCACCAGGAACCGGTGCGCAACGCCCTGAAAGACGTCGGCCGCAACGACCCTTGCCCCTGCGGCAACGGCAAGAAATTCAAGAAGTGCCACGGCGCTTGATGCTTCGGGCGAAGAACTTCTTCGCCTGTTGAATCGCCTTCGCGAGCAAGCCCGCTCCCACATTTGAACTGCGCCAGCCATACATTGTGTGAACACAGCAGATCCAATGTGGGAGCGGGCTTGCTCGCGAAGAGGCCCTCAAAGTCACCCTCACTTCAGGATCTGCGCAGCGCTCACGACCGTCGCATATTCCCCGTGCAAATTCCCCAACGACATCGCATGCACTTCCTCGGCTGTATGGGCTTTACCAAAGTAGTCAGCCTTGTCGAAGGTAAAACACGCATCCTCCACGACCCACGTTTCAAACCCCAGATTCCCGGCCGTTCGCGCCGTGGATTCCACTGAGTTGTTGGTCGCTACGCCGACAATGACCAACTGATCGATCCCCGCCGTTCGCAAACTTTTCTCAAGCCCCGTCGCACAAAACGCATCCGGCACCTGCTTTTGAACAAGCTGCTCACCGGTCTGTGGCTGAAACCGTTCCTGAAATTCCACCCCCGACTGCTCCGGCCAGAACACCGATTCCGGCGACCGGGACAAGTGCTGCACATGAATGACCGGTCGCCCGGTTCGACGCCAATGCCCTAGCAAATCGAGTATTCGCTGCTCGGCCTGAAGATTATTTCGGCAACCAAGTTTGGGATGCAGGATGCCTTTTTGTTGGTCGATGATGATCAGCGCCGCGTTTGTTTTGAGCTCCATGCCGGTTTTTCTCATGCGGGGTCATTGAATTTCCCGCACTTCAGCATCACCTGTTCCTACAGGCAAGCTATCGAACGCAAACAGGACGACCTGATGCCGGCGTTTGCTGTCCGCAAGTAACGACATCTTTTGATTTGGAGTACTCCATGATCGACCTGTATTACTGGACCACCCCCAACGGCCACAAAATCTCGATATTCCTGGAAGAAGCCGGCCTGCCCTACAACGTGCACCCGATCAACATCAGCCAGAACGACCAGTTCAAACCCGATTTCCTGAAAATCTCCCCGAACAACAAAATTCCGGCCATCGTTGATCCCGAACCGGCCGATGGCGGTGAGCCGTTGGCACTGTTCGAGTCCGGGGCGATTTTGTTGTACCTGGCAGAGAAAACCGGCAAGTTTTTGCCCAAAGACCTGCGCGGTCGCCAACAAGCGTTGCAATGGTTGTTCTGGCAGATGGGTGGCCTGGGGCCGATGGCCGGGCAGAATCATCACTTCAGCCAATTCGCGCCGGAGAAAATCCCCTACGCAATCAAGCGCTACATCGACGAAACCGCCCGCCTCTACGGGGTACTCGACAAGCAGCTGGCCGATAAAGACTTCGTCGCCGGCAGCGAATACAGCATTGCCGACATGGCGATCTACCCGTGGATCGTTTCCCACAAGTGGCAGAGTCAGAACCTGGAAGACTTCCCCAACGTGCTGCGCTGGTTCAACCACATCCAGAGCCGTCCGGCGACGGTGAAGGCGTATGCGCTGGTGGCCAAGGTCAATCCGCCTAAATCCTGAAAAACGACGCACTTTCCTTGTGATGCTTTCAATGTGGCGAGGGGACTTGTCCCCGTTGGGTCGCGAAGCGCCCCCGGCATTCTTTCAGACAAACCACATTGAAAGTTGACGACTGCTACGCAGCCGAACGGGGACAAGTCCCCTCGCCACAGGGATGCATTGCCCAAGAAATTGTATTTATCGGACAAATCTTGAAATAACCCTATACCCCCGCTTGCGCGGGCACCTCCTGCTCACTAACGTAGCGCCTTTAATGACGCTACCCCCCCGCAGGAGCTTTGCCATGGCCTCGCCAGCCCTTACACATTTTCTTCCCCGGTTCGGCGTTGCCGCAGCAGTGGCCGGTGTTTTGAGCCTGAGCGGTTGTCAGACCTGGAACACCCAGGACACCCTCCCGCCGACCACCGGCGTGCAGCCGCTCAAGGGCTTGGCGCAGAACGTTTCGGTACGCCGCAATGCCATGGGCATGCCGTTGATCGAAAGCAACACCTTCCACGACGCGCTGTTCACCCTGGGTTACGTCCACGCCACCGACCGCATCACGCAAATGGTCACCCTGCGCCTGTTGGCTCAGGGCCGTTTGTCAGAGATGTCCGGTTCGGACCTGCTCGACGCTGACCGATATATGCGCGCCGTCAATCTGAAGAAAAGCGCCGACGAGCTGTACAAGGCATCTTCGCCGCGCCTCAAACGCTTCTTCGAAGTCTATGCCCGCGGCGTCAACGCCTACCTGTTCCGCTATCGCGACAAACTGCCGGCAGACCTCGCGGCCACCGGCTACAAGCCTGAATACTGGAAGCCGGAAGACTCGGCGCTGATTTTCTGCCTGCTGAACTTCAGCCAATCGGCCAACCTGCCGGAAGAGATTGCCTCGCTGATGCTGGCCCAGACCGTCAGCACCGACAAACTCCCGTGGCTGACCCCATCCGCTCCCGATGAAAAACTGCCGCTGGCCGAAGCTGAAAAACTTCAGGGCATCAAGCTCAACGGGCAAGTCCCGGGCCTGGCCGAGATCAGCAAAGCCACGAGCCAACTGTCCGACCTGAACCTGCTGGGCGCCACCTCGTCGAACAACTGGGCGATCGGCCCGCAACGCAGCCGCAGCGGCAAAAGCCTGTTGGCCAGCGACAGCCATGGCCCACTGGGCGTGCCATCGTTGTTCAGCTACGTGCAGATTCGCACGCCGAAGTACCAGGCTTCTGGTGTGACGATTGCCGGTTTGCCGATGGTGCTCGGCGGTTTCAACGGCAAAGTGGCCTGGAGCATGACCGCCGTCATGGGCGACAACCAGGACCTGTTCCTGGAAAAAATCAAACGCCAGGGTAATGGTCTTTCCTACGAGGTGGGTGGCAAATGGCAGCCGGCGATCGTGCGCAACGAAACTTACTTCGTCAAAGGCCAGCGGCCTATTCGCGAAGTGGTGTACGAAACCCGCCATGGCCCGCTGCTCAACAGTGCCCAAGGCACGACGCTGGCTAATGGTTTCGGCCTGGCCTTGCAGACGCCGAACTTCACCGATGACAAGAGCCTGGACGCGTTTTTCGACCTGTCCCGCGCCCAGACCGTCGAGAAAGCCTCGGACGCCAGCCGCGAAATCCGCGCCATTGCGCTAAACCTGGTATTTGCCGATGCCAGCAACATCGGCTGGCAAGTCACCGGTCGCTTCCCGAACCGTCGCGAAGGCGAAGGCCTGCTGCCGTCGCCGGGCTGGGAAGGTCGTTACGATTGGGATGGTTATGCCGACCCGATGCTCCACCCCTATGACCAGGATCCAGCCCAAGGCTGGCTCGGCACCGCCAACCAGCGAGTCATTGCGCATGGCTACGGCATGCAGTTGTCCAATTCCTGGTCGGCACCGGAGCGTGGTGAACGCCTGGCCGAACTGGCAGGCGTGGGCAAACACGACACGCGCAGCCTGATCGCCATGCAATACGACCAGACCACCACTTTCGCTGCCAAGCTGAAGAAGATGTTCGAAGCACCGGGCATGGCCAAGCCACTCAAGCAGGCCATTGAAGCGTTGCCTGAGGCGGATCGTGGCAAGGCTCGCGAGGCGTATACCCGCCTGATGGCCTTCGACGGCAAACTCAGCCCGACCTCCGCCGATGCCGCTATTTACGAGTTGTTCCTGCAGCAAAGCACCCAGCAAATCTTCCTCGACGAACTGGGCCCGGAAAGCAGCCCGGCGTGGAAAGCCTTTATCGCCAACGGCAAGTTGTCCTATGCGGCCCAGGCTGATCACCTGTTGGGGCGTGAGGACAGTCCGTTCTGGGATGACGCTCGCACGCCGCAGAAAGAAGATAAACCGGCGATCCTCGCCCGCAGTCTGGCGGCAGCGATCAGCGCGGGCGACAGCCAGTTGGGTGGCGATCACAAAGCCTGGCAATGGGGCAAACTGCACCGCTACGAGTGGAAAAACGCCAGCGGCCAGACGGTGCGCGGTCCACTGGCGGCCGGTGGCGACCACACCACGCTGAATACCGCAGCATTCGCCTGGGGTCAGGATTTCAACACCACCCTGGCGCCAGCCATGCGCTTTATCGTCGACTTCGGCCAGGCGGAACCGCTGATGGGGCAGAACGGTACGGGGCAATCCGGTAATCCGGCGAGCCCGAACTACCTCGACAGCATTGATCCGTGGCTGAAGGGGCAATACATGAGTCTGCCGATGCAGCCGCAGAACTTTGACAAGGTGTATGGCAACAAGCGGTTGACTCTAACCCCTGGCAAGTAAGGTCACCATCGACCCAATGTGGGAGCGGGCTTGCTCCGGGCGGCGTTCCGACGAAGGCGGTGTGTCAGTCAATATTATCGTCAACTGACACACCACCTTCGCGAGCAAGCCCGCTCCCACATGGGTATATCAATTGCCGATGAAAAATAAATAGAACTTCTCGTCTCGCGCAAACCTCATAGCAAACAAGTCCCTCGATTTTGGTAACAATATGGATCTTGTTATCGCGCGTCCTGAAGGTTTGTACTGCCCGGCCGGGGATTTCTACATCGACCCGTGGCGGCCGGTCGAACGTTCAGTCATCACCCACGCCCACGGCGACCATGCCCGCACCGGCAACCGGCATTATCTGGCGGCCGCTCCCGGCGAAGGGATTTTGCGTGCGCGACTGGGTCAAGACATCAACCTGCAAACCCTGCCCTACGGTCAACCCCTGACCCACAATGGCGTCACCCTGAGTTTTCACCCCGCCGGCCACGTCCTCGGTTCGGCACAGGTGCGCCTGGAATATCGCGGCGAAGTCTGGGTCGCCTCGGGCGACTACAAAATCGAACCCGACGGCACCTGTGCGCCGTTCGAACCCGTGCGCTGCGATACCTTCATCACTGAATCGACCTTCGGTCTGCCTATTTATCGCTGGCAACCCCAGGCGCATGTCTTTGCCGAGATCAATCAGTGGTGGCAAGCCAACGCCGCCACCGACAAAACCAGCGTGTTGTTCTGCTACGCCTTCGGCAAGGCTCAGCGAATTCTCCACGGCATTGACGCCAGCCTCGGCCCCATTCTGGTGCATGGCGCGGTTAAGCCGCTCAATCAGGTTTATCGCGAAGGTGGCATTTATTTACCGCCCACGATCTATGCCGGCGAAGTAAAAAAGAGCGACCCCATGATGCGCAAGGCGCTAGTCCTGGCCCCGCCTTCGGCTGGCGGCAGCACCTGGATGCGGCGCTTCGGCGACTACAACGATGGTTTCGCCAGCGGCTGGATGCGTTTGCGTGGCACACGGCGGCGACGTGGCGTGGATCGTGGCTTTGTACTGTCCGACCACGCCGACTGGCCGGGCCTGCTCTGGGCCATCGAACAGACCGGTGCTGAGCGGGTGATAGTGACCCACGGCTCGGTCGGGGTACTGGTGCGCCATCTGCGCGAACAGGGTCTCGATGCCATGAGTTTCAGCACCGAGTACGGCGACGATGAGCAAGAAAACGCAGCCGTCGAACCCGAGAGCGCCGAGGTGCTGCCATGAAGGCGTTCGCCGATTTGTATGCCGAACTCGATGCCACGACGTCGAGCAACGCCAAACTGGTGGCGATGCAACACTACTTCGCCGAGGCAGCGCCGGAAGATGCCGCATGGGCTGTTTATTTTTTGTCCGGCGGGCGACCTCGGCAACTGGTGCCCGTGCGCATCCTGCGAGAGTTGGCGGTTGAGATCTCCGGCCTCGCGCCGTGGCTGTTCGAAGAGAGTTATCAGGCGGTCGGCGATTTGGCGGAGACCATTTCGCTGGTGCTGCCCGAAGCGCTTCACAGCTCCAACGATGGATTGGCGGTCTGGATTGAACACAAACTGCTGCCGCTGCGCGGTGAAACCCCGCAAGTCCTTGCCGAGCGACTGCCTGCCCTGTGGTCGCAACTGGACCGCCAGAGCCTGATGCTCTGCATCAAACTGATCACCGGCAGTTTCCGCGTCGGCGTTTCCAAGTTGCTGGTCACCCGCGCCCTGGCGGCCATGGCCGGGCTCGACAGCAAACGCGTCGCCCAGCGTCTGGTGGGTTACACCGACCTGTCCAACCGCCCGAACGCGTGCGGTTATTTGAAGTTGATCGCCGCCGAATCGGCTGACGAACATGCCCAACGGGGCGGTCAGCCCTACCCGTTTTTCCTCGCTCACGCGTTATCTCAACCCGTTGAACAATTCGAATCCCTGCTCGGCCCGGCCAGCCATTGGCAAGTGGAATGGAAGTGGGATGGCATTCGCGCCCAGGTGGTCAAACGCGACGGGCGACTGTGGATCTGGTCGCGAGGTGAAGAACTGGTCACCGAGCGCTTCCCCGAACTCGATAGCCTGGTTCACTGCTTGCCCGACGGTACGGTGATCGACGGTGAAATCGTCGCCTGGAAAACCGGACAACCCACCACCGAAGACGCCTTCAACCCTCATTCCCCGGCTGCACCTGCAGTAAAGCCATTCGCGCTGCTGCAACAGCGGATCGGTCGTAAAACCCTGGACAAAAAAATCCTCGAAGAAGTGCCGGTGGTGATCCTCGCCTACGACCTGCTGGAATGGCAGGGTGAAGACTGGCGCAACCAGCCTCAGTCCGAGCGTCGCACTCAACTGGAGCATGTCGTCGCCAGCGGCAACAACCCGGTGTTACTCGCCTCACCGGTACTCACTGGCGAAGACTGGTTCGACCTCGCCCGACAACGGCAAGCCTCCCGCAAGCTCGGTGTCGAAGGCATGATGCTCAAGGCCCGGGATGCGCTTTATGGCGTCGGGCGGACCAAGGACATGGGCGTCTGGTGGAAATGGAAAGTCGACCCGTTCAGCGTCGATGCGGTGCTGATTTATGCGCAACGCGGCCATGGTCGCCGCGCCAGTCTCTACAGCGATTACACCTTCGCCGTATGGGACGGACCGCCTGACGCGAGCAAACGCGCACTGGTGCCGTTCGCCAAAGCCTATTCAGGGCTGACCGACGAAGAAATGCGCCAGGTCGACATCATCGTGCGCAAGACCACCGTAGAGAAATTCGGGCCGGTGAGCAGCGTGACGCCGAGCCTGGTGTTTGAACTGGGATTTGAGGGCATCGCCCTGTCCAGGCGCCACAAGAGCGGGATTGCAGTGCGGTTTCCGAGGATGCTGCGCTGGCGGCAGGATAAGTCGGTTGAGGAAGCTGACAATCTGGCGACGCTTCAGGATCTGCTCGGCTAAACCGATCCCCTGTGGGAGCGGGCTGGCTCCGGGCGGCGTTCCGACGAAAGCGGTATGTCAGGCACATTCATATCGACTGACACTCCCTCTTCGCGAGCAAGCCCGCTCCCACATGGATTTGTGCCATTCCGAACCAAGTTGGTGCAGCTGTTTCCAGGCGCCCGTTTTCGTGCACAAATCCCTCCTTGCCATTTCTTGAATCACCTTTTAAAACACTTGTTCGGGACTCTGGTTCGGAAATTGCTACTTTCATAGGGTCTTACGCTTTCCAGTAACAATAATTCTGCGCCACAAGCGCTCATATTGGTTTTTAGGGATTGAATAATGAAAAAAGCATTGCTGACCCTTTCTGCACTGGCGTTGTGCATGGCAGCCGGTTCCGCGCTGGCCAAGGAATACAAGGAATTGCGTTTTGGCGTTGATCCTTCCTACGCGCCGTTTGAGTCAAAAGCGGCTGACGGTAGCCTGGTAGGCTTCGACATCGATCTGGGCAACGCGATCTGCGCCGAGCTGAAGGTCAAGTGCAAATGGGTCGAAAGCGATTTCGACGGCATGATTCCGGGCCTGAAAGCCAATAAATTCGACGGCGTGATCTCTTCGATGACCGTCACCCCGGCCCGCGAAAAAGTCATCGATTTCTCCAGCGAGCTGTTCTCCGGCCCAACCGCTTACGTGTCCAAGAAAGGTTCTGGCATAACCGCAGACGTCGCTTCGCTCAAGGGCAAAACCGTCGGCTACGAACAAGGCACCATCCAGGAAGCCTATGCCAAAGCCGTTCTGGACAAGGCGGGCGTGAAAACCCAGGCCTACGCCAACCAGGATCAGGTGTATTCCGACCTGACTTCCGGTCGTCTCGACGCCGGCATCCAGGACATGCTGCAGGCCGAACTGGGCTTTTTGAAGTCGCCACAAGGTGCCAATTACGAAGTCAGCAAGCCGGTCGACAACGAATTGCTGCCAGCCAAAACAGCTGTCGGTATCTCGAAAGGTAACAAAGACCTCAAGGCACTTCTTGATAAAGGTATCAAAGCGTTACACGACGACGGCACCTACGCCACCATTCAGAAGAAACACTTTGGCGATCTGAATCTGTACAGCGGCAAATAATGCCCGGCGCCCATCTCGCGATGGGCGCTTTTTTTATCCGATCAGGTTGCTGATTTATGTTCGAAAACCTCTTACAAAACCTGGGGCTCTCCGCCTTCAGCCTCAAGGGCTTCGGTCCGTTGCTGATGGAAGGCACCTGGATGACCATCAAATTATCGGCGTTGTCGCTGCTGGTAGCCGTGTTGCTCGGCCTGCTCGGCGCCAGTGCAAAACTGTCAAAAGTCAAACTGGTGCGCGTACCGGCGCAGGTCTACACCACGCTGATTCGCGGTGTGCCGGACCTGGTGCTGATGCTGTTGATCTTCTACAGCCTGCAAACCTGGCTGACGTCGTTTACCGACTTCATGGAATGGGAATACATCGAGATCAACCCGTTCAGCGCCGGGGTCATCACCCTGGGCTTTATTTATGGCGCGTACTTCACCGAAACCTTTCGTGGCGCGATTCTCGCGGTCCCACGGGGCCAGGTCGAAGCGGCAACCGCGTATGGCCTCAAGCGCGGCCAGCGTTTCTGGATCGTAGTGTTCCCGCAGATGATGCGTTTTGCCCTGCCGGGTATCGGTAACAACTGGATGGTGATGCTCAAGGCCACCGCACTGGTCTCGATCATCGGCCTCGCCGACCTGGTCAAGGCTGCGCAGGATGCCGGCAAAAGCACTTATCAACTGTTCTACTTCCTGGTGCTTGCAGCGCTGATTTACCTGCTGATCACCAGCGCCTCCAACTTCGTCCTGCGCTGGCTCGAACGTCGTTACGCCGCCGGTTCCCGGGAGGCCGTACGATGATCGAACTCCTGCAGGAATACTGGAAACCCTTCCTTTATAGCGACGGCAACAACATCACCGGCCTGGCCATGACCCTGTGGCTGCTCAGTGCGTCGATCTTCATCGGCTTCCTGGTGTCGATTCCGCTGTCCATCGCCCGGGTTTCACCACACTTCTACATCCGCTGGCCGGTGCAGTTCTACACCTACCTGTTCCGCGGTACGCCGTTGTATATCCAGCTGCTGATTTGCTACACCGGCATCTACAGCCTGGCCGCCGTGCGCGCCCAACCGGTGCTGGATGCGTTCTTTCGCGATGCGATGAACTGCACGATCCTGGCCTTCGCCCTGAACACCTGCGCCTACACCACGGAGATTTTCGCCGGGGCGATTCGCAGCATGGCGCACGGTGAAGTCGAAGCGGCCAAGGCTTACGGCCTGACAGGCTGGAAGCTTTATGCCTACGTGATCATGCCTTCGGCCCTTCGTCGTTCGTTGCCTTATTACAGCAACGAAGTGATTTTGATGCTGCACTCAACCACCGTGGCCTTCACCGCGACCATCCCGGACATCTTGAAAGTCGCGCGGGACGCCAACTCGGCGACCTTCCTGACCTTCCAGTCGTTCGGCATCGCCGCGCTGATCTACCTGACCGTTACCTTTGCGCTGGTCGGCCTGTTCCGCCTCGCCGAACGCCGATGGCTGGCCTTCCTCGGGCCGACCCACTAGGACCCGCTTTAGGGATAAAGAGACATGCGCCACCAGATTCATGACCTGCTGGCCCCGCTGCCGGGGACCGCGCGACAGATTCACAGCTTTCACTTCGGCCCCTCATCGGCCAAAGGCAAGATTTACATCCAGTCATCCCTGCATGCCGACGAAATGCCCGGCATGCTGGTTGCCTGGCACCTCAAGCAACGTCTGGCGGAACTCGAAGCCGCCGGCCGTTTGCGCAGCGAAATCGTGCTGGTGCCGGTGGCCAATCCGGCCGGCCTCGAACAAGTGCTGATGGATGTGCCGCTGGGCCGTTACGACCTCGAAAGCGGGCAGAACTTCAATCGCTGGTTCGTCGATCTGAGCGAAGCCGTTGGCAACGAGATCGAAGGCCTGCTCGGCGACGATCCGCAGCACAACCTCGAACTGATTCGCAGCAGCCTGCGCAATGCCCTCGCCCAACAGACGGCCAGCACGCAACTGCAATCCCAGCGCCTGGCTCTGCAACGGCTGGCCTGCGATGCCGACATGGTGCTGGACCTGCATTGCGATTTCGAAGCGGTCACCCACCTTTACACCACGCCCGAGGCCTGGCCGCAGGTCGAGCCGCTGGCGCGGTACATCGGTGCCGAAGCCAGCCTGCTGGCGACCGACTCCGGCGGTCAGTCGTTCGATGAATGCTTCACCCTGCTCTGGTGGCAGTTGAAGGAACGCTTCGGCGAACACTTTGATATTCCGCTGGGCAGTTTTTCGGTCACCGTCGAATTGCGCGGTCAGGGTGACGTCAATCACCCGCTGGCCAGCCTTGATTGCCAGGCGCTGATCAATTACCTGACTCACTTCGGCGCCATTGCCGGCGAACCGGCGTCGCTGCCTGAACTGCCCTATCCGGCTACGCCGCTGGCCGGTGTTGAACCGGTAGCGACACCGGTCGGCGGGCTGCTGGTGTTTACCGCGCTACCAGGGGAATACCTCGAAGCCGGGCAACTGATTGCTGAAATCATCGACCCGATCCTTGACCGCGTCACCCCCGTTCATTGCACCGTCGCCGGGTTGATGTACGCCCGCTCGCTACGGCGCATGGCCACTGCCGGCATGGTGATCGCCCACATTGCGGGCACCGAAGCCTATCGCAGCGGCTACCTACTTTCGCCTTGAGGATGCATGCCCCATGTACAAACTGACCATTGAAGGCCTGCATAAAAGCTATGGCGAACATGAAGTACTCAAAGGCGTTTCGCTCAAGGCCAACACCGGCGACGTCATCAGCCTGATCGGCGCCAGCGGCTCGGGCAAAAGTACCTTCCTGCGTTGCATCAACTTTCTCGAACAGCCCAACGACGGCGCCATGAGCCTGGACGGCAAGAATATCCGCATGATCAAGGATCGCCACGGCATGCATGTGGCCGATGCCAATGAACTGCAACGGATCCGCACTCGCCTGGCCATGGTGTTCCAACACTTCAACCTGTGGAGCCACATGACGGTGCTGGAAAACATCACCATGGCCCCGCGTCGGGTGCTGGGGTGCAGCAAGCAGGAAGCCGAAGACCGTGCCCGACGCTATCTCGACAAGGTCGGCCTGGCCTCGCGCGTAGCGGATCAATACCCGGCGTTTCTTTCCGGTGGTCAACAGCAACGCGTGGCGATTGCCCGGGCACTCGCCATGGAGCCAGAAGTGATGCTGTTCGACGAACCCACCTCGGCCCTCGATCCCGAACTGGTGGGTGAGGTGCTCAGGGTGATTCAGGGTCTGGCCGAGGAAGGCCGAACCATGATCATGGTGACCCACGAAATGAGCTTCGCCCGTAAGGTCTCGAATCAGGTGTTGTTCCTGCACCAGGGATTGGTGGAGGAAGAAGGCGCACCGGAAGACGTGTTGGGCAATCCGAAGAGTGAGCGGCTGAAGCAGTTCCTGAGCGGCAACCTCAAGTAACCCTAAAACCCTGTAGGAGCAAAGCTTGCTCGCGATGAACGATAACTCGGTCGTTAATGGACCGCGTCGCATTCATCGCGAGCAAGCTTTGCTCCTACGTGCGTTTTGGTATCAGGCTACAGGCGCGGGAGGCGGCTCATCCGGCAAGGTAGGCTCACCGGGCTCGGTGGGTTGTTCGTTGGGGGTATCGGGATCAGGCTGACCGGGGATGCCCCCTGCCATGTTGATAGGTGGATGTGCCAACAAGGACCAGGCCAAAACGCCAACCTGATTGGGCTCAAGCCTTGCCAGTTCGGCACTTATTCGCGGATCGATCTTCATAGGGCACTCCTGAGCGATGGCCCGTCCGCGTTGCGCGAACCGGGCAGTACACCCAATAGAGTGTCTACCCGCTCAAGAATTCCCACGACTTCCCGGACGAACGGATCAGGTGCGTGGCAGGGTGACGCCGCGCTGGCCCTGATACTTGCCGCCACGGTCCTTGTAGGACACTTCGCACTCTTCGTCGGATTCAAGGAACAGCATCTGTGCCACGCCTTCGTTCGCGTAGATTTTCGCCGGCAGATTGGTGGTGTTGGAGAACTCCAGGGTCACATGACCCTCCCACTCAGGCTCAAGCGGCGTGACGTTGACGATAATACCGCAGCGCGCATAGGTGCTTTTACCCAAGCAAATGGTCAATACATTACGCGGAATGCGGAAATATTCGACGGTGCTGGCTAGGGCGAAGGAGTTCGGCGGAATGATGCACACGTCGCTGTGGATGTCGACGAAGCTGCCGGCATCGAAGTTTTTCGGGTCGACGATTGCCGAATTGATGTTGGTGAACACCTTGAAATGATTTGTGCAACGCACATCGTAGCCGTAGCTTGACACGCCGTAGGAGATCACACGGCTATCGTCGCTGCCGCGCACCTGGCGCTCTACGAAGGGCTCGATCATGCCGTGCTCTTGCGCCATGCGGCGAATCCACTTGTCCGATTTGATGCTCATGGCGGGTGTCCTGAATAGCGAGGTGGAAAAAATCTGTCCGGCATCTTACCGGGCGCGCGCTTCGGGTTCAAAGTCCGGGTCACAAATCTTGGCGATCCCCCGTAATTTCCGGCCCTTGGGGGAAAACCAGCGGACCGTCAGTCATGAAAACAGAGAAACCTTCACCGCAAGCATTGGCACGTTCCTGAAAAAGGGTTAAGGTGGCGCCACTGTGCTGCTTGTGTCACTGAGAATCTCTACACGATATGTTGAATTTCGATCCAACCATCTACAAGAATTTTTCCTGCTCTTTGCACTCAGTCTCGGCCAGGGTTCTTCCTGAGTCGCAGTTATCTTTGTTCAAGGAGTTACACCATGTCTAATCGCCAAACTGGTACCGTTAAGTGGTTCAACGATGAAAAAGGCTTCGGCTTCATCACTCCACAATCCGGTGACGACCTGTTCGTTCACTTCAAAGCTATCCAATCCGACGGCTTCAAAAGCCTGAAAGAAGGCCAACAGGTTTCTTTCATCGCTACCCGCGGTCAGAAAGGCATGCAAGCTGAAGAAGTTCAAGTTATCTAACTTGTACTTGCTTTAGTAAAAAGCCCCGCCCTCAAAAGCGGGGCTTTTTTGTGCCTGTCTGTTTTGCAGGCAAAAAAAATCGCAGCCCATGGCTGCGATTTTTTGCGTTTTACCAGGCCACACCAAACCCGGCGGTGTACCGAGTCTTGTCCAGATCAGCCTCATCGGTGCCGCTGATGATGTCTCGTTCGGCCTTCAGGTTAAGCGATGCCCATTCGGTCACTTTGTAGCGCAAGCCCATTTCAGCATCGAGCGCGTAATCCGCTACGCCCGACAACGGCTTGCCCACTTCGCCATTGGTGAAGAATTCCACCTTCTTGCCGATCAGGTAGCGGTTGTAATCCCACTTCATTGCCACGGAATAGAAGTTTTCCTTGCTGCCGTCAGCGAACTCATAGTCCGTGCGGTTGACCAGCGACCCCAGCGAGAACGCGCCCAGCTCGTCGTCCCAGAATTGGTAACCGGGGCCAGTACCGACGGTGCGCTGACGAGAGAGCTCTTCGACCTTGTCGCGCTTATAGACTGCGCGGCCCTGCCAGAACCACTTCTCGGTCAGGAAGCGGTCGAGCGAGTATTCGCCCCGCCAGTTGTCGGTAGTGACCACATCATCCTGAAATTCGCGGTTGTACTCGCCTTCTGCGGTGTGTCGCCATCTGCCATGACGCGCAGTGGTCTTGAAGTCGATATCGTAATCATCGGTGTCTTTTTCGGCCCGCTGATAATCCAGCGCTGCATCGACATTACCCTTCCACACCAAATCCTCGATGACAGGCTTTGGCTTCAGAATCTGCTGAATGCTGGCCAGCTCTACAGTCTTGGGAGCGTCGCCGTTGGCCAGGGTGACCTTGCCGTCTTCTGCCGCATGCAGCGCCTTGGCCTTTTCACCGGTGTAGGCGTCCTGCTTGACCAGCAACTGCTGATCGCTTTCCAGGGTTTTGACCTGCTTCCAGTCGATCGGGACGGCACCGGCGTATTCGGTCTGGATCAACAGCTTGCCGCCATCGAAAACGGTGATCTTGCCGCTCAGCTTGTCACCGTTCTTCAACCAGACGGTATCGGCGAGCAAGGGCGTGGAGGCACTGACGACAGCAAGGCACAGCAGGGATCTGGACAACATAAGCAAATACAGGCTCAAGTTTGCGAAAAAAAGTCGGCATTACCCATACGAATAAGACCCTAGCAAGGACTGACCCGACTATTTCTAATGAGTTCATTTCTCAATAGCTGATCCAGGATTTACTCTACAGACGGTAATGCGAACTTTTTTTCAGGAACTGCCGACGTGACCGACTCCACCACTGAAACCGATAGTCCGGCGCAAATCCGACGCACGGCGCTGTACCTGACTCTGGCGCAGGTCCCAGAGGGCAAAGTCGTGAGTTATGGTCAGCTCGCCGAGTTGGCGGGACTGGGTCGCGCCGCCCGCTTCGTCGGGCGGACACTGAGCCAACTGCCGGGCGACAGCAAATTACCCTGGCACCGCGTGCTCGGCGCCGGCGGGCGTATCAGCCTGCCTGCAGGCAGCCCTTCGGGGGATGAACAACGCGCGCGTTTGCGCATGGAGGGCATCAGTATCCTGAACAATCGTGTTGATATTCAGCGCCATGGCTGGCGCCCGGTAGAGCACAGCGGTTAGAGTGCGCGCTTTGTTTCCGTATTTCTTGAGGCAGACTCCAGCCCATGCCCCGTAAAACCTGGCGCGCCGCGCTCGCCGCCTATGCCAGCCCCTCGACGCTTGTACTGCTGCTGCTTGGTTTCGCCGCCGGCCTGCCCTACATGCTGGTGTTTTCGACACTTTCGGTCTGGCTGCGCGAAGCTGGCGTAGCGCGCGAAACCATTGGCTATGCAAGCCTCATAGGCCTGGCCTACGCCTTTAAATGGGTCTGGTCACCGCTGCTCGACCAATGGCGCCTGCCATTGCTCGGCAAGCTCGGTCGCCGACGTTCCTGGCTGGTGCTCTCCCAGGCACTGGTCATTCTCGGCCTGATCGGGATGGGTTTCTGCGACCCGCAAAAGCATTTGTCCTGGCTGATCGCCATTGCCGTGGTCGTTGCTTTCGCCTCGGCGACGCAAGACATCGCGGTCGACGCCTATCGCCTGGAAATCGCCGACGACACCCGCCAGGCCGCGCTCGCCGCCAGTTACATGTCTGGTTATCGGATCGCCGCGCTGCTGGCCACCGCCGGCGCCCTGTTCTTCGCTGAAGGCTTCGGCTCCACCGGTTTCAACTATAAGCATTCGGCATGGGCCGGCACCTACATCCTGTTCGGCGCCTTGATGGTTCCAGCGCTGCTGACCTCCTTTTTCATGCGGGAACCGCCGGTGCCGCTACGCACGCAGCTTCAGGCCGGGCGCTACAGCTTTGTGCATCAACTGGCATCGGTGTTTGTGCTGATCGTGCTGCTGGTTTCCGTGCCGGCCATGTTCACTCAGTTGTACAACACCGATTTCGCCAGCGTGCTGTTCGAAGGCGTGAGCGTGCTCGACCTGCTGCTCGAAGACCGCGCGTTCCTGCGGGCGATCCTCTACACCACCCTCACCGCTATATGCCTGTCGGCCATTGGCCGCCGCGGCCTGGCGCCGGTGCTGACGCCGATCAACGACTTTATTCTGCGCTACCGTTGGCAAGCGTTCCTGCTGCTTGGGCTGATCGCCACTTATCGGATGTCCGATACGGTCATGGGCGTGATGGCTAACGTGTTCTACATCGACCAGGGCTTCACCAAGGATCAGATTGCCAGCGTCAGCAAGATCTTCGGCCTGATCATGACCCTGGTCGGTGCCGGCATGGGCGGCCTGCTGATTGTGCGCTTCGGCATCTTGCCGATTCTGCTCATCGGCGGCATTGCATCAGCCGGCACCAACCTGCTGTTCCTGATGCTCGCCGACATGGGCGCCAACCTGAACATGCTGATCCTCACTATTTCCCTGGATAACTTTAGTTCGGGCCTGGCGACCTCGGCGTTTGTCGCCTACCTGTCGAGCCTGACCAACTTGAAGTTCTCGGCGACCCAGTACGCCCTGCTCAGCTCGATCATGCTTTTGCTGCCACGCCTGATCGGCGGCTACTCCGGGGTCATGGTGGAGAAATTCGGTTATCACAATTTCTTCCTGATCACTGCCCTGCTGGGCGTTCCGACGCTACTGTTGATCGCGCTGCACTGGTTCCAGGAAAGCCGCCGCGAAGGCCCGACGCCAACGCCGACACCCGAACCGGTTCCGACCCAGGTCGCGGAAGAATCGTAGGTTCTTCAGCAGGAAGCAGCGCAGAGGGCGGGGGGATTCCCGCCCTCCCGCCACACCCCGCCGACCGCACGCCTGTACGCCAGCAGATCTCGCCCGTACAATGCTCCGTCATTTCTCGTCATCAGCAACCGACAACGGCCAACCATGCGCACCAGTCAATTTTTGCTCGCCACACAGAAAGAAACGCCTTCCGACGCGGTCGTGATCAGCCATCAGCTGATGCTGCGCGCCGGCATGATCCGCAAACTCGCCTCGGGCCTGTACACCTGGCTGCCGATGGGCTTGCGAGTAATGCGCAAGGTCGAAGCCATCGTTCGTGAAGAAATGAACGCCGCGGGCTCTCTCGAAGTGTTGATGCCGAGCACCCAACCGGCTGAGCTGTGGCAGGAATCCGGTCGCTGGGAAGAATACGGCCCTGAATTGTTGCGCTTCAAGGATCGCCACGGTCGCGATTTCTGCGCCGGCCCGACTCACGAAGAAGTCATCACCGACCTGATGCGCAACGAGTTGAGCAGCTACAAACAGCTGCCGATCAACCTGTATCAGATCCAGACCAAATTCCGTGACGAAATCCGTCCACGCTTCGGCTTGATGCGCGGTCGCGAATTCATCATGAAGGACGCCTACTCCTTCCACGCTGACCAGCCATCGCTGCAGGTCACCTACGACCGTATGCACCAGGCGTATTGCAACGTGTTTACCCGCCTGGGCCTGAAATTCCGCCCGGTTGAAGCCGACAACGGCTCGATCGGTGGTGCAGGCTCCCACGAGTTCCACGTACTGGCCGAATCCGGCGAAGACGATATCGTCTTCAGCAACGGTTCCGACTATGCGGCGAACATCGAGAAAGCCGAAGCCGTGCCACGCGAAACTTCCCGCGCCGCACCTGCCGAAGAGCTGCGCCTGGTCGACACGCCGAACGCCAAGACCATCGCGCAACTGGTCGAAGGCTTCAACCTGCCGATTGAAAAGACCATCAAGACCCTGGTGGTTCACGCTGAAGAGAAAGGCAAGCTGATTGCCCTGATCATCCGTGGCGACCACGAGCTGAACGAAATCAAGGCCGGCAACCAGCCTGGCGTTGCCAGCCCGCTGGTCATGGCCTCCGAAGCCGAACTGCGCGACGCCATTGGTGCCGGCGCCGGCTCCCTGGGCCCGCTGAACCTGCCGCTGCCAATCATCATCGACCGTTCCGTCGAATTGATGAGCGACTTTGGCATCGGCGCCAACATCGACGACAAACACTACTTCGGCGTGAACTGGGAGCGTGATCTGCCGGTTCCGACCGTTGCCGACCTGCGCAACGTGGTCGCTGGAGACCCGAGCCCGGATGGCAAGGGCACCCTGGAAATCAAGCGCGGCATCGAAGTCGGGCACATCTTCCAGCTGGGCAACAAGTACAGCAAAGCGATGAAGTGCGAAGTGCTGGGCGAGAATGGCAAGCCAGTCACCCTGGAAATGGGTTGCTACGGCATCGGCGTTTCCCGCGTGGTGGCTGCAGCCATCGAGCAGAACAACGACGCCAACGGGATCATCTGGAGCGACACGCTGGCCCCGTTCCAGATCGCTCTGGTACCGCTGCGCTACGAAACCGAACAGGTTCGCGAAGCCACCGACAAGCTGTATGCAGAATTGACGGCCGCCGGCTTCGAAGTACTGCTGGACGACCGCGACAAGAAAACCAGCCCGGGCATCAAGTTCGCGGACATGGAGCTGATCGGCATTCCTCACCGGATCGTGGTCAGTGACCGCGGCCTCGCCGAAGGCAATCTTGAATACAAGAGCCGCACCGAGCCCGAAGCGCAAGCGCTGCCGGTCGCAGACGTGCTGGCCTTCCTTCAGTCCCGTATCCGCCGCTGACACCAGATAGAGAAGTCATGTTCAAGCGAAACACCTTAGGCCTCGGTGGTGCCGCCCTGTGCGGCACCCTGCTGGTCAGCGGCTGTGCCAATCACATGTCACAACGCAGCGAGCACGAGGAACGTGTCGAGCGTAAATTGCTCGACCACAGCCTGCAGATCGATGTCGGCGAGCCAAAGGTGCTTGAGCTGCCGCAACGTCGGGTGAAGATCCAGGAGCAGAAGACTTTCGAAGTCACCGAATTCGAAGTCACACGCCACTACGACCGCTACACGCCTTACCAACCCTGGCGGGAGGCTTACGAGATCCCGCTGGGTGCGGTGGCCGTGGTGGCCGGTGTCGGTGCGAACGTGGTCAACGTGTTCGCCCTCGGCAACCTGCCGGACAGCGTGACGAAAGACTGGTTGAGCTACGGTTTCGCCGGGCTCAACCCGTTCATGAACGTGCAGTCTCATGGTCGCGCGCAACAGAACCTGGCGGGAATCGACGAGGTCCAGCTCGACAAGCGCACCGAATACTCAAGCCTGCCGTGGAGCGAGCGTCCGGTTGAGGTCAAGGCCGGCAAGGAAACGTTCGAGATGAGCACCGACAAAAACGGTGTATTGCGCGTAAACCTGCTGGACAGCCCGTTCGCCGAACACGACATCAATCATCTGAGCCGGCTGCTGATCAGTGTCCAGGATGCTCAGGACGAGGTGCACACCAATTCGTCCCTGGCGGTCAGTAGCTCCTTGCGCGGTAAGCTGCTCGAAGCTCACGGGCTGATTTACGACGACCTCGAAGACGACGAAGTGAGCCAGTGGGTACACCGGGTCAAACGTTTGTCGGAACTGGGCCTGGAAGAAGAAGCCACCGAGCTGGAACAAAGCCTGATCGAACTGACGCGCAACGATCCCGAGTTGCAGACCGAATTCCTCAAGTCATTGACCAAGGATGCCGGGCGACTGGTCGCGGATCCGGGACCGAACTAAAAGCCAAAAAGCTTCGTCAAACCGCTTTCGCGAGCAATCCCGCTCCCACAGTTGACCGCATTCGTCTGAACAACGCGGTCAACTGTGGGAGCGGGCTTGCTCGCGAAAGCGGCCTGACATTCACAACAGCACCAAAACCCTGCCACTACCGTTCAAACAACTCCATCTGCTCAAACCCACCCCGCAAATCCTCCAGCCGCACCCCGATCCCCAGCAACCGCACCGGCTTCCCGCCGCGATTGAACGCCTGGGTCAGCAACAACTGATAGCTCCCCAAATCCCGCCCTGCCCCGGCCTGCTCCAGAGTGGTCTGGGTGAAGTCATGGAATTTCACTTTGACGAACGGCTTCCCCGGTCGATAGCTGCTGTCGATTCGCGCCATGCGGCCAGCCAGGGTTTCCAGTAACTCGGGTAATTTATCGAGGCAGCTCACCAGATCCGGCAAGTCCACGTCGTAGGTGTTTTCGACACTGATTGACTGCCGACGACTGTCGTTGTGCACCAATCGGTCATCGATCCCACGGGCGAGGCTCCAGAGTCGCTCGCCGAAGCTGCCGAATTCGCGCACAAGCGCCAACTTGTCCCATTCACGCAGATGCGAGCAATCGACGATGCCAAGCCTGCCTAATTTATCTGCGGTCACTTTGCCAACGCCGTGCAGCTTGCTCACCGGCAAACCACTGACAAAATCCTCGACCTGATCCGGCGTAATGACGAACAAGCCGTTGGGCTTCTTCCAGTCGCTGGCGATCTTGGCCAGAAACTTGTTCGGCGCAACGCCCGCCGAAACGGTGATGTGCAGTTGATTAGAGACGCGACGGCGAATGTCTTGGGCGATCCGCGTGGCGCTGCCACCGAAATGCGCGCTGTCAGACACGTCGAGGTAGGCCTCATCCAGGGAAAGCGGCTCGATCAAGTCGGTGTAATCGCGAAAGATCGTATGAATTTCCTTAGAGGCTTCTCTATAGGCATCCATGCGTGGCTTGACGATGGTCAGGTCCGGGCACAGCTTCAAGGCATGTCCGGAAGACATGGCCGAGCGCACCCCATAAGCCCGCGCCTCATAATTGCAGGTGGCGATCACTCCACGTCGATCCGCAGAACCGCCCACTGCCAGAGGCTTCCCGGCCAGGCGCGGGTCGTCACGCATCTCGATGGCGGCGTAGAAGCAGTCACAATCGACGTGGATGATTTTTCGCTGCGTCATATAAAAGCAGTGTTCATGGTGAAGAAATGGCGTACTGGCGAGTCAGATTGGCAGTATCTCACTGACACCTGTATATAGCACCAGTACTCTGAATGTTCTTTTCTACTTGTAGGAAAAGTGCCGATGAATTTATTTTCTTAATCGAAAAGCTTCGCCCGATAGAGCTGAAAGCCTTGCCACACCGACCTTACAGCCAATCACTCAGCCCTATTTTTGAGCTAAGCGATTGAACGGGAAGAGGTTTTTTCTGCATTGAAGGTTGACAGCCTGCCGATCCTCTGTAGAATGCCGACACACAGACGCGGGATGGAGCAGTCTGGTAGCTCGTCGGGCTCATAACCCGAAGGTCGTCGGTTCAAATCCGGCTCCCGCAACCAAACATCAAGAAAGGCTACTCGAAAGAGTGGCCTTTTTTGTGCGCGTCTCTTTTGTAAATGCGAGATAGCAAGAGCGGGCAACGGCTGACGTTGCTGGATTGAAAAATCGTTCTGATTCCGAAACTTAAGTCTCCCCCCATGACCGTTCGCCACTCATTTACGCTAATTTGACCCTATTCAGGATTAACGGTAGACACTCCGGCGTTCGTCTGTAGAATGCCGCCACACAGACGCGGGATGGAGCAGTCTGGTAGCTCGTCGGGCTCATAACCCGAAGGTCGTCGGTTCAAATCCGGCTCCCGCAACCAAACATCAAAAAAGGCTACTCGAAAGAGTGGCCTTTTTTGTGCGCGTCTCTTTTGTAAATCTGAGCATGGATACGAGCGGGTAACGGCTGACGGCGCGGCATGAGAAATCGTTCTGATTCCGAAACTTAAGTCTCCCCCACGACCGTTCGCCGCTCATTTACGCTTATTTGACCCTATTCAGGATTAACGGTTGACACTCCAGCGTTCGCCTGTAGAATGCCGCCACACAGACGCGGGATGGAGCAGTCTGGTAGCTCGTCGGGCTCATAACCCGAAGGTCGTCGGTTCAAATCCGGCTCCCGCAACCAAACATCAAAAAAGGCTACTCGAAAGAGTGGCCTTTTTTGTATCCGCTGAAAAAGTCCTTTCGCAACAATGATCTGCCACTGTGTAGCGAGCCGTTCGGGTTCACCCATGCTCTGAGTCCAGACTATGCTGAGCCACAGACAGAACCCTCTACGACTGATGACGTACCATCGCCGATAGCCGGTGAGAGGCGTTAATATTTGTGATTATTTTTTTCTACAGGGATTGGTAACTTGGCTGGATACCCCCATCCTGTCGCGCACAATCCAAGAGGTGATTGATGCGCGCCAACTCGTCTGATTCACAAGACACCGTCACAGTGACACAACCGATCAAGGCCGAGCGTCTGCGCTTGCTTGATCGAATCAGCAAATACCGTCAGCCCATCGGCCTGGCCGTCACTTTGCTGTTGTTCGCTATCGCGCTGATTGCCTGTCGCCACCTGCTGAGCGAACTCGATCTGTACGCTCTGCACGACTCGATTCTCGACGTTCCGAAACCGGCATTATTGGGTGCGCTGGGCGCGACCGTGGTCGGCTTCATTATCCTGCTGGGCTACGAATGGTCGGCCAGCCGCTACGCGGGCGTGGCACTGGCGCCACGAATCCTGGCCCTCGGCGGGTTCACCGCCTTCGCCATCGGCAATGCCATCGGCCTCTCGATGCTCTCGGGGGGGTCGGTTCGTTACCGTTTATATGCACGCCATGGCCTGGGCGCTTCTGAAGTCGCTCACATGACGCTGTTCGCCAGCCTCTCGCTCGGCTGCGCCCTGCCCCCACTGGCCGCCCTCGCCACCCTCAGCAACCTGCCTGGCGCCTCTGCCGCCCTGGGTCTGTCCGAGATGTTGCTGGGTGTCATCGCCCTGGCCGTTTTGCTGCTCTTCAGCGTACTGGCCATCGGCATCTACCGACGCCGCCTGCCAGAGCAACCTTACCCGGACAACCTGCTGGTCAAGGTCGGACGCCGCACCTTGCGCCTACCGGGCCGACGCCTGACGTTCCTGCAACTGATCATCACGGCCCTGGACGTTGCCGCCGCGGCAACCGTGCTCTATCTGTTACTGCCAGAAGCGCCACCCTTCGGCGCATTCCTGCTGGTGTACCTGCTGGCCCTGGCCGCCGGAGTGCTCAGTCACGTTCCCGGCGGCGTCGGGGTATTCGAAGCGATTCTGCTGGCCGCCTTCTCCAACACCCTAGGCGCTGCGCCACTCGCTGCCGCCCTGCTGCTCTATCGCCTGATCTACGTGGTGCTGCCATTGCTGGTGGCCTGCGTATTCCTGCTGATCAACGAAGGGCAGCGCCTGTTTCAATCGCGTCAGTCCTTAAGGGTTGCATCCGGCCTGGCCGCGCCGATTCTGGCGGTGCTGGTGTTTCTGTCCGGCGTGGTGCTGCTGTTCTCCGGCGCCACCCCGGAAATCGACACACGCCTGGAACACATCGGCTTTCTGATCCCGCATCGACTGGTCGACGCTTCGCACTTCGGTGCCAGCCTGATCGGCGTGCTTTGCTTGCTGTTGGCTCAAGGGCTGCGCCGCCGACTGTCGGCCGCCTGGATGCTGACCACCATTTTGTTGCTGGTCGCTGCCCTGCTCTCTCTGCTCAAGGGTTTCGATTGGGAAGAAGCCTGCTTGCTGACGCTAACTGCGAGCTTGCTGGGGGTTTTCCGCAGCTCGTTCTATCGCCCCAGCCGCCTGACCGAGGTGCCGTTCTCGCCGCTGTATCTGGTGGCGAGCCTGTGCGTACTCGGTGCGTCGATCTGGCTGTTGCTGTTCGCCTATCAGGACGTCCCGTACAGTCATCAGCTCTGGTGGCAATTCACCCTCGACGCCGATGCCCCGCGTGGCTTGCGCTCGCTGCTCGGCGCCGCCGTGCTGCTGGTGGTGGTGTCCCTGACTTGGCTGCTGCGCACCGCGCGCCCGGTGATCCATCTGCCAACGCCCGATGAGCTGGACCGCGCGGTAAAGATCCTGATGGCCTCCGCACAACCGGATGGAGGCCTCGCCCTGACCGGTGACAAGGCGTTGCTGTTTCATCCCAATGACGAGGCGTTCCTGATGTACGCCCGCCGTGGTCGCAGCCTGGTGGCCTTGTATGACCCGATCGGCCCGACCCAGCAACGGGCGGAAATGATCTGGCAGTTCCGCGACCTCTGCGACATCCACCACGCCCGCCCTGTGTTCTATCAAGTGCGCGCCGAGAACCTGCCGTACTACATGGACATCGGCCTGACCGCGATCAAACTCGGCGAAGAAGCCCGGGTCGATCTGCATCGCTTTGATCTCGAGGCCAAAGGCAAAGAGATGAAAGACCTGCGCTACACCTGGAACCGCGGCACTCGCGATGGCCTGTCGCTGGAGATCTTTGATCCAGGGCAAGCACCGATGGAAGAACTCAAGGTAATTTCAGATGCCTGGCTGACCGGCAAGAACGTGCGCGAGAAAGGCTTCTCCCTCGGTCGTTTCAGCGATGATTACCTCAAACACTTCCGCGTCGCGGTGATTCGTTTCGAAGGACGCCCAGTGGCGTTCGCCAACCTGCTCGAGACTTATGGTCATGACCTGGCCAGCCTCGACCTGATGCGCGCGCACCCGGAGGCCCCCAAGCTGACCATGGAGTTCATGATGGTCGGCCTGATTCAACATTATAAAAATCATGGATACGCGCGCTTTAGCCTGGGCATGGTGCCGTTGTCGGGGTTGCAACCCCGTCGTGGCGCCCCACTGACCCAGCGTCTGGGTTCGATGGTTTTCCGCCGTGGTGAGCAGCTTTACAACTTTCAAGGCTTGCGCCGTTTCAAAGACAAATTCCAGCCTGACTGGGAACCCCGTTATATGGCCGTGCCCGCCGGACTCGATCCGCTGGTTGCCCTGGCCGACACTGCTGCCCTGATTGCGGGCGGCTTGACTGGATTGGTGAAACGCTGATGATTCAACGCTCCTTGCGGTACGTACTGGCCACACTGGTAGTGCTGGCCCTGATTCTCGGTGGCGGTTACTGGTACCTGAAACGCCCGGCACCCGAACCGACCCTCGAACAGCTGACGCCTGCCGATGGCGCCGCGATGACCCGTGTCATCCCCGGCAACACGCCACGCGCCCAGGTGCTGGTGGCGGTCAATGAAGACCAGAAGCTCAGCAACAAACAGTTGATGACCTTGAGCCGCACCGGTTCGGCGCAGATTGTTCAGGTGATCCTGCCCAAAGACTGCCTGCTGCAAAGTCGCGCCCTGCAATCGGCCCTCAGAGAACTCAAAGGCCCGGCGACCCTGGTCAGCGGCATCGGCCCTGGCGCCGTGCTGGCGTGGCGCTGGTTGTCCGAGCAGAAGAACGACAAGGCTCAAGCCGTCTCGGTGGACCTGGCCCTGGAAAAACCAGGCTGCACCCACCTACTACCGAAAAGCGCCGCTCACGGGCACTGGCTGGTGGCCTGGAACGACAACCCGGACGACACCAGCGCCGGCTTCGTGCGCGACCAACCCAACGCCGAAACCAGCATCAGCGACTACGACATCAACCTGCCGCAAGTGCTGAACAACGAACTGCGCAAGATCCTCGTTGGCGGCGATAAAGCCGCTGGCGGCCTGCAGATCCCGGTAGTCGAAGTGCCCGCCGGCCAAGCCAAGGACACCGTGACCCTGTTCCTGTCCGGTGACGGCGGATGGCGCGACCTTGACCGCGACGTAGCGGGCGAGATGGCGAAGATCGGCTACCCGGTCGTCGGCATCGACACCCTGCGCTACTACTGGCAACACAAGAGCCCGGAGCAAAGCGCCCTGGACCTCGCCGAACTGATGCAGCACTACCGGCAGAAATGGGGCACCAAGCGCTTCATCCTGACCGGTTACTCGTTCGGCGCCGACGTCCTGCCGGCGATCTACAACCGCCTGGAGCCATCGGAGCAGCAACGCGTCGACGCAATTATCCTGCTGGCCTTCGCCCGCACCGGCAGCTTCGAAATCGAAGTCGAAGGCTGGCTCGGCAACGCCGGCAAAGAAGCCGCCACCGGCCCGGAAATGGCCAAGCTGCCGCCGGAGAAAGTGGTGTGCATCTACGGTGAAGAGGAAGTCGACGAGAGCGGCTGTACCGACAAGACTGCGGTTGGAGAGGCGATGAAACTGCCTGGCGGTCACCACTTCGACGAGAACTACCCGAAACTGGCGCAGCGGTTGGTGGACATCATTGAGAAGCGCCAAGCGAAGGAAACGGCGGCTCAGGAGTGATCTGAGCCCCGCCTACGAAAAAGCCCCCGCAGCCTTAGGGTTGCGGGGGCTTTTTCATAGGTACGCAATTTAACCCGCACCGCAGGTCCCTGTGGGAGCGGGCTTGCCCGCGATGGCGGTATGTCTGCCACATCAATGTTGGATCTGCCGCCGTCATCGCGGGCAAGCCCGCTCCCACAGGATCTACGTATCGCCTGTGCGGATGCGTCTACCGCCCGCGAGCTCTTAGTCTTTCCTGGCGTACCGTGCCCGCATATCGTCGTGACTAACTGCCTTGGCCTGATCAATGTTTAGTTTCGTTTACTAAAAGATCTCGCAATATCAGATGACGCCCGCGGACCTTGTAGGCAAACTCCGAATCTCGCGTTTGGGCACTTTGATGCCTTGTTGCGCTTTTCTTCGACGGGATACTCTCCGGACGTCGCTGACCATTCAGCGATCGGGTGTGGTAACCCGGCGAAACCAGCGCAACAGCGCCTTCATCCCGAACACAGGCATTTTTATGTCTGCGATTTCGAGTTATGGCAGCTGTGCGTGGGACGCCCTCGGGCGTGCCGGTTTCCTTGGTTCCCGGTTTACCACCCTGCGTACAGCTGCCTCCCTTTCGTGTGGTAACGAAAATGGCAGCTCCTCGAACCCAGGAGAAAAACCATGACCAAAACAAATCCGTCAGAACCTGACGAACTGAAAACCATCGGCTTCACCCCCCTCATCTACTGCTCCAACAAAGCGCTGTTCCATGTCAGTCACGGCGTTCCCCTCGGCGATGCGCTAGCCATGGCCTCTGATTTTCTGTTCCTTGCCAAGGAGCTGACTAAAGATGCTGCCTACGCCCGAGACACCGACCGACATGCCTGGGCCGCGCATTACCTGACGGCAATTGCAAGGCCGTGATTGATGATGCGGTGAAGGTACTGACGCCGCCACCGCCACCTGCCCGGACAAAAGCTGAATCTAAAAAATAGCGGCCTGAACGCGCATTGCCTTCAGGGAAATGCGTCCACAAAAAAGCCCCCGCAGCCGTAAAGTTGCGGGGGCTTTTTGGTTATAGACGACGCTCTGCCGCGCCGTAGACCTCTTCATCACGTCGAGCACCAACGGCAACGATCAATACCTGAATCGCCTTGCCATCGACTCGATAAACAATTCGCGTGTCGCCTGTTCGGATCCGTCTACAGCCTGCAAGACTGGCTCTTAGGGGCTTGCCGCTCTTGTCCGGCTCACCATTGATAATCCGCTCTTCGATAACGTCAAGAATGCGGTTCGCCGCTACAGCGCCCAGCAGATCCAGATCCTTCTGAACCTCTGGATGATAGATAACGCCCCAAACCATCCACAGCTCCTTTAGTCTTTCCTGGCGTACCGCGTCCGCATATCGTCATGACTAACTGCCTTGCTCTGATCAAAACCGATCAGTCGCTCCCGAGCGGCTGCTTCAATCCTCAGATCTTCAAGCTCATCGAGCATTTCCTGATACGCATCAACATTGATAATGACCGCTGCGGGCTGATTGTCCTTGAAAATGACCAGCCGCTCGGTGGCTCGGCTGGAAATCTCTTTGAGCCTTGCGCTGAACCCCCTGACCATTGCAGTCACCGATATTGCTTGGTCAGCACGCTCTAGTAATGCCGTCATACTCACCTCTCTACACAATCATGCAAATTTGAACACACAGTTCTACGCAGAGTATTGCGTCGAATTAGACATACAGCAAGCTGCAAAAAACACGAACCGATCAAAAGTAAAGGAGCAGAGACGACCGCACATCCCCTGTGGGAGCGGGCTTGCTCGCGAAGACGGACTGTCAGTCGACATTAATGTTGAATGTCAGACCGCCTTCGCGAGCAAGCCCGCTCCCACAAGGGATCTTCATTGCCTTCAGGGAAATGCGCCGCCCACAAAAAAGCCCCCGCTACCGCAAAGGCAACGGGGGCTTTTTGTTGTGGCTTACATTTCTACCTGCGTCCCCAGTTCAATCACCCGGTTCAGCGGCAGATTGAAGAAGCGCAAATTGCCGTTGGCGTTCTGCAACATGAAGGCGAATAACCCCTCACGCCAGCGGGCCATGCCTTCGAGTTTGGAAGCGATCACCGTCTCGCGGCTGAGGAAGTAGGTGGTGCGCATCGGGCTGAAATCCAGGTCTTCGAGATGACACAGTTTCAACGCTTGAGGCACATCCGGCTCGTCGACGAAGCCAAAGTGCAGGATCACCCGGAAGAAACCTTCGCCGTAGGAATCGACCTCGAAACGCCGGGATGCCGGCACCCGCGGGATGTCTTCGTACACCACCGTCAGCAGCACCACTTGCTCGTGCAGCACCTGGTTATGCAGCAGGTTGTGCAACAGCGCGTGGGGTACAGCGTCCGGGCGCGCGGTCAGAAACACGGCGGTGCCCTGAACGCGATGCGGCGGTTGCACGGCGATGCTGCTGATGAAGATCGGCAGCGGCAAGCCACCCTCATCGAGACGATCGACCAGCAGTTGCTTGCCGCGTTTCCACGTGGTCATCAGCACAAACAGCACGATACCGGCAATCACCGGGAACGCCCCGCCCTGAATGATTTTCGGCACGTTGGCAGCGAAGTACAGACCGTCCACCAAGAGGAATCCGAGCAACAGCGGAACCGCCAGGACCGGTGGCCATTTCCACAGCAGCAATATCACCGCCGACACCAGGATGGTGGTCATCAGCATCGTGCCCGTCACCGCCACACCATAGGCCGAGGCCAGCGCGCCGGAGGACTCGAAGCCCAGCACCAACAGGATGACGCCGACCATCAGCGCCCAGTTCACCGCGCCGATGTAGATCTGGCCTTGTTCGGCACTGGAGGTGTGGCGAATGTGCATACGTGGAATGTAACCGAGCTGGATCGCCTGACGGGTCAGGGAGAACGCACCGGAAATCACCGCCTGGGACGCGATCACGGTGGCAAGGGTCGACAATCCTACCAATGGAATCAGCGCCCAGCTCGGTGCCAACAGGTAGAAGGGGTTACGAGCGGCTTCCGGGTCACCGAGCAGCAACGCGCCTTGGCCGAAGTAGTTCAGCACCAGGGCCGGCAGCACGAGGATGAACCATGCGCGAGCGATCGGCTTGCGACCGAAGTGGCCCATGTCGGCGTACAGCGCTTCGGCACCGGTCAATGCCAGCACTACCGCGCCGAGAATCGCCACGCCCATGCCCGGGTGCACGATGAAGAAGCGCACGCCCCACACCGGGTTCATCGCTTTCAACACTTCCGGGTGCTGCATGATGCCGTAGGCGCCAAGCGCCCCCAGCACCAAGAACCAGGTGACCATGATTGGGCCGAACAGGATGCCGATCCGCGCGGTACCGTGACTCTGAATCAGGAACAGCGCCACCAGCACGACCAACGACAACGGGACGACCCAATGGTCGATACCCTCGAAAGCCAGTCCCAGGCCTTCAATCGCCGAGAGCACTGAGATCGCCGGAGTGATCATGCTGTCGCCATAAAACAGCGCCGCGCCGATCAGCCCACAGACCACCAGCAAACTACGCAACTTCGGATACCCCGCTGCGGCCCGTCGAGCCAAAGCGGTCAAGGCCATGATCCCGCCTTCGCCCTGGTTGTCGGCGCGCAGCACGAACATCATGTACTTGATCGAAACGACCCAGATCAGCGACCAGAAGATAAGCGCCAGGATGCCCAACACGCCGTCATGGTTGACCGGCACGCCATAGCCACCGGAGAACACTTCTTTGAGGGTGTACAGCGGGCTCGTGCCGATATCGCCATAAACCACCCCGACCGCCGCGACCAGCATGCCGATCGGTTTTGCCGCCGAATGCTCAGCGCCCGCCGCCTGACTACTTGCCTGCCCCATCCAAAACTCCTACTACCCAAATCCGGACTTCTTATAAGAAGCACTATGCTTTGCCGTGCAGCATGCACCGTTTTACTTAAGGTTACAGACGTTTCATTGACTGTAAAAATTCGGTAAAGCGTAAAGGCGCGAAGCATAGCGCAGCACTCGTCGTATTTCCCTGCATAAAGCTGGTCAAGTGCGCCTCTCATCGCTAGAATTGCGCACTTTTTGACCAGAGGCGCGACATAGCGCCCGTCTGTCGCCTTGCCGTCTTCGGCTGGAGGCGTCACAAATACCGAGGTTAGACATGTCCACCACTCCTGCGCCGGCCAATCCAAAGGTTGGCTTCGTATCCCTGGGTTGCCCCAAAGCACTGGTCGACTCCGAGCGCATCCTTACCCAGCTGCGCATGGAAGGCTATGACGTTGTGTCCACTTACGAGGACGCCGATGTCGTGGTGGTCAACACCTGCGGCTTCATCGACTCGGCCAAGGCTGAGTCTTTGGAAGTGATCGGCGAAGCCATCAAGGAAAACGGCAAGGTCATCGTGACCGGCTGCATGGGCGTCGAAGAAGGCAACATTCGCAAGGTGCACCCAAGCGTGTTGGCCGTGACCGGTCCGCAGCAGTACGAGCAGGTGGTCAACGCCGTGCACGACGCCGTGCCGCCGCGCCAGGATCACAACCCACTGATCGACCTGGTGCCGCCGCAAGGCATCAAGCTGACCCCGCGCCACTACGCCTACCTGAAGATTTCCGAAGGCTGCAACCACAGCTGCAGCTTCTGCATCATCCCGTCGATGCGCGGCAAACTGGTCAGCCGCCCGGTCGGTGATGTACTGGACGAGGCTCAGCGCCTGGTCAAGGCCGGCGTCAAAGAGCTGCTGGTGATTTCGCAAGACACCAGCGCTTACGGCGTCGACGTGAAATACCGCACCGGTTTCTGGAACGGCGCGCCGGTGAAAACCCGCATGACCGAACTCTGTGAAGCCTTGAGCACCCTCGGCGTCTGGGTTCGTCTGCACTACGTTTACCCGTACCCGCACGTCGACGAGCTGATTCCGCTGATGGCCGCCGGGAAAATCCTGCCGTACCTGGACATCCCGTTCCAGCACGCCAGCCCGAAAATCCTGAAAGCGATGAAACGCCCAGCCTTCGAAGACAAGACCCTGGCGCGCATCAAGAACTGGCGCGAAATCTGCCCGGACCTGATCATCCGTTCGACCTTCATCGTCGGCTTCCCCGGCGAAACCGAAGAAGACTTCCAGTACCTGCTGAACTGGCTGACCGAAGCGCAGCTCGATCGCGTCGGCTGCTTCCAGTATTCGCCGGTCGAAGGCGCACCGGCCAACCTGCTGGACGCCGCCATCGTGCCGGACGACGTCAAGCAAGACCGCTGGGACCGCTTCATGGCGCACCAGCAAGCCATCAGCTCGGCACGCCTGCAAATGCGCGTCGGCCGTGAAATCGAAGTGCTGGTCGATGAAGTCGACGAGCAAGGCGCGGTTGGCCGCTGCTTCTTCGATGCTCCGGAAATCGACGGCAACGTGTTCATCGACAACGGCAGCAACCTCAAGCCAGGCGATAAAGTCTGGTGCAAAGTGACCGACGCCGACGAATACGACCTGTGGGCTGAACAGATCTAAACGCAAAAAATACGAAAAGCCCCGCTCTCTTGACGAGATGCGGGGCTTTTTTACGTCTATCGTTTTGTGAGGAAAGGATTCTCGACATTCACAGGAAAAGGGGCAGCCGGCCATGCGCCAACATTCGGTCATCCACACGCCGAAACAGAGCGACTACGAAGAGCTCACTCAGGTCTGGGAAGCCTCGGTGCGCGCCACCCATGACTTTCTGCCGGACAGCTACATCGAATTGTTGAAGAACCTGGTGCTGACGCGCTACCTCGATGCGGTGATGCTGATCTGCACCAAAGACCCGCGCCAGCGCATCACCGGGTTCGCCGGGGTTGCGGCGGGCAAGATCGAAATGCTCTTCATCGACCCGGCTCACCGCGGCCAGGGCCTGGGCAAGCAGTTGCTACGCTATGCGATGGAACACCTGAATGCCGATGAACTGGACGTCAACGAACAGAACCCGCAAGCCTTGGGTTTTTATTTCAAACAGGGCTTCGAGGTGATTGGCCGGTCGGAAGTCGATGGCATGGGGCAGCCTTATCCGTTGCTGCATATGCGCTTGCGTCAAAACCAGCAACATTCGCGGCATGGCTGACACAGCACAGAACAACTGTGGGAGTGAGCCTGCTCGCGATAGCGGTGTGTCATTCAACAGATCAATTGACTGAACTACCGCTATCGCGAGCAGGCTCCCTCCCACATTAAAAGCACATGCGGCAAATGGAGCCGGGATTAACCGGCGCCAGGCAGGTACAATGCCCACCCCTTTTTTGTTACGGCCCTGTCATGACTGACCCGATTCGTCTCTCCAAACGCCTCATCGAACTCGTCGGCTGTTCCCGTCGGGAGGCTGAGCTGTTCATCGAGGGAGGCTGGGTCACCGTGGACGGTGAAGTCATCGACGAGCCGCAGTTCAAGGTCGAGAACCAGAAAGTCGAGCTTGATCCCGAAGCCAAGGCCACTGCGCCGGAACCGGTGACCATCCTGCTGAACGTGCCCGTGGGCATGGATGCGGAAACGGCCATGGCAACGATCAGCGCCGAGACCTTGAGCGAAGAACACCGCTTCAGCAAACGTCCGCTCAAGGGCCACTTCCTGCGCCTGACCGCCAGCACCGACCTGCAGGCCAACGCCAGCGGTCTTTTGGTGTTCACCCAGGACTGGAAGATCCTGCGCAAACTCACTGCCGACTCCGCCAAGATCGAGCAAGAGTATGTGGTCGAAGTTGAAGGCGACATGGTGGCTCACGGCCTCAACCGCCTGAACCACGGCCTGACCTACAAGGGCAAGGAACTGCCGCCGGTCAAAGCCAGCTGGCAGAACGAAAACCGCCTGCGTTTTGCGATGAAGAACCCACAACCGGGCGTCATCGCCCTGTTCTGCCAGGCCGTCGGCCTGAAGGTTGTCGCCATCCGCCGCATCCGCATTGGCGGCGTGTCCATTGGCAAAGTGCCGTTGGGGCAATGGCGTTACCTGTCCGGCAAAGAGAAGTTCTAAGACTTTTCACGCCGCCACACATTTTGGCGCCGCTGTTTACGCGGCGCCCACTGCTGAATATCAGGACTGCACACCATGATTCATAACGACGTACTGCGCAGCGTGCGCTACATGCTCGACATCAGCGACAAGAAAGTCATCGAGATCATCAAGCTCGGCGGCATGGACGTGGCCCTGGAAGACCTGGTGACGTACCTCGACAAGAAAGAGGAAGACGAGGAAGGCTTCGTACGCTGCCCGGATGAAGTCATTGCGCATTTCCTCGATGGCCTGGTGATCTTCAAGCGTGGCAAGGACGAAAGCCGTCCACCACAGCCGATCGAAGTGCCGGTGACCAACAACATCATCCTGAAGAAACTGCGTGTGGCTTTCGAACTGAAAGAAGACGACATGCACGCCATCCTCAAGGCCTCCGAGTTCCCGGTGTCCAAGCCTGAGCTGAGCGCGCTGTTTCGCAAGTTCGGCCACACTAACTATCGCCCGTGCGGCGACCAGTTGCTGCGCAACTTCCTCAAGGGCCTGACCCTGCGCGTTCGTCCACAGTAAATCGCCCCACCCTCTGTAGGAGCAAAGCTTGCTCGCGATAGCGTTTTCGAGATCGCCATCGCCAGCAAGCTGTGCTCCTACAAGGGACGGCGTCGCAAAGCTGTATAGCGCTTCATTCCTCGCAAAAATAGTGGCTCCGCTTCCGGCGGCTGACGACTAGGGTGTATTGACCCTCAGCTCTCAGGATTCGCCATGCACCCGTACTTTTCCCTGCAAGGCCGCACCGCCCTGGTGACCGGCAGCACCCGTGGTATCGGCAAAATGATCGCCAAGGCCTATGTCGAGGCCGGCGCCACCGTATACGTCTGCGCCCGGGATGCCGAAGCCTGTCAGCAAACGGCTGATGAATTGAGCGCATTCGGTCGTTGCCACGCAGTGGCGGCCAACCTGGCCACCGAAGAAGGCGTGCTTCAACTGGCGACGCGACTGGGCGAGCAGATCACTCATCTGGATATTCTGGTGAACAATGCCGGCACCACGTGGGGCGCGCCGCTGGAGAGCTACCCAGTCAAGGGCTGGGAAAAGGTCATGCAGCTCAACGTGACCTCGGTGTTCAACTGCATTCAGCAGTTTTTGCCACTGCTGCGCAAGGCCGGTTCGGCAGCGAATCCGGCACGAATTATCAATATCGGTTCAGTGGCGGGCATTTCGTCCTTCGGCGAGCAGGCTTATGCCTACGGGCCGAGTAAAGCGGCCCTGCATCAACTGTCACGGATTCTCGCGCGGGAGCTGGTGAGCCAGCACATCAACGTCAACGTCATCGCGCCGGGGCGTTTTCCGAGCAAGATGACTCAGCACATCGGCAATGATGAGCAGGCGCTGGCCGACGACACGGCGTTGATTCCAATGAAACGCTGGGGCCGGGAGGAAGAGATGGCGGCGCTGGCGATCAGTCTGGCGAGTACGGCTGGGGCGTATATGACTGGGAATGTTATTCCTTTGGATGGTGGGTTCAGCCTTTAATCCGTGGTGCGGCCTTCGCGAGCAAGCCCGCTCCCACACGGGATCTCCTGTGGCCGCGCCATTTGTGGCCAGCATCAATCCAGTGTGGGAGCGGGCTTGCTCGCGAAGGCGACCTGTCAGTCACCGCAGACCCGAGGATCAATCGGGTATCATGCCCACCCTCACCCCGCCTCGACCCCAGACCATGACCTACAGCGTTTCCCCCATCGGCTTCGTGCGCTCCTGTTTCAAGGAGAAGTTCGCCATCCCGCGCCAGCCACAACTGGCCCCGGCCGCTCGCGGCGTGCTGGAACTGGTGGCGCCGTTCGATCAGGGCGATGCGGTGCAAGGTCTGGAACAGGTCAGCCACGTGTGGCTGCTGTTCCTGTTTCACCAGGCCCTGGAAGAAAAGCCACGACTGAAAGTGCGCCCTCCTCGTCTCGGCGGTAACAAATCCATGGGTGTGTTCGCCACCCGCGCGACGCATCGACCCAATGGCATCGGCCAATCCGTGGTGAAGCTGGACAAGGTTGAAGCCAATCGCCTGTGGATATCCGGCATTGACCTGCTGGACGGCACGCCGATTCTCGACATCAAACCCTACGTGCCTTACGCCGACATCATCGATACGGCCTCCAACCGCATCGCCAGCGCCGCGCCGCAGTTGATTCCCGTGCAGTGGACGGATTCAGCGCTACAACAGGCTCACGGCCATGCTCAGCGCCTGGAAGAACCGTTAGTGGAGCTGATCGAGCAATGTCTGGCACAAGACCCACGTCCGGCGTACCAGATTCCTACACCCGAACGGGAATACGGCGCGCAGTTCTGGGATCTGGATGTGCGCTGGCATTACCCCACGCCTGACTTGATCCGCGTTCTCGAAGTCATTCCCGCGAACGTCTGAACGCCAAAAACGAAAAAGCCCGCGCTGCCTTTACAGGCAACGCGGGCTTTTTTTGGTCACCACCAAACCAATGTGGGAGCGAGCCTGCTCGCAATGGCGGCGTAACATTCAACGATGACGTTGACTGACGGTCCGCTATCGCGAGCAGGCTCGCTCCCACAGGCAGAGCAGTGCAGCGGCTTATTACTTCTCGACGAACGCTCGCTCGATCAGGTAATCACCCGGCTCGCGCATCCGCGGCGACACTTTCAGGCCGAAGCTGTTCAACACTTCGCTGGTCTCGTCGAGCATGCTCGGGCTGCCGCACAGCATGGCGCGGTCGTCTTGCGGGTTGATCGGTGGCAGACCGATGTCGCTGAACAGCTTGCCGCTGCGCATCAGGTCGGTCAGGCGACCTTCGTTCTCGAACGGCTCGCGGGTCACGGTCGGGTAGTAGATCAACTTGTCACGCAGGGCCTCGCCGAAGAACTCGTTCTGCGGCAAGTGCTCGGTAATGAACTCGCGGTAAGCGACTTCGTTGACGTAGCGTACGCCGTGGCACAGGATCACTTTTTCGAAACGCTCGTAGGTTTCCGGGTCCTGGATGACGCTCATGAACGGCGCCAGACCGGTACCGGTGCTGAGCAGGTACAAATGTTTGCCAGGCTTCAAGTCATCCAGCACCAGCGTGCCGGTAGGCTTCTTGCTGATGATGATCTCGTCGCCTTCCTTCAGATGCTGCAGCTGGGAAGTCAGCGGGCCATCAGGCACCTTGATGCTGAAGAACTCGAGATGCTCTTCCCAGTTCGGGCTGGCAATCGAGTAAGCGCGCATGAGCGGCCGGCCGTTGGGCTGTTGCAGGCCGATCATCACGAACTGACCGTTCTCGAAGCGCAGACCCGGATCGCGGGTGCACTTGAAGCTGAACAGAGTGTCGTTCCAGTGATGAACACTGAGGACACGCTCGTGGTTCATGTTGCTCATGTACGTGGGACTCCTGGAGATTTGGTCTGCGCGTGCTCTGCGCCTGCTCTGCAAAAAATGAGCTGCTGTGCGCAATTGCATCGCATTCTAATGGCAGCGACAATATCTGTTAACTGGATTATTAAGATAAGGGTTATCGGTTATATCGATATGCGATTTACTCTCCGTCAACTTCAAGTATTCGTCGCCGTCGCCCAGCAGGAAAGCGTATCCCGTGCTGCGGGTCTGCTCAACCTCTCGCAATCGGCGGCGAGCACCTCGATCACCGAGCTAGAGCGTCAGTCCAGCTGTCAGCTGTTCGACCGCGCCGGCAAACGACTGAGCCTCAACGCCCTCGGTAAACAGCTGTTGCCGCAAGCGGTGGCGCTGCTTGACCAATCCAAAGAAATCGAAGACTTGCTCAATGGCAAGTCGGGATTCGGTTCTCTGGCGGTCGGCGCGACCCTGACCATCGGCAATTACCTGGCCACCTTGCTGATCGGCAGCTTCATGCAGCGCCATCCGGAAAGCCAGGTGAAGCTGCACGTACAGAACACTGCCAACATTGTGCAGCAAGTTGCTCACTATGAAATTGATCTGGGTCTAATCGAAGGCGACTGCAGTCATCCGGACATCGAAGTGCAGAGCTGGGTCGAGGATGAATTGGTGGTGTTCTGTGCGCCCCAGCATCCACTGGCCAAGCGCGGCACGGCGACCATGGAAGAGCTGACCCACGAGGCCTGGATTCTGCGGGAACAGGGCTCCGGCACGCGACTGACCTTTGACCAGGCCATGCGTCACCATCGCAGCTCGCTGAATATCCGGCTGGAACTGGAACACACCGAAGCGATCAAGCGTGCGGTGGAGTCCGGGTTGGGGATTGGCTGCATTTCTCGCCTGGCACTGCGCGATGCATTCCGGCGCGGCAGCCTGGTGCCGGTGGAGACGCCAGATCTGGACCTGGCGCGGCAGTTCTATTTCATCTGGCACAAACAGAAATATCAGACGTCGGCGATGCGTGAATTCCTCGACCTGTGCCGCGCTTTCACCGCCGGGGTTCAGCGCAGCGACGAGATCGTTCTGCCCACCATCGCTTAGAGCAGGATGACCGCCCAGACCAGCGCGATCATGCTCAAGGCTACGAGCTGAGCGGCGCTGCCCATGTCCTTGGCGTTCTTGGACAATGGGTGCAATTCAAGGGAAATACGGTCGATGGCCGCTTCCACTGCCGAATTGAGCAATTCGACAATCAACGCCAACAGGCAGACTGCAATCAGCAACGCCTGCTCGACGCGACTGACGTTCAGAAAGAACGACAGCGGGATCAATATGACGTTGAGCAGCACCAGTTGCCGAAAGGCCGCTTCGCCGGTGAAGGCTGCGCGCAGACCGTCCAGCGAATAACCGGAAGCGTTGAGGATGCGTTTGAGGCCGGTTTGGCCTTTGAAAGGTGACATAAAGTAGGCAACTGACCAAAAAGGAAGTGGGAAAGCTAGATTAAGCACAGTCAAAAAAGCGTGAACGCGTCGCGCCTGGTTAGTTCGAAATTGACTCAAGTTGTTGCAGAAGCAACGCCGCCTGGGTCCGGGTCCGCACATTCAGCTTGCGAAAAATCGCCGTCACGTGGGCCTTGATCGTCGCTTCGGATACGCTCAGCTCGTAGGCAATCTGCTTGTTCAACAAGCCTTCACAGACCATGGTCAGAACACGAAACTGCTGCGGTGTCAGGCTCGCAAGGCCTTCGCTGGCGGCCTTGGCTTCGGCGGAAACGCTGACCGCCTCAAACGCCTGGGGCGGCCAGAACACATCACCATCGAGCACCGCGCGTACGGCTTTCTGGATGACGCTCAGATCACTGGATTTTGGGATGAAGCCGCTGGCGCCGAATTCACGGGACTTCACCATGATCGAGGCTTCTTCCTGGGCCGATACCATGACCACCGGAATCTGCGGATACTGACCGCGCAACAGCACTAGCCCTGAAAAACCGTAGGCCCCCGGCATGTTCAGGTCCAGCAGCACCAGATCCCAGTCGGACTTCTCGTCCAGACGGGTTTCCAGCTCGGCAATGCTTGCCACTTCCACCAGACGGACTTCCGGGCCCAGGCCCAGGGTCAACGCTTGATGCAGGGCGCTACGAAAAAGAGGGTGGTCATCGGCAATCAGGATTTCGTATGTGGCCATTTTTCAAATGATCCTGTTTTTCAAACAACTCGAGGTACAGCCACGGAGCTGTACCAACAGGGCACGTTCAACGCCAATCACGTGGCTATCCACGTAAAGAATACGGCGTATCAAACTTTGGCCGCGCCCTAATCGGCGCCAAGCATGCCCAGCGAAGCCGGGGTGGTCAAGGTGCATGGCCAGTACAGATCTTTGCAGTATGGGCGACAATCAGCGCGTGACAGGTGCGCCGTTTTACACAAAAGGCATCAGTTCGGCGTGTGCCGGTGTTGAAACATCCATTTCAAGCTGATGTTTGGCATCAAGGTAATGTTGGCTGAACACGTCAAAATAAGCGTCCAGTGCCGACGCTGCCTCGGTATCACCCGCCAGATCGAGACACAGCGCCGCCACTTCGGCTGTGCATAAATGCTCGCTACGGGTCGATCGACGCAACCGGTACCGCGACAATTTCTCGGGCAACAGGCTCAGGATCGGCAGCCGGTCAAAGTAGGGGCTTTTGCGGAAAATCTTCCGGGCTTCTGTCCAGGTGGCATCCAGCAGAATGAACAGCGGACGCTTCGAACTATCGGCATCGACGCTGTTTGTGACACGCTCGGGTTCGACGTACTCACCCGGAAACACCAGGTACGGCTGCCATTGCGGATCGGCCAGCAGCGCCAGCAGTTGCTCATCAACTTCCGTACGCGACCAGATGAACGCATGGTTGTCGCGCACCACATCGGCGATCAGCCAACCGGTGTTGCTCGGTTTGAACACTTCCTTGTTGGTCATGATCAGGCACACGCCAGAGCGGGCCTCCACCTGCGGGCGCCAGGCGCACAGGCAGTGGCTCTCGATCACACGGCAGGCTCGGCAACGCGGCGCCCTCCAGCCTCGGGCCTGAATCGGCTTGATGCCCTCTTCCTCTCGCTCATCGCGCAAGCGGGCTACTGCGTTTGCAGCAAAGCGTGGGATTGCAGGGTTCATCGCAGGCAACGCCGGCAGGGGAAGAAAATCGACACGAAAAACACTCGGCAGGGCAGAAAGTGGCGGCAGTTTATCAGAGCAGGCGGTGCAAGCCTGTACCGTCCAGGCCTCGTCCCCTATAATTCGCCGCCACTGAACGCACAGTCATGTGACGGGTCGAACCACCAGTCACTGAACCAGGAGAGTTTCATGCTGCGCCTTATCGTTCCCACCGCTGCCATTTTGCTGGCGTCGTCCTTCAGCGCTCAGGCTGCTTCCTTGAGTGAGCAGAATCTCAACAGAGAGCTGCGAAACGTCGCCATACAAAGCAGTGTTGGTACTCCACGGGCGATCAACGAAGACATTCTTGATCAGGGCTACACCGTCGAAGGCAACACGCTGATCAACCATTTGAGCGTGCAAAGCAGCCACGCCAACAAGATGCGTGCCGACCCGAAAGCCGTGTATTTCCAGCTTGGCGCCTCTGTATGCAACAACCCATCGTTCCGCAAACTGATGGCCAAGGGCGCGGTCATGCGTTACGACTTCACTGAGGTGAAGACCAACCGCTCAGTCGGCTCCGCCAGTTATCAGGAATCGGACTGCCCGAAAGCGGCTCCGACCAAGAAGAAGTAATCAACGGGAATTGGCGCGCCGCTGTTCATCCTCGGCGCGCAGTTCTGCCAACAGCGCTTGCAAATAACGCGAGCGTCGGTCGGCACCCTCCAAACGTCGGCAGCACTCTTCTTCGAGACTCAAATGATTGGCCTCGGCGGATGATTTCAATAATCGATACAGTTGCGTATCGATCTCCAGAATAACTCTGGTCATACCTTCCCGCCTCCCTGCACCTCGCCCTTGCTTGAGCGATAAATTCCTTGAACCGCTTGTAACGTGCGTCCTGCCTTTGACGCAAAGTTGTCGTGTCGTGCCTGTAATTTAGTAAATCAGACTGTCGGACTCTCGCCTTGCGTTCAGACGAGCGGTGAAAGCACCTTGCAAATCGACAATAAGCGGTTGCCAGGAAAGACTTTGCAGCGCAATGATCAAGTCAGCGAAAAACGCTATGACGGTCTAGATTCATAGTGTTCACGTTTACTTTTCAGGGCAGGAAAGGGGCTGCCCATTGCGCGTCTTGTTGTGCGAATGTTTCCTTCATCCAAGGGAAAAACAGAGCCTGTATGGAAGGAGAAGTTGATGCCTTACCAACCGAATGACCTCCTGAGCCGTCATTTTGAAGAAAGCGGCCACGACCTCATCAGCAAGGTCGAAGAGCAACTCAACCTGGTTTCACCCAACAGCCCGAACATCCCGATCTACCGCGACATGATCCTGACCGTGCTACGCATGGCCCAGGAAGATCACAACCGCTGGAATGCCAAGATCACCCTGCAAACCCTACGCGAACTGGAACATGCTTTCCGTGTGCTGGAACAGTTCAAGGGGCGGCGCAAAGTCACCGTTTTCGGCTCTGCCCGAACGCCGATAGAACATCCGCTGTACGGTCTGGCCCGAGAGCTAGGCGCGGCGCTGGCGCGCTCAGACCTGATGGTCATCACCGGTGCCGGTGGTGGCATCATGGCGGCGGCCCACGAAGGTGCTGGCCTGGCACACAGTTTGGGATTCAATATCACCCTGCCCTTCGAGCAGCATGCCAATCCCACCGTGAATGGCACCACCAACCTGCTGCCTTTCCACTTCTTCTTCACACGCAAGCTGTTCTTCGTCAAGGAAGCCGATGCGCTGGTCCTGTGCCCTGGCGGTTTCGGCACCCTGGATGAAGCGCTGGAAGTGCTGACATTGATCCAGACTGGCAAAAGCCCGCTGGTGCCCGTGATATTGCTGGACGCTCCCGGCGGCAAGTTCTGGCAAGGCGCATTGGACTTCATCCACCATCAACTGGAGGAAAATCGCTACATCCTGCCGACCGATATGAAACTCGTCAGTCTGGTCTACAGCGTGGAAGAAGCTGTGGAGCAGATCAACCAGTTCTACAGCAACTTCCACTCCAGCCGTTGGCTCAAGCATCAATTCGTGATCCGCATGAATCACAAGCTCAGCGACCAGGCGCTCGAACACATGCAGGAGGCATTTGCCGACCTGTGTCTGAGCGATCATTTCCATCAACATGCTTACAGCGGAGAGGAACACGACGAACCGCAGTTCAGCCACCTGGCGCGACTCGCTTTCACCTTCAACGCCCGTGATCATGGACGCCTGCGGGAACTGGTGGACTACATCAACCTGCCAGAAAACCTGGCGCAATCCCAACCCCAGGCGCAACAGCGCTCGCGGGAACCGTCCAAGGTTACGTAAGCAAAAAAAAACGGCCCGCTATCGAAATAGCGAGCCGTTTCAGTCAATCGTCCATCCCTCGACCGCTGAACAAGCGGCTGATCATTTCCATGGAATATCCCCGATAACTCAGGAACCTGCCTTGTTTGGCACGTTCCCGGGCGTCTATCGGTAAATGCCCGGAAAACTTTCGCCGCCAGGTGTCTTCCAGTTGCTCCTGCCAGTTGATACCGCTCTCGCGTAAAGCAAGTTCGATGTCGGTACGTTGCAGGCCGCGCTGGCTCAACTCTTCGCGAATACGCAAAGGGCCATAACCGGAACGGGAACGGTAGGAAACAAAGCTTTCGAGATAACGGGATTCGGACAGCAGGCCTTCTTCCGTCAAGCGGTCGAGTGCCGTGTCGATCATTTCAGGGAGGGCGCCGCGTTGACGCAGTTTACGCGTCAACTCGACTCGACCGTGCTCGCGTCGCGCGAGCAGGTCCATTGCGGTTCGCCGCACCGCGACGAGTGTATCGAGTACGGCGGTCATCGGATCAATCAGATATCAGCGTCAGCCAGGTCATCAGCAGTCTCTTTGACTGGCGACGCTTTAACGTCCGGCGCTGGAGTCAGCAACTTGTCGCGCAGTTGCTTCTCGAGCTTGGCGGCAATTTCCGGATTGTCTGCCAGGAACTTGGCCGAGTTAGCCTTGCCCTGACCGATCTTGGTGCCTTCATAGGCATACCAGGCGCCGGACTTCTCAACGAAACCGTGCAGCACGCCCAGGTCGATCATCTCACCGTTGAGGTAGATGCCCTTGCCGTAAAGAATCTGGAACTCAGCCTGACGGAACGGCGAAGCCACCTTGTTCTTAACGACTTTGACGCGGGTTTCGCTACCGACGACTTCATCACCTTCTTTCACCGCGCCAGTCCGGCGGATGTCCAGACGAACCGAAGCGTAGAACTTCAACGCGTTACCACCGGTGGTGGTTTCCGGGCTGCCGAACATCACACCGATTTTCATACGGATCTGGTTGATGAAGATAACCAGGCAGTTGGCGTTCTTGATGTTACCGGTGATTTTACGCAGCGCCTGGGACATCAGACGGGCTTGCAGGCCCACGTGCATGTCACCCATTTCGCCTTCGATTTCAGCCTTTGGAACCAGAGCTGCCACGGAGTCGACGATGATCACGTCAACCGCGTTGGAACGCACCAGCATGTCGGTGATTTCCAGGGCTTGCTCGCCGGTGTCCGGCTGCGAAACCAGCAGGTCGTCGACATTGACGCCCAGTTTGCCGGCGTATTCAGGGTCAAGGGCGTGTTCAGCATCGACGAAGGCACAGGTCGCGCCGGCTTTTTGAGCCTGGGCGATCACCGACAGTGTCAGCGTGGTTTTACCGGAGGATTCAGGACCGTAGATTTCAACGATACGACCTTTTGGCAGACCGCCAATGCCGAGCGCGATGTCCAGACCCAGAGAGCCAGTGGAGATAGCCGGGATCGCCTGACGGTCCTGATCGCCCATACGCATTACGGCACCCTTGCCGAATTGACGTTCGATCTGACCCAGGGCCGCAGCCAAGGCTTTCTTCTTGTTGTCGTCCATTAAAGTCCTCACGTAATCAATAAGGCCTGACGGCCAACACCTGTATAAGTAGCCAGTATTATTCCACAGCGTTTCAGGATCGCCTACCCCTGATTTGAGATTTCTCCAGTGGTATGGCGCAGCAGCCCCTCTAGCGCGGCCTTGACCGTTTGTCGGCGGACCTCGTCGCGGTTTCCGGGGAAGTGCCGGACCTCGCTGAACACCGCCTCCCCGACGCCCCAGGCTAGCCAGACGGTGCCCACCGGTTTGCTCGCGGAACCGCCGTCCGGCCCCGCAACACCGCTGACCGCGACGGCAAAACGCGCATGACTTTTCTCCTGCGCGCCTCGGACCATGGCCTCGACCACCTCGCGACTGACCGCCCCCACCGTCGAAAACAACTCGACCGGGACATTCAATTGCTCGGTTTTCTGGCGATTGGAATAGGTGACATAACCGGCCTCAAACCACGCCGAACTCCCCGGAACCCGGGTGATCGCCTCGCTGATCCCGCCGCCGGTGCAGGACTCTGCGGCGGTGACGTGGGCATTGAGAACCTGCAAACGCCTGCCAAGTTCAGCGGCCAGTTGGGTGATTTCTTTCACGGTCATCTCCTGAGCAAGCGGAATGAGAACTACCGTACACGAGCGTAACGCGCTTGCAAGGCGCAGGATCGATCAAAATGTTAACGAGCGAGGGCTCTGATATAAGCCTGACAGGCCTGCAAGGCAATCAGTCCGCGGTCGCCGGCGTCGGTGATGGCGATAATTCGCTGAGCATGCGCAGGGTCAAGTCGGGCGCGCGCGATTCCATGATCCACGCGGCTGGCTCCGGAGGCGGTTGGCACTGCACAGACAGAGGCCGCGTCACGGGCATCGAGGAGGACTGACAGGCGCACATCAGCAGTGGCAAGACGATCGCGCAGGCGACCTTGATCACGTTGGGCATCGCTAAGCGCTCGGTAATGGGTTTGTTCGCTGATCGAAAGACGCTGCTCCAGTGCTAGACGCTTGTCCTGTTCGGCCTGTTGCTGCGTTGCGGCTGCCAGAGTCAGTTGATTCAGTACCTCGGCGTGCAGCGTGGCCTGTTCCGCCAGTTGCCGGCCATAACGCCAATCCTGAAAGCGCCAGGCCAGCGCCGCCGAGCCGCCGGCCAACACAGCCAGAAACACAACAACGCCAATGATGCGGTAAGGCACCGGGATCAAACCGAAGGCTGGCATAACACCGCCCTCGCCCGAGCCCAGAGTTGCAAGCGATCCTGCAAACCGTTCAGGCCGCCGTTGATGCGACGGGTGATGCTGTTGAACTGGTCGCGGTCGGCCAGTTCATTGAAGCCATTTTGCTCCCAGAACCAGGCAGCCGATTCAGCTGCCCACCGGGGCTTTTCCAGAAGTCCTGGCAAAAATAGCAAACGATCATCACCGAAGAGTCCGAGACTGCACTGACGGTAATTGTCACGACCCGTAATCTGAATCAGGCCTCGACCACGGTATTTTTGACCGTCGCCGTCGGACTCTGGCGTATTACCCAGGCGCACAGCCAATGCGCCAGTGTCGTACTTGCTCAAGTATTGAGCGCTGCCCAACTCACGCACGTACTGCAACTGCCCCGACTCGTGACCGACTTGCGCAAGGAACGCAGCGATGCGTTTCGGGGTATTGATGTTGCGGTGGGTCATGGCGGTGTTGAGCGCAGAAATGAAAACGCCTGCTTGGGAGCAGGCGTTGGGCATAACGATCTGTAGTTGTTGCTGCGTAACGGTCATATTGCCTCCAGAATGCCGGCGGCGACTCGATCTACAAGACGTGGGCAGTGATCACGCACTTGGTCGATCAGTAGAGTGAGCTTCATGGTGTTTTCACCGGGCAATAAAAAACCCGCTTGTTGGCGGGTTTGAGTGAAAGGTACTGGCCTTGGAAAACCCGCGTCCTTGCGGGTCGGATGCCGGTCGGCACCGCTGCTCGCCATTCCATTGGGCTTTGTGATCAGTCATCCTGGCGAGGATCTCGCGGAGGCACTTCGCAAACGCCAATCCGCTTGGCCGCCCAGCGCTCATAAAGGCCAATGGCAACGTCTGCCCCGGCCATCGCCGTCAGGCAACCGAACGCGCATGCCGTCCAGATCGACACGCCGGCGGCATACAGCAGCATGATGGCCGAGACCCCGCAGACCATGCAGGCCCCGGATCGCAAGGCCAGGCGCCGCAGCAATGACCAGCCGCGGGCGCCCTCCTTGTCGGCGCGCCACATTTCGCCGGACACCCCGCCCACCAGGGCGAGGACGATGACGAGCCAGATCGGCATGTCCAGCAACGCTTGTTGCTCGTTTGTCATGTCACGCCTCCTGCGGGTGATTGATGAGTGATGTGTGTGTGTCTTTCAAACGGTGTCTCTTGAGTTGCCTGACGGTAGGTAGGCATTCCAAAAAGCCCGGCGCTAACCGGGCTTTTCAGAATGCGGTCCTTCGCATTGACCTTTCGGCGCTACTGGCGCGGTACGGATCGATTCAAATTGTTTTTCCGACCGCGGTCCCTGCCCGCCGGATAACTGCTTGTGGTGCTTTACGCTGCACACCCGGGTCAGTTGCCAACCCTCTGAACCGTTGAGGCCGGTTCATCGCTGCCTTTGTGGTGGAACTAAAGAGCTTTGCTTCGAGCTGCTTTTGAGCTGCTTTTGAGCTGCTTGAGACAAAGAATATGCATGTATGCATATACAGTCAATGCATTGATGCATTTATTTGTACGTTAAAATGCGCAGACGCATGAAAGCGCCGCAGACAAAGGCGCTGGTGGTTTTTGGCAGGCGAAAAAAAACCCGCTCGATGGCGGGTTTTATCTGACAGCGGTGAGGTTAACGGGCGTACATGCCCCACCAGAAGACGTGACCGAGGATGACAATCTGCTCTTCCTGGATTTCCTGGAAGGTGTAGTCCTCGTCCGGATGTTCATCGCGATTGAAGCTGCGCAGGCGTATCCCGGTAGGCAGGCGATAAAGCTGTTTCACTCGCAACTGGCCGTTATGGTTGATGGCATAAAGGTCGCCATCCACGATATCGCCGATCCCGCACTTGCCGGCATTAACGCCGACGGTGGCGCCGTCGCGCAGTACCGGCAACATACTGTTGCCGCGCACCGTCACGCATTTGGCCTGATCGAACTGAACGCCGTTGTGGCGCAGACTCCGCTTGCCAAAGCGCAGGCTAGAGCGCTCGCTCTCTTCGATGACGAACCTGCCTGATCCTGCAGCCAATTCAACCTCGCGAAGAAAGGGGACCGATACCTCGTCGTCATCGACGGGCGTATCGTCGTCCCACAGACTTATGTCCTTGAGTTCCGAATGCAATTGATCGCGCCCGGTGCTGGCTGCCGGCGCGACATCCGCGCGGCCCCGCAACTGGTCGGTGCTCACGGCGAAGTACTCGGCAATCTTCGAGATGTGTTTATCCGAGGGATCGACGATCTTCCCGCTGAGGATCCGCGAGAGAGTGGATTGAGGCACGCCGGTGCGACGGTGAAGCTCCGTGGGGGAGATCCCGTGCTGATCGAGCAGCGCTCTTAAGACGGTAGAAACATTGCGTTTTTGCATAAAGCGCATAGTGCTTGATCTTTTCGCGAAAAACAAATGCTGATTCGCATAGATCGTGCATAAATATCATATACGCACTGCCGAGCATTCATATCTGCGCCGGGCATACACCCTAGTCCAAGATGCTAGCAGATACCTTGGGTAACTCGCTGCGCTTATTGCTGTTAGCATATGGAACAGCCTCAGAATATACACAGGCAACAGCACTGATTCCAAAATAGGCAGTGCGCTTGCTCGCGAACGGATTTCAATGTGAAGAAAGTTGCCATCCTGCAGTCCAACTATATCCCCTGGAAAGGTTACTTTGACCTCATCGCGGCGGTGGATGAATTCATCCTTTACGATGATATGCAATTCACTAAAAACGACTGGCGCAATCGTAATCAGATCAAGACACCTCAAGGTGTGCAGTGGCTGACAGTGCCGGTGGGCCAGGATATTCGTCGGCGCATCCGTGATGTGCCTCTGGTCGACGGCTGGCAGGTAAAGCACTGGAAAACTTTGGAAAGCAATTACCGACGAGCAGCACATTTCGATGCTATCGCTAGCTGGCTTCGCCCTCTTTACTTAGACGCGTCCTATAGCCATCTGACCCAATTGAACAGCACCCTGATAAAAGTTATCTGCGCCTATTTGGGTATCAATACGCGGATATCCTGCTCTTGGGATTACCAACTGGGGGAAGGCAAGACTGAGCGTCTGGTCGACTTGTGCCGACAGTCGGGTGCCAGTGATTATATTTCCGGACCATCAGCCAAAGATTACTTGCAGCCTGAACAATTCCAGGCGCAAGGCATCGATTTGCACTGGTTCGACTACAGTGACTACCGCGAATATCCACAGCTGTGGGGCTCGTTCGTCCACGGGGTCAGTATTCTTGACCTGCTTTTCAACTGCGGCACTGGATCTCACACATACATGAAGTACGTCACGCTATGAGACTGTCGATCGTCGCCACCCTGTATCAATCCGCAAACCATCTCCAGGAGTTTCATGCACGCTGCAGCAGTGTTGCGCAAGCACATGCAGGTGATGACTATGAGATCGTTCTGGTCAACGACGGCTCGCCTGATGACAGCCTGGGACGGGCCATTCGCCTGACGGAAACTGACCCGCATGTGGTGCTGGTCGACCTTTCACGGAACTTCGGTCATCACAAGGCGATGATGACCGGCCTCGCCCATGCCAGGGGTGATGAGGTGTTCTTGATCGACAGCGACTTGGAGGAACCGCCGGAGTGTCTGCTGACTTTTTCCGAGCAGATGCACGGCGAGAACTGTGACGTGGTCTTCGGAGTGCAAGAGCAGCGTAAGGGCAGTTGGTTCGAACGATTGAGTGGTGGTCTCTTCTGGACGTTGATCAACCGGTTGTCCGGTTTGTCGCTCCCCGCCAATGTTGTCACGGCTCGTTTGATGACTCGGCGCTATGTAGATGCGCTACTGTGCCATGAGGAACGAGAGGTGTTCATGGCCGGTTTGTTTCACATCACCGGCTTCGTACAAAAGGCTGTCACCATTCAAAAACTCAGCACAAGTCAATCAACCTACACCTTCAGGCGCAAATTGTCGTTGGTGGTGAATTCCGTCACATCTTTCAGCGTCCTACCGCTGGTCGCCATTTTCTACATCGGCCTTATCATTTTCTCATTCGCCTGCTGCTATTCCGCTTACCTGCTGATCAACTGGCTGTTCTTCTCATATATCATGGCGGGCTGGACTTCAGTGATGGTCTCGATCTGGTTGCTTGGCGGCCTGGTCCTCTCATGCATGGGCATCATCGGCATCTACCTTTCCAAAGTATTCTCCGAAAGCAAGCGCCGCCCCTACACCATAGTCAGGAACATTTATGGCCGCTCATGACGGAAAAACACGCCTGGCTCGAGGTGCGACAATTGCTGGACGTAGAAGCTGAATGAACAGCCTGACCGCTCGACTGAAACGACGGATACCTGCTGCGCAATTGATCAAGTATGGCTTGATCGGTTTACTCAGCAACGCCTGCGGCCTTGCCGTTTACCTTTTTTTGACCGAACTGGGAAGCCCACCGAAGCAGACCATGACAGCTCTCTATGTAGCCGGCGCACTTATCAGTTTCTTTGGAAACCGGCACCTGACCTTTTCTTACGAGGGAGGGACTTTAGGTTCAGGTATTCGCTTTGTCATTGCCCACATGGGTGGTTATGGCATCAACCTCTTCCTGCTGGCGTTATTCGTCGATCACTTCGGATACGCCCACCAGTGGATACAGGCAGCGGCAATCTTTGTGGTAGCTGGCTATCTGTTTGTAACCCTCAAATTCTTCGTATTCAAAACAGCTCAATGATGCGGTTCACTGTTGCTGATTGCCACTCAACCCTAATCGGAACACTGCGATGACTAGCGAAAAAATTCAATTTAATCGCCCTCACATGACCGGCAAGGAATTGTATTACATCGCCGAAGCCAAGTTCGGCAATATGCTGGCGGGCGATGGGCCGTTCTCCAAGCGCTGTCACCAGTGGCTGGAGAACGCCAGTGGCTGCAACAAGGCCTTGCTGACTCATTCTTGCACCGCAGCACTGGAAATGGCGGCCTTGTTGCTGGATATTCAGCCGGGTGATGAGATCATCATGCCGTCCTACACTTTTGTCTCCACCGCCAACGCATTCGTGCTGCGTGGCGGCGTGCCGGTGTTTGTGGATATTCGCGAAGACACGCTTAACCTCGACGAACGCTTGATCGAGGCAGCCATCACCCCGCGCACCCGGGCTATCGTTCCCGTGCACTATGCGGGCGTGGCCTGTGAGATGGACAACATTCTGGCAATTGCCCAACGTCACGGCTTGCACGTCGTCGAAGATGCCGCACAGGGCATCATGGCCTGCTACAAGGGTCGTCCACTGGGGAGCATTGGTAGCCTTGGTGCATTGAGCTTCCATGAAACCAAGAACGTCATATCTGGAGAAGGGGGCGCGCTGCTGGTCAACGATCCGGCGCTGGTCCGACGCGCCGAGATCATTCGTGAAAAAGGCACGGACCGCAGCAGCTTCTTCCGGGGTGAAGTGGACAAGTACACTTGGCAAGAAGTGGGTTCGTCATTCCTGCCTGGGGAGTTGATCGCGGCATTCCTGTGGGCACAACTGGAGGAAGCCACAGGCATTACCGAGCAACGGTTGGCGTGCTGGCAGCACTATCATGATGCCTTGAGCCCCCTTGAGCAGAAAGGTTTGCTCAGGCGACCGATCATACCCGCCTACTGCACCCACAATGCCCACATGTACTATGTACTTCTGGACTCGCAGATTGACCGCCAGATGGTACTCGAAGCGCTGAAAAGCGCGGGCGTTAATTCAGTGTTCCACTATGTTCCACTTCACTCATCGCCAGCCGGTCAACGCTATGGCCGGGTCCATGGATCAATGGCCGTGACCGACCGGCAGTCAGAACGGCTGATCCGGCTACCGCTGTGGGTCGGATTGACGCATGAACAACAAGATCGCGTCATCGCCGTACTCGAGACAGCACTTCGCTGAACCCTCTCAGCAGTCCCGCTCACTACGCGCCTTCGCGGTAGGAGCGGGTATCCTCCCTACCTGCTACCAAAATCGACGCAGCAATAACCACGGTCATTCTGTCGCTGAATGTCGCGAAACTCGCTGGGCACCCACTCACACCGGGTAATCAGGCCAGGGCTATTTCTTTCCTTCAGAAAAGGTAGCAATTTGCCGTTGAGCAGATCCCCGCCGTAACCGAACTCCGAAACATACAGGACGTGTATAGGACTGCGATCTCTCAGGTAGGCGAAATAGGTCATGTGATCGACCACTACATGCTCAGCGTTGTCCGCCGGAATATGACAGGACTCGCCCAGCTCCCGGATCGAATCCAGGTGTGCCTTGACGCCCATTACCGGTACAGACAGCGGCTGACCAGGAATACTGGCGTTGGCATAGTCAGCATTGCGCAGCAGATTCGGCGTTACCAGATAAAACAGTGTAACTAACGACATGAGTGCGAGACCGGCCACAAACGCTAGAGTCAGATACCCCGCAATCCTGGCCGCAAACCATGGCCGGACAACCGGCAGGCACTGGAACAGTAAGACTACGATAACAATAGATAGGGGAACGTACTGGATGCCGGCGTAAAAGTTCTGGAGGTTATACAGCGCGATATTGATCAAATCGCCTGCGGCCAGCAGTGACGCCAGGAAGAGTGCCGCCGGCATCCGCCGTCTTGCCAGGGAGACGACTGCCACGCCTACCGCCAACAAATGGCTTCCCACCACCAAAACTAGCAGGGTGTAATGAATAAGCGGGTTCAGCCAGAGCAACAGACCGGGTTTGTCCGTCAAGGGCGGCAACCAACCCGATTGAAAGGTAGGGTTAAAGGTCAGGTGAGCAAGCATCCGCTCGGAAAACAGGCCGAGGTTTTGCCAAGCCGCTCCAAAGAACGCAAGAGGGTCGCTCAACAACATTCCGGGCATCAGACTGTTCGCAGCCAGTAAGCTTTGGATAGCAGGTGCATCCAGACAGCCACCGAGGAAACTGGCATCTCGTAACACTTGCGTACTTAAAGCAAGTACATACATCAACAGGCCGGCGCGAATCAGCAACCTGAAACCTCGCGTGGCTATCCATACGGCAGCAAGAAAGAACGGCGTAAAAAAAAGACTCTTGGGATGAGCGTAGAAAAATACCGAAAGCAACAGCACTAACCCGCCCATTAAGATCAGTTGACGTCTGCTGCTGCTCGATACGGGGGCGAACAGTGCCAAAATGCAAATGAGCAGAACCGGCAATAACATGAACTGCTCGGGGCGCGACAGTACCCAGAGATATGGCATGACACCTAGGGATGCAAAGGCAGCCAGTAAGGTGAAACGCCTCACCCATCCCTCTGCTGTTTGCCGATAGCACCAGTAAGCCAACAACCCGAACCAAACCGACGCTAGTACAACGCCACTCACCCGCAAGCCGAAAGGTTCCAGATAGGCGTAAACCGAGGAAATCAATATCGCAGCAGGATAAAAAACCCAAGCTACCCAATGGCCGACAGTGGTGGTGCATTGCGGATAAAACGAGAGCATCTGCCCGCTTTCCATGAAAAAGCGTGCATTGTTGAATTTCGTCACAACCTCATCAGAATAGACCGGAAGAAACACTCCGCTGAGCAGTGCACAGATCAGCACCATGGGTATCAGCAGTAGGATTTTTTTTGGTAAAGCATTACTCATGGTTAAACGCCAAGTCGACAGACAAAAGAGGTGCGCAAGCTAACATCAGCTGACCGGAGGGTGAAGCACGTCGTTGCAGCGAACCTCTCGGCACTGCAACTAAATCCATCTGCCGGCAACACTATTTTTTGCCTGGATGCCCCAGGATGTCTAGTTGCTGGCCTTCTTTCGAACAAAGACCGATCCGGCCTTTATGAATGAGCCACTTGGCACAGACGTATGATCTACCACCACCCCACCGGCACCAATGAAAGTATCGATGCCGACCCTGGAGTGTCCGCAGAGAGTGGCATTCGGGGAAATAAAGGTGTTTCCATCGACCACGCAGTCGTGATTGATCACAGCCCCAGGCCATACAACGGCAAGATCCCCCACCTGCGCTCTGATGTCCAGAACAGCACGCGCCATAACCAAGGCGCCAGCACCAATCGTGGTGCTGTCACTCACGTATGCCTGTGGATGAATGAAAGATGGCAGGCAGTACCCATGAGCTAGCAGCTCGTCGAACTTGCATCGACGCGCCTCAAGGTGTTTGTACCCGATGGCAATGGCAAAGTCATACTCTTCAGGCGGACACGTCTGGATAACGTCCGCCAGCGTCCCAATAATACCCTCGCCGGCGTGCCAGTCATCGACGAAACCGGCGAAATGCGCCCCGCAGTGCCGTACCAGCTCGCGCACGACGGCTCCAAACTCTGTCGACCCATAAACCAGAATTTTCTTCTTCATTGATCACTGCCACTCCCTCTATATTGACTAAACGCCAAGAAAACCAGCGTCTAGCATCCGCGCTCTAAGGTATCAGAGTCCCTAAAGTTAAAAATCAAATCAACACCGTGGGAACATCCTGCGCGCACGGTATCTGGTTCCGCGCTTAGCCATGCAGATTCTGCGGCTGTCACTTCAATTTCCCCGGGCGCAACACCCCTTCCTCCAGCCTTATTCCGTCACCGCCCACACTGCTGCCAGGCCACAGCGGCCTGACTGATGAAATTTTCACCGCGAGCCTCGCCCCAAACTGTACGGGCAAGATGTCACTCGGCTTTGCGGTGGCGATTATCCTCCTTCAGACAAAAAAATCGATGGCGGGAAGAGATGAGAATCGTTGAAGCCGGATTTCATACCTCTTGAAACCTGATATAGGGCTACACGCCCCTATCAACACTGGTACACTTGTACATTTCAAGACATAACTAAATGCTGAATTCCATACAGTTTCTTAGGGCCTTCGCTGCATGGATCGTGGTACTGCATCACTACGTACAACTTTCTGGAAATAAAGAAAGCAACATGATTACTGCATTACTCTACAACTATGGATCGATAGGCGTAGATATTTTCTTTATCATCAGCGGCTTCGTTATTTACGCATCGACCTCTAAAAAAACAATCTCCCCAAAAGAATTTGCCATTCACCGAATAGCTCGAATAGTGCCAGCCTACTGGCTATACACCCTGATCACCGCGCTCACAATAATTGTGGCACCAAGCATAATGCCAGCCCTTGGAATCAGCTTGGATTTCTTCTTAAAAAGCATGTTGTTTTTGCCAGCACAGAACCCCTCAGGGCTCGGCCTATTTCCAGTGTTATCTGTAGGTTGGACGTTAAATTTTGAAGCTGTTTTCTATTTGATTTTTGCTTTATCCCTGCTCATTCCGAAGTATCTACTTACTGCTGGGCTTTTTATTGGAATCGTACTCATACAAACTTTCGCACCCAAGCTAGGAGGCTCATTCGCATTCTACGAAACACCAATAATTTACAATTTCTTGTTTGGCGTTTTTATTGCGGAAATCTATAAACGTGGCTACCACCGCTCGATATCCATAACCATCGCAATATTGATTTTCGCAATATCGACCATCGTAATTGCTATGTCGAGGTTCGTCGACCACAACCCCCTACGCATCGGATTGCCCTGTGCTGCCATAATGCTTGCACTGATCTCTCAAGAACACCGCTTTTCCAAGGAAAGTAAAATAAACAAGCTTGGGGATTGGTCCTACTCAACCTACTTATCACACCCGATAATTATATTTTTTGTACTCGCCTTCCAGAAAAAAACCAATTTAGACTCAACGATGGCATTAGTAACGATTTGCGCTGCCGTCCTGCTTTGCTCTTATGTAAGCTACAAGTACGTTGAACTACCGTCCTCCGCATGCCTCAAGTATATCTTTCAACCTAAGATCAAGAAGCTTTCAGCACCCAATTAGAAGTTGATTTACGAGACCGAATCTTTAGATCTCGACGGTGAATTCATCGCGCGGAGCATGGCCGCTGCCAATGGTCGTGCAGCCTGTCAGTAAGCCTGGGGCCAAGCATGTTAACCTTGGCATGTGCTGATCAAGCGAGGCTATAGGTTCGGGATTTTCGAATCGAATGCCCCATTTCACCCAAAGACTTTGACATTTATCCATAAGCCACTGATGAATAAAGCAATTTCAGATTTATCCTCCCACACGCCAATGATGCAGCAGTACTGGCGCCTGAAAAACCAGCACCCTGACCAGCTGATGTTCTACCGCATGGGCGACTTCTACGAGATCTTCTATGAAGACGCGAAGAAGGCCGCCAAATTGCTGGACATCACCCTGACCGCCCGCGGGCAGTCGGCGGGTCAGGCGATTCCGATGTGTGGGATTCCTTACCACGCCGCGGAAGGTTACCTGGCGAAACTGGTCAAGCTCGGCGAGTCGGTGGTGATCTGCGAGCAGGTCGGCGACCCGGCGACCAGCAAAGGGCCGGTGGATCGTCAGGTGGTGCGGATCATCACACCGGGTACGGTCAGCGATGAAGCGCTGCTGGATGAGCGCCGGGATAACCTGATCGCAGCGGTGCTGGGTGACGAACGTCTGTTTGGCCTGGCGGTGCTGGATATCACCAGCGGCAACTTCACCGTACTGGAGATCAAGGGCTGGGAAAACCTGCTGGCAGAACTGGAGCGCGTCAATCCGGTGGAGCTGATGATCCCGGATGATTGGCCGAAAGACCTGCCGGCGGAAAAACGTCGTGGGGTTCGTCGCCGTGCGCCGTGGGATTTCGAACGTGATTCGGCGCTGAAAAGTCTTTGCCAGCAGTTTTCCACCCAGGACCTGAAAGGTTTCGGCTGCGAGAACCTGACCCTGGCCATCGGCGCCGCCGGTTGCCTGCTCAGCTACGCCAAGGAAACCCAGCGCACCGCCCTGCCCCATTTGCGCAGCCTGCGCCACGAACGCCTGGACGACACCGTGGTGCTGGACGGCGCGAGCCGTCGCAACCTGGAACTGGATACCAACCTGGCCGGCGGCCGCGACAACACGTTGCAATCAGTGGTCGATCGCTGCCAAACCGCCATGGGCAGCCGCCTGCTGACCCGTTGGCTGAACCGTCCGCTGCGGGATCTGACCGTATTGCTGGCGCGCCAGACCTCGATTACCTGCCTGCTCGACGGTTACCGTTTCGAAAAGCTGCAACCGCAACTCAAGGAAATCGGCGACATCGAGCGAATCCTGGCGCGGATCGGCCTGCGCAATGCCCGCCCTCGTGACCTGGCTCGCCTGCGCGATGCGCTTGGTGCATTGCCTGAGTTGCAAGTGGCGATGACTGAGCTGGAAGCTCCGCACATCATTCAACTGGCGAAGACCACCAGCACCTACCCGGAACTGGCGGCGCTGCTGGCAAAAGCTATCATCGACAACCCGCCCGCCGTGATCCGTGACGGCGGCGTGTTGAAAACCGGTTACGACGCCGAGTTGGACGATTTGCAATCGCTCAGCGAAAACGCCGGGCAGTTCCTGATCGACCTCGAAGCACGCGAGAAAGCCCGTACCGGTCTGTCGCACCTGAAAGTCGGTTACAACCGCATTCATGGCTACTTCATCGAGTTGCCAAGCAAGCAGGCCGAATCGGCGCCGGCAGACTATATCCGTCGCCAGACGTTAAAAGGTGCCGAGCGCTTCATTACGCCGGAACTGAAGGCGTTCGAAGACAAGGCCCTGTCGGCGAAGAGCCGCGCCCTGGCGCGCGAGAAGATGCTCTACGAAGCACTGCTCGAAGATTTGATTTCCCAGTTGCCACCGCTGCAAGACACCGCCGCGGCACTGGCCGAACTGGACGTGCTGAGCAACCTTGCCGAACGCGCGCTGAACCTCGATCTGAACTGCCCGCGCTTCGTCAGTGAGCCGTGCATGCGCATCAGCCAGGGTCGTCACCCGGTGGTCGAGCAAGTACTGACCACGCCGTTCGTGGCCAACGACCTGAGCCTCGACGACAACACCCGCATGCTGGTGATCACCGGTCCGAACATGGGCGGTAAATCCACCTACATGCGTCAGACCGCTCTGATCGTGCTACTGGCACACATCGGCAGCTTCGTGCCGGCAGCCAGTTGCGAGTTGTCTCTAGTGGACCGGATCTTTACCCGGATCGGCTCCAGCGATGACCTGGCCGGCGGGCGTTCGACCTTCATGGTCGAAATGAGCGAAACCGCGAATATTCTGCACAACGCCACCGAGCGCAGCCTGGTACTGATGGACGAAGTCGGTCGCGGCACCAGCACCTTTGACGGTCTGTCCCTGGCGTGGGCTGCGGCCGAACGCCTGGCATATCTGCGGGCTTATACGCTGTTCGCCACCCACTACTTTGAGCTGACTGTGTTGCCGGAAGCCCAGCCGCTGGTGGCCAACGTTCACCTTAACGCCACCGAGCACAACGAACGCATCGTGTTCCTGCACCACGTGCTGCCAGGGCCTGCCAGCCAGAGCTACGGCCTTGCGGTTGCGCAGTTGGCCGGTGTGCCGAGCGAAGTGATCGTGCGCGCTCGCGAACACCTGGGCCGGCTGGAAGCGACCGCCCTGCCTCATGAAGTTCCCAAGACCGCCAAAGGCAAACCGGCCGCGCCGCAGCAAAGCGACATGTTCGCCAGCCTGCCGCATCCGGTGTTGGATGATCTGGCAAAACTTGATCTGGACGACATGACACCGCGTCGTGCGCTCGAAATGCTCTATACACTAAAGACACGGATCTAACGCACTTGCCTGCAAGCTGTTAGAATCTCGCGCGGTTTGGGATGCTGCTGGCTTATAGCCTGACCAGCAGACTATCGCTCCCAAACCTGGCGACCCCAACGTGAAGGGGCTCCGCTGCCGCCGCCTGAGGAGAAAAATAGAAATGACCTTCGTCGTCACCGACAACTGCATCAAGTGCAAGTACACCGACTGCGTAGAAGTGTGTCCGGTGGACTGCTTTTACGAAGGCCCGAACTTCCTGGTGATTCACCCGGATGAGTGCATCGACTGCGCACTGTGCGAACCAGAATGCCCTGCCGTGGCCATCTTCTCCGAAGATGAAGTCCCGGAAGACATGCAGCAATTCATTCAGCTGAACGTTGAGCTGGCGGAAATCTGGCCCAACATCACCGAGAAGAAAGAATCGTTGCCCGATGCCGAAGAGTGGGATGGCGTCAAAGGCAAGATCAAAGACCTCGAACGCTGATTACCCCGCGTTCTCAAAAAGGCCCCTCGCGGGCCTTTTTGCTTTTCTGCAGGCAAAAAAAGGGGCGGTTTGACCCGCCCACATTTTTCCCTATTCCCTGTGTTCCTTTTCATCGTCCTGATGAATCGCTTCCTGCGATGTCCTTCCCCCTCATCCTTGAAGGGTGTGTCTGTCCGTCGACACAGTTCAGATACTAGAGAATTCCTTACCAAGAGCAATCGCCCCCGATAGCTGAAATGACCTGTCACAAGTTATTAATCTTAAAAAATAATCATATAAATCAACTAGTTAACCATATCTCACGTAAGAATATGTACGACTGCTACCCATTCAATTAGCGAACACTTACGAAAGAGTAAGCAAACACTTACAGCGAGAGACTACAAACCAGAGGGATGACGGAGGGAACTCCCAGCCTGTTTCCCGGGCAATAAAAAACCCCGAACCAGTCGGGGGTTTTTATGCCAGCCAGCAAATTACTTATTGAAACAGCGACTCGCTCGACAGGCCATTCTTCTCGAGAATTTCCCGAAGACGCTTCAGGCCTTCAACCTGAATCTGTCTGACCCGCTCCCGGGTCAGGCCAATCTCCAGGCCTACATCTTCAAGCGTGCTGCTCTCGTGACCGCGCAGGCCGAAGCGGCGTATCACCACTTCGCGTTGCTTGTCGGTCAGCTCCGAGAGCCATTGATCGATGCTCTGGGACAGGTCGTCATCCTGCAACAGTTCACATGGATCGGTTGGACGGTCATCGGTAAGGGTGTCCAGCAGGGTTTTATCCGAATCCGGACCCAGCGAGACGTCGACCGAAGAAACCCGCTCGTTCAGGCCGAGCATGCGCTTGACCTCGCCTACTGGTTTTTCCAGCAGGTTGGCAATTTCTTCGGGTGAGGGTTCGTGATCGAGTTTTTGCGTCAGCTCCCGTGCAGCCCGCAGGTACACGTTGAGCTCTTTGACCACATGAATCGGCAACCGGATGGTCCGGGTCTGATTCATGATCGCGCGCTCGATGGTCTGACGAATCCACCAGGTCGCGTAGGTCGAAAAGCGGAAGCCGCGTTCGGGGTCGAACTTCTCTACCGCCCGGATAAGACCGAGGTTGCCCTCTTCGATCAGGTCAAGTAGCGACAGACCACGATTGACGTAACGCCGGGCGATTTTCACCACCAGCCGCAGGTTACTTTCAATCATGCGTTTGCGCCCGGCCGGATCTCCACTTTGCGACAAGCGCGCAAAATGAACTTCTTCTTCGGGGGATAGCAGAGGGGAAAAACCAATCTCATTGAGGTACAGCTGCGTGGCATCGAGCGCACGCGTGTAGTCAATGTACTTGTGTTGCTTTAACGAGGCGGAGTGTTTGGATTTGGCACGAACGGAAGGTGGAGCAGCCCCTTCATCATTCGACATCGAATCCGTACCGATGCCGGTCTCCATAAGGAGAACCTCATCGTCGATGTCAAACTCCGGCACTTCTTTACTGAGAGCCATTGTTATAGTCCTTTGGTGAGTTCGACCTCAGGCTCAAGCGGCGCCTTTATCCTTGGCAACGCTGGAACCTGTTCCCTCTACGCGACGGAACAGGCTGGAAAGCGATCAACGACGCGGCAGGAATTGCAGCGGATCTACTGGTTTACCTTGTCGGCGAATCTCAAAATGCAGCTTCACCCGGTCTGTACCCGTTGACCCCATTTCGGCAATTGTCTGTCCGACCTTGACCTGCTGCCCCTCCCGAACCAACAGCCTGCGGTTATGTCCGTAGGCGCTAACGTAGGTATCGCTGTGTTTGATGATGACTAATTCGCCGTAGCCCCTTAAGCCACTCCCGGCGTATACCACCGTCCCATCAGACGCAGCTAAAACAGGCTGTCCCAAATCCCCGGCGATATCAATTCCTTTATTCAAACTCCCGTTTGAAGAGAATTTTCCAATAAGAATGCCATTAGATGGCCACCCCCAGCCGGTCGGGGCCGGACCGGCAGGAGGCATCGGAGCAGGGGTCGGCTTGCTGCCGACGGACGGTGTAACCACCGCTGTGCTGGTGGTTGCGCCATTCGCCTGACGCCGGATAACCGTGGTTTTCAGCGACGAAGAAGGCGTTGAATCGGTGGTGCTGGCCACCGGCGTCGGCGTTGAACCGGTGCGACCGTCAAAGCGAATCGTCTGACCCGGATGGATCGTATAAGGCGTAGGAATGTTGTTGCGTGCCGCGAGGGCTTTGTAGTCCCAACCGTAGCGAAAGGCAATGGAAAACAAGGTGTCTTTAGGTCGGACGACGTATTGACCCGTGGTCACTGCCGGACGCTGGGCGACGGCGTTGCTGCGATCGACGACGCGTGCATCACTCGACTTGTTGCTGGAGCAACCGACCAGCAAGGTGCTCAAGACAAGGCCAGTCACCAGGCGCTGAAAGCTCGTTTTACCCATTCGCTGCGCAATGACTGTGAGACTCACCCGCCGCTCCCTTTGTGGTGGCTGAAAATGTGGATTGCCGTGTTCCGGCATGAAATGTCGCAAGTATAACGGGCCGTGCAGCCTTTACCTTTAATGAAGCGAAACGGCTTCGCGCACACGTTTGCTGCCTGACGATGAATCCCGTTTAACTGATCGATGCCGCTGTAAGACAGGAGCGATCAAAGAGAATTCAGCGCCCTGAAACAAATGCTCAGGCAAGTGGCCCATTGAGTAACGGGACGAAGCGTACAGCCCCCAGAACACGCCTGGAAAAGCCCTGCTCTTCCCGGATGATCAGCATCAATTGTTGAACCTCACCCGATCCGACCGGGATCACCAGCCGCCCTCCCGGTGCCAATTGATCAAGCAGCGCCTGAGGTACATCGGTCGCCACCGCGGTCACGATAATGCCGTTGTAAGGTGCCAGCGCCGGCCAGCCTTCCCAACCATCGCCCCAGCGGAACACCACGTTGCGCAGGTTCAGTTCCACCAGGCGTTCCTTGGCCCGGTCTTGCAGAACCTTGATGCGTTCGACGGAAAATACCCGCTCGACCAGTTGCGACAACACCGCCGTCTGATAGCCCGAGCCGGTGCCGATTTCCATCACCTTGTCGAGAGGACCTGCCTCCAGCAGCAACTCGCTCATGCGAGCCACCATATAAGGCTGCGAGATGGTCTGGTTATTGCCGATCGGCAACGCCGTGTCTTCGTAGGCGCGGTGAGCCAGCGCCTCGTCGACGAACAGATGTCGCGGTGTACGGCGAATGACTTCCAGCACCTTGGCGTTGCAAATTCCCTCTTCATACAGGCGCTGAATAAGGCGCTCACGGGTCCGTTGTGAGGTCATCCCGATGCCACGACGCAGAATATCGTCTTGTTCACGAGCCATTAGTTCAGCCCCTCCAGCCAGCCATCGAGACTTCTGAAGGCATCATTAAAGGTGCGATCCAGTTGCAGTGGGGTGATTGAAACATAGCCTTGCATCACCGCATGAAAATCGGTGCCCGGGCCGCCGTCTTCGGCATCCCCCGCCGCCGCAATCCAGTAACCGGATTTACCGCGCGGATCGACCACTTTCATCGGCGCCGCAGCACGTGCGCGATGTCCGAGGCGGGTCAGTTGAATACCGCGGATGTGGTCCAGCGGCAAATTGGGAATGTTCACGTTCAGTACCGTACGCGGTGGCAGTTCAAGGTCCGCGTGAGCCTCTACCAGTTTGCGCGCAAAGTACGCGGCTGTGGGAAGGTTCTCCACTTGCCGTGAGACCAACGAAAAGGCAAACGAAGGCCGTGCCAGGAAACGTCCCTCAAGGGCCGCCGCCACGGTGCCGGAATACAACACGTCATCACCCAGGTTGGCGCCCAGGTTGATGCCTGAAACCACCATGTCCGCCTCGCGTTCCAGCAAGCCATTGAGGCCCAGGTGCACGCAATCGGTCGGTGTGCCATTGAGGCTGATAAAGCCGTTGGCCAGGGTTTGCGGGTGTAACGGACGGTCGAGCGTCAGCGAGCTGCTGGCGCCGCTTTTGTCTTGGTCCGGGGCGATAACCACGCACTCGGTGTAATCCGCCAGCGCAGCATAAAGCGCGGCGAGACCGGGTGCGGTTACCCCATCGTCGTTAGAAATCAGAATACGCATGGGCTGTCCGTCTGCCCCACCGGCACCAGATCAACAAGCTCGCGCACCAATACGGTGGCGAAGCATCCGGCCGGGAGGACGAATTCCAGTTGCAGAATGTCAGGCTCGGGATAATGCCACGTCAACCCACTAATGGGCAGCCGCAGGATGCGACGTTCGTGGCTCATACCGGCGTTAATCAACCAATCACGCAAGTCCGCTTCGCGAGTGGCGATTGCCTGCTCCAGTTCATGGACAGCGCCAGTGGTCGGCGAGTCACCTTCGCCCCACTGCGGACCGGTCGGGTGCAGATCGAGAATCGCCAGACGCGGGTCGCTGCACTCGGCCTCACCTGCCGGAAAGAAGCTGCGACTGTCGGTGAAGGCCAGCAGATCGCCAACCTGGGCACGCTGCCAGCTGCCATCGGCGACACGTGCCGCCAACACCTGATTAAACAGAAAACTGCGCGCCGTAGAGAGCAGACGCGAACGCACGTTGCGCTGCTCCGGCAACGCTTTACGCGCCGCCCAGGCACGGGCATCGACCACGTTACCGCCGTCAAACCCAAAACGCTGGGCGCCGAAATAATTGGGAATACCTTGCTTGGCGATCAGTAGTAGACGCTCGTCGATCGCCGCTTTGTCGCCAGCGAATTGCGTCAGTCGCAACGTGAAGCCATTGGCCGAGTGAGCACCGCGTTGCAGCTTGCGTTTGTGCCGGCCGGTCTTGAGGATCTTCAGCGTATCGTTTTCCGCCGCCGACAGATCAGGATCAGCCTTGCCCGGCAGCTGCACGCTGAACCACTGGCGAGTCAGCGCCTGACGATCCTTGAGGCCCGCGTAACTGACGGTGCGCAATGGCACGCCCGCCGCCTTGGCGATCCGTCGTGCCGCTTCTTCGGTATTCAGACCGCGTTTTTCCACCCAGATCCACAAGTGCTCGCCGTCGCCACTGAGGGGAATGTTGAGGACTTCATCGACCTGAAAATCTTCCGCCGTGGCTTTCAGTACTGCGGTGCCGAGGGCTTCGCCATAGGCCCGCGGGCCGAGCAATTGCAGTTCGTTCATGCGCGCAGCAACAAGGCAACGGAGTGCACGGCTATGCCCTCTTCGCGACCGACAAAGCCGAGCTTTTCGGTGGTGGTAGCTTTCACGTTCACTTGATCCAACTCAACTTGAAGATCCGCGGCAATCAGCGCGCGCATCGATTCGATATGCGGGGCCATTTTCGGCGCTTGGGCGACGATGGTGTTATCGACGTTGCCGACTTTCCAACCCTTGGCGTGGATCAGTGCAACGACGTGACGCAACAGCACTCGGCTGTCGGCGCCCTTGTATGTCGGGTCGGTGTCCGGAAAATGTTTGCCGATATCACCCAACGCAGCGGCGCCGAGCAAGGCATCGCTCAAGGCGTGCAGCAGGACGTCACCGTCGGAATGAGCGAGCAGCCCGAAGCCATGTGCAATGCGCACGCCGCCCAGAGTAATGAAATCGCCTTCAGCGAAACGGTGCACATCATAGCCGTGGCCAATACGCATAAAAAAACGCCCCGATTTTTGTCAGGGCGTGATTCTACCTGCATTACACGCCTAGGGCGCGCGCGTGATGCTGTAAGTGATCGTCTATGAAGCTGGCGATGAAGAAATAGCTGTGGTCGTAGCCGGGTTGCAGGCGCAACGTCAGCGGATGACCGGCCAGTTTGGCGGCCTGTTGCAAGGCTTCAGGCTTGAGCTGGGTGGCCAGGAAATCGTCGCGATCACCTTGGTCAACCAGCAGCTGCAGCTTCTCGTTCGCCTCGGCAATCAGGACGCAGGCATCCCACTCGCGCCATTTCGATCGGTCTTCCCCCAGGTAGCGGGAAAAGGCTTTTTGCCCCCAAGGGCAGTCCATCGGATTGTTGATCGGCGAGAACGCCGATACCGACTGATAGCGTCCCGGATTACGCAACGCGCAGACCAGCGCGCCGTGGCCGCCCATGGAATGACCGCTGATGCCGCGCTTGCCCGAGGCCGGGAAATGGGCTTCGACCAATGCGGGCAATTCCTGCACGACATAGTCATGCATCCGATAATGCCGCGACCAGGGTTCCTGCGTGGCATTCAGATAAAACCCGGCACCGAGACCGAAGTCCCAGGCGCCATCCGGATCACCCGGCACATCAGGACCGCGAGGGCTGGTGTCCGGGGCAACGATGATCAGCCCCAGCTCGGCGGCCATGCGCATGGCGCCGGCCTTTTGCATGAAGTTTTCGTCGGTGCAGGTCAGGCCGGATAACCAGTACAGCACCGGCAGCTTGCCGCCCTGCTCCGCTTGCGGCGGCAGGTACACGGCAAACACCATGTCGCAGCCGAGCACATCGGAGCGGTGCCGATAGCGTTTGTGCCAGCCGCCGAAGCTTTTCTGACAGGAGATATTTTCCAGGCTCATGACCGACCTCAGAAATGGATGACGGAACGGATGCTCTTGCCTTCATGCATCAGGTCGAACGCCTTGTTGATATCTTCCAGGCCCATGGTGTGGGTGATGAACGTATCCAGCGGGATTTCGCCGGTTTCAGCCATCTCGACATAGCTTGGCAACTCGGTACGGCCACGCACACCGCCGAACGCCGAACCGCGCCAGACGCGACCGGTCACCAGCTGGAATGGACGCGTGGAGATTTCCTGGCCTGCACCGGCGACACCGATGATTACCGACTCGCCCCAACCTTTGTGGCAGCACTCGAGTGCAGCGCGCATCAATTGCACATTACCGATGCATTCAAAGGAAAAGTCGACGCCGCCATCGGTCATGTCGACGATGACTTCCTGGATCGGACGATCGAAATCTTTCGGGTTCACACAATCGGTTGCACCCAACTGCTTGGCGATCTCGAACTTGGCCGGGTTGATGTCGATGGCGATGATCCGCGCAGCCTTGGCTTTGACGGCGCCGATGACTGCCGAAAGACCGATGCCGCCGAGGCCGAAAATGGCGACGGTATCACCTGGTTTTACCTTGGCGGTATTAAGAACGGCACCGATGCCGGTGGTGACACCGCAGCCCAGCAGGCAGACTTTTTCCAGTGGCGCTTCTTTTTGAATTTTGGCGACGGAAATTTCCGGCAGCACGGTGTACTCGGAGAACGTCGACGTCCCCATGTAGTGGAAAATGGGTTGGCCTTTGTAGGAAAAACGCGAAGTGCCATCCGGCATCAGGCCTTTACCCTGAGTCGCGCGAATCGCCTGACACAGGTTGGTTTTACCCGACAGACAGAATTTGCACTGGCGACATTCCGGGGTGTACAGCGGGATCACATGATCACCGACTGCGACGGAGGTCACGCCCTCACCGATAGCCTCGACCACCGCGCCACCTTCGTGACCGAGAATCGACGGGAAGATACCTTCCGGGTCCGCACCCGACAGCGTGTAGGCGTCGGTATGGCAGACACCGGAGGCAACCACACGCAGCAGGACTTCGCCGGCCTTGGGCATGGCGACATCGACTTCAACGATCTCGAGGGGTTTCTTGGCCTCGAAGGCAACGGCAGCGCGCGACTTGATCATGTGGATTCTCCAGTGAATTAAAACGAGACAGTGAGTGTAATACACCGCCTGACGGTGAATAATCCGGACAAAAGCAAAACATTATTGCCATACAGGGATAATCCTTGATGTCCGAAAACCGCTGGGAAGGTATTGACGAGTTCGTCGCCGTGGCCGAGTGCAGTCAGTTCACGGCTGCCGCGGAACGCCTCGGGGTTTCTTCCTCCCACATCAGTCGACAAATAGTACGCCTCGAAGAGCGCCTTCAGACGCGACTGCTTTATCGCAGCACCCGCCGGGTCACTCTGACCGAGGCAGGGCAAACCTTTCTGCAACATTGCCAGCGCCTGCAGGATGGACGCGAAGAAGCACTGCGAGCGGTGGGTGACCTGACCAGTGAACCCAAAGGCATGCTGCGCATGACCTGCGCCGTGGCGTACGGCGAACGATTCATCGTGCCGCTGGTAACCCGTTTCATGGGGCTCTATCCGCAACTGCGCATCGACATCGAACTGAGCAATCGTCAACTCGACCTCGTGCACGAAGGGCTGGACCTGGCGATCCGTCTCGGTCGCCTGCAGGACTCGCGGCTGGTAGCGACACGCCTGGCGCCACGACGCATGTACCTGTGCGCATCGCCGTCCTATCTGGAGCGCTACGGCCGCCCGCATAGCTTGTCGGAACTGAGCCGCCACAACTGCCTCATCGGTAGCTCGGACATCTGGCAACTGGAACAGAACGGGCGGGAATTTTCCCAGCGAGTACAGGGAAACTGGCGCTGCAACAGTGGGCAAGCGGTGCTGGATGCGGCGTTACAGGGAGTGGGCTTGTGTCAGCTGCCGGACTACTACGTGCTGGAGCATCTGAAAAACGGCGAATTGATTTCGCTGCTGGAAGCTCACCAACCGCCGAACACCGCCGTGTGGGCGCTTTATCCACAGCAGCGACATTTGTCGCCGAAGGTCCGCAAGCTGGTGGATTATTTGAAGGAAGGATTGGCTGAGCGGCCGGAGTATCGGAGCTAAAGTATGTTTTCAGTGCCAGTTTTATTGGCTGAGATACCGCTTTCGCGAGCAAGCCCGCTCCCACAGGGGTCGCTGGCGAACACCGAAAAGCCGGGCAACGCAAAACACTGTGGGAGCGAGCCTGCTCGCGATGGCGGCAGAACAGTCAACGAATCAATCAGCGGCGATTAGCCCAACGCTGGCGCAACCATTCCAGATCTTCGGGGCGCGTAACCTTGAGGTTGTCGGACCGGCCTTCGATCAGGCGCGGCGCCAGACCCGCCCACTCCATCGCCGAAGCTTCGTCAGTGATGACCGCATCGGCCACCAGACTGTCGGCCAACGCCCGATGCAACGCCCCTAGGCGAAACATCTGCGGCGTATAGGCTTGCCAGATCACACTGCGATCCACGGTTTCGACCACGCGACCGTGCTTGTCGACCCGCTTGAGGGTATCGCGTGCCGGAACCGCCAGCAGTCCGCCAACCGGATCATCTGCGAGTTCACCCAGCAACTTGTCCAGATCATCACGGCTCAGATTCGGCCGCGCGGCATCGTGAACCAACACCCAATCCTCATCGTCGGCGCCTTGCGCATGCAAATGCAGTAACGCATTGAGTACCGACCCGGAACGCTCGGAGCCACCTTCAACCCGCTGAATTCGCGGATCGCAAGCACACGCCAGGTTCGGCCAATAAGGATCATCAACAGCAAGACTGACCACCAACCCTTTCAGGGAAGGATGATCAAGGAAACAGCCGAGGCTGTGTTCGAGAATAGTGCGCCCGCCCAGTTGCAAGTATTGCTTGGGACGGTCCGCGGCCATACGGGCACCGACGCCCGCGGCAGGAATTACAGCCCAGAAGGCTGGTAACGAGGGGTTCATTGAGCCAACTGGTAAAGGGTTTCACCGTCCTTGACCATGCCCAACTCATGACGAGCCCGCTCTTCAACGGTCTCCATGCCCTTTTTCAATTCACTGACTTCAGCGTCCATCACTCGATTACGCTCAAGCAGCCCCTCGTTCTCAGCGTGTTGATCTGCGATCTGCTGAGTCAGTTCGGCCACTTGCGCCAGACTGCCATTACCCACCCACAGGCGGTACTGCAGGCCAGCCAGCAGCAGGAGCAAGACGAGGAACAACCAATTGGGACTGCGCATCGAATATCAGGTATCCAGTGAAAAAAGACAGCCATGCCAAAACTTTGAAGCTTCTGATAGCACGAAGCCTGGAAGACCCAGGCTTGTGCTTATAAGGCATCAGATTAGTGGCAAATCCATCGCTGTAGCGATTTTTCCGACACAATCCGGTGTCTTTTTACCAATTAACGATTAACCGCGGAATTCGCTGCGACCGTTGTACTTGGCTTTGCCATTCAACTGCTCTTCGATACGCAGCAGTTGGTTGTACTTGGAAACACGGTCCGAACGGCACAGGGAGCCGGTCTTGATCTGGCCAGCCGCGGTGCCCACAGCCAGGTCGGCAATGGTCGAATCTTCGGTTTCGCCGGAGCGGTGCGAGATCACGGCGGTGTAACCAGCGGCCTTGGCCATCTGGATGGCTTCCAGGGTTTCGGTCAGGGTGCCGATCTGGTTGAACTTGATCAGGATCGAGTTGGCGATCTTTTTATCGATGCCTTCTTTCAGGATCTTGGTGTTGGTCACGAACAGGTCGTCGCCCACCAGCTGAGTTTTCTCGCCGATCTTGTCGGTGAGGATTTTCCAGCCAGCCCAGTCGGACTCGTCCAGACCGTCTTCGATCGAGATGATCGGATAACGCTCGGTCAAGCCTTTCAGGTAGTCAGCGAAACCTTCAGCGGTGAACACCTGGCCTTCTCCGGACAGGTTGTATTTACCGTCTTCGTAGAATTCGCTGGCAGCGCAGTCCAGCGCCAGGGTCACGTCGGTGCCCAGCTTGTAACCGGCGTTGGCCACGGCTTCGGAGATCACTTTCAAAGCATCTTCGTTGGAGGCCAGGTTCGGTGCGAAACCACCTTCATCACCCACTGCAGTGCTCAGACCACGGGCCTTCAACACAGCTTTCAGGTGATGGAAAATCTCGGTGCCCATGCGCAGACCTTCCGAGAAAGACTTGGCGCCTACTGGCTGAACCATGAACTCCTGGATGTCGACGTTGTTATCGGCGTGCTCGCCACCGTTGATGATGTTCATCATCGGAACCGGCATCGAGTAAATACCCGGGGTGCCGTTCAGGTTGGCGATGTGAGCGTACAGCGGCAGGTCCTGGTCCTGCGCGGCGGCCTTGGCGGCTGCCAGGGAAACGGCGAGGATCGCATTGGCGCCCAGGGAACCTTTGTTTTCAGTACCGTCGAGCTTGATCATCGCGTGATCCAGCGCTTTCTGGTCGCTTGGGTCTGTACCCAGCAACAGGTCGCGGATCGGACCGTTGATGTTGGCGACGGCTTTGAGTACGCCCTTGCCCAGGTAACGGCTCTTGTCGCCATCACGCAGCTCGAGCGCTTCACGCGAGCCAGTGGAAGCACCGGACGGCGCGCAAGCACTGCCGATGATGCCGTTATCGAGAAGCACGTCCGCTTCCACGGTGGGGTTGCCACGGGAGTCGAGAACTTCACGACCTTTGATGTCGACGATTTTTGCCATTGTTGTAAACACTCCAAAGTTGACGAAAACGACGCAGCTGAAGGAAATCTTGTATCGCCGGCAAGTAATGTGCAGCGGGCAGACTTGCGGACGATAAGGCTCAGACCCGAGGGCCTGAGCATTAATTCGTGCGGTACTTTACCGGAGAAATGAGGATTACGCGGTTTCTACCGTCGGAAAACTCTTCACCAGTTCGTCCAAAGCTTTGAGCTGGGCCAGGAATGGCTCCAGTTTGTCCAGACGCAGGGCGCAAGGGCCGTCGCATTTGGCGTTGTCCGGGTCCGGATGCGCTTCGAGGAACAGACCGGCCAGCGACTGGCTCATGCCAGCCTTGGCCAGATCGAGGACCTGAGCACGGCGACCGCCAGCGGAATCGGAACGACCACCGGGCATTTGCAGCGCGTGGGTCACGTCGAAGAACACCGGGTATTCGAACTGCTTCATGATGCCGAAGCCGAGCATGTCGACGACCAGGTTGTTGTAGCCGAAGCTCGAACCGCGTTCGCAGAGGATCAACTGATCGTTACCCGCTTCCACGCATTTGCTCAGGATATGTTTCATTTCCTGAGGCGCGAGAAACTGGGCTTTCTTGATGTTGATCACCGCACCGGTCTTGGCCATCGCGACCACCAGGTCGGTCTGGCGCGACAAGAAGGCCGGCAGCTGGATGATATCGCAGACTTCAGCGACGACCGCGGCCTGATCAGGCTCGTGGACGTCGGTGATGATCGGCACGCCGAACGCTTGCTTGATGTCCTGGAAAATCCGCATGCCCTCTTCCAGGCCGGGGCCACGGTAAGAGGTCACGGAGGAACGGTTGGCCTTGTCGAAGCTGGCCTTGAACACGTAAGGGATACCGAGTTTCTGGGTGACCTTTACGTATTCTTCGCAGACCTGCATCGCCATGTCGCGGCTTTCCAGCACGTTCATGCCACCGAAAAGCACCATTGGCTTGTCGTTGGCAATCTCGATATCGCCTACGCGGATGATCTTCTGGGCCATCGGATTTACGCCTTCTTCTGGTGTTGAACCAAAGCTGCTTTAACGAAACCGCTGAACAACGGGTGACCGTCGCGTGGTGTCGAGGTGAACTCAGGGTGGAACTGGCAAGCGACGAACCATGGATGATCCGGGGCTTCAACCACTTCTACCAAGGCGCCATCACCGGAACGACCAGTGACTTTCAGACCGGCTTCCATGATTTGCGGCAGCAGGTTGTTGTTCACTTCGTAGCGGTGACGGTGACGCTCGACAATCACGTCCTTGGCGTAGCAATCGTGCACCAGGGAACCCGATTCCAGCAGGCAATCCTGAGCGCCAAGGCGCATGGTGCCGCCCAGATCGGACGATTCGGTACGGGTTTCGACGGCGCCGGTGGCATCTTCCCACTCGGTGATCAGACCCACGACCGGATGACCGCTGGCACGATCGAACTCGGTGGAGTTGGCGTCTTTCCAGCCCAGCACGTTACGAGCGAACTCGATCACGGCCACTTGCATGCCCAGGCAGATGCCCAGGTACGGAACCTTGTTTTCGCGAGCGAATTGAACGGCAGTGATCTTGCCTTCCACGCCTCGCAGACCGAAGCCACCAGGTACCAGAATCGCGTCGACACCTTCGAGCAGCGCAGTGCCCTGGTTTTCGATGTCTTCGGAGTCGATGTAGCGCAGGTTGACCTTGGTGCGGTTGCTGATGCCGGCGTGACTCATCGCTTCGATCAGCGACTTGTAGGCGTCCAGCAGTTCCATGTACTTGCCGACCATCGCGATGGTGACTTCATGCTCAGGGTTGAGCTTGGCGTCGACCACGGCTTCCCACTCGGACAGATCGGCGCCGCCACATTGCAGGCCGAAACGCTCGACAACGAAATCATCCAGGCCCTGGGAGTGCAGAATGCCCGGGATCTTGTAGATGGTGTCGGCGTCTTCCAGCGCAATCACCGCACGTTCTTCAACGTTAGTGAACTGAGCGATCTTGCGACGCGAGGAGATGTCGATCGGGTGATCGGAACGGCAGACCAGCACGTCAGGCTGCAGGCCGATGGAACGCAGTTCCTTGACCGAGTGCTGGGTTGGCTTGGTTTTGGTTTCGCCGGCAGTGGCGATGTACGGCACCAGTGTCAGGTGCATCAGCATCGCGCGCTTGGCGCCGACTTCGAAACGCAATTGACGGATCGCTTCGAGGAACGGCTGGGACTCGATGTCACCCACGGTGCCACCGATCTCGACCATGGCTACGTCGGCATCGCCGGCGCCCTTGATGATCCGGCGCTTGATTTCGTCGGTGATGTGCGGGATCACCTGAATGGTGGCGCCCAGGTAATCACCACGGCGCTCTTTGCGCAGGACGTGTTCGTAGACACGGCCGGTGGTGAAGTTGTTGTTCTGGGTCATGGTCGTGCGGATGAACCGCTCGTAGTGGCCAAGGTCCAGGTCGGTCTCGGCGCCGTCGTGGGTGACGAACACTTCACCGTGCTGGAACGGGCTCATGGTGCCCGGGTCAACGTTGATGTACGGGTCCAGCTTCAGCATGGTGACCTTAAGTCCCCGCGCCTCCAGGATGGCCGCCAATGAAGCCGATGCAATGCCTTTCCCCAATGAAGAAACAACACCGCCCGTGACGAATATGTAGCGCGTCATGAAAAACCCTAGAAGTCTGCGTTAAAGCGGTCCGAGCCGCCGGGGAAAGCGAAGGAAGGCCGAAGCCCCCGATCACCTGCATTAATCACAGTGCACCTTTCAAAAAAACCGCCGCGTTGGGACAGACCGGAAGATGAAACACCGGTACGTTGCTCGCTACACATTTTTTGGAATCGCCCAGCAAAGACTGCTTGGTAATCGGCAACTCCTGCAATTCAGGCGAATCCACAGAAGTTGTATCAAGAAGGGAGCGTAGTCTACCGGAAAGCCCCTTTCAGCTCAAACCTAGATCTTCGTGCGGTGGCTGCCAATGCAAATTCCAACGGTCCTTTGCACTGCCATCCAAGCCCCGCAGGTTGGCCACCGCCAGCAATTGCTCGTCTCGGTAGAGCAGCGGCAATCTGCCACGGACGAAACCCGGCACGCCGCTTTCATTGAGCAATCGCTTCAGATCGCGATGGCCGCGACCGGGCAGATTCATCACCTCACCTCCCTCACGATAGCGGATATGCAGCAAGCCATCGGGGATTTGGCCGGTAAGTGTGAGCACGCCGTTATCCGGCAACGCCAGCGATAGCGAGGGTTCAGGCCAATTTCCGACGGCGGGCGACGGGCGCAACCAACTGCCGGACAACCACCAGATACGCCCACCCGCCCGATGCAATTCGCCATCCGCCAGCCGCCAGATCGGGCAGGCATCGCCGGTGGCATCACGTAAATTCTCCCAACCCGACCAATGGTCACTGTCCGGCAGTCGCGTCAGCGGTTCGAGCCAGTGACTTAAGGCATTACGCTGACGAGCAGCGGACAGCGTTGCCAATGGCCCCAGCTCAAGGGACGGCAATCCCAGCCAATCAAAATCATTGGCCGTGCTGGCACCGGCCAGGTCGATTTGCGCAAGCTCATCGAGCAATCCCTGCGCTTCGCTCAGGTGCGCAGCGCTTCGCGCCATGGTCGTTACCGCTTGCGGCCAGCGCTTGGTCAATCCCGGGAACACCTGATGGCGCAGGTAATTTCGCGAGAATTGCCGATCCTGGTTCGATGGGTCTTCGATCCAGCTCAGCCTATGCTCCGCCGCATAGGCTTCAAGTTCAGCCCGCGTGACATCGAGCAATGGCCGCAGCAGCAGCCCTTTACCGAGCGGGCGCTGGCGTGGCATCCCCGACAATCCCCTCACCCCTGCCCCACGCAACAGCCGAAACAACAACGTTTCCGCCTGATCGTCACAGTGCTGGGCGGTCATCAACACCTCATTGGCCTGAGTCGCCTCGATGAACGCGGCATATCGCGCATCCCGGGCGGCACGCTCAAGGCTGGCGCCGGGTTGAACCTGCACACGAACAACCTGCAGCGGCACACCCAGCGCATCACAGACCGACTGACAATGATCCGGCCACGCATCAGCCACAGCCTGAAGGCCGTGATGAACATGGATGGCGCTTAGCGCCGGCAAGGATTCGGTTTTCGCGAGGTGTACGAGAAGGTGCAGCAGAACGGTGGAGTCGAGACCACCGGAGAAGGCGATGCACCAGGCCGTAGCGTTGCGCCACGGTTTCAGATTCAGCAAAAGCCTGGCAGGCAAATCAATCATTGGCCGACTCATAGCGTTCCCTTTACACAAAACAAATGTGGGAGCGAGCCTTCTCGCGATAGCGGCATAACAGCCAACAGATTAGTTGAATGTTAAACCGCCATCGCGAGCAGGCTCGCTCCCACATAGGTAAAGCGAGGTCAGATCAGAGACCGTAGCTCATCAGACGCTCGTAACGACGAGCCAACAGCGCTTCGTTATCGAACTTCTTCAACATCGCCAGCTGCGAGCTCAGCTCGGCACGGATCGATGCAGCCGCAGCGGCCGGATTACGGTGTGCGCCACCCAAAGGCTCGCCGATTACTTTATCCACAATACCCAGGTGTTTCAGGCGCTCGGCAGTGATGCCCATGGCTTCTGCAGCGTCCGGCGCTTTTTCGGCGGTCTTCCACAGAATCGAGGCGCAACCTTCCGGCGAAATCACCGCGTAAGTCGAGTACTGCAGCATGTTCAGCTGATCGCAAACGCCGATCGCCAAAGCACCACCGGAACCACCTTCACCGATCACGGTGGCGATGATTGGGGTTTTCAGGCGTGCCATGACGCGCAGGTTCCAGGCAATCGCTTCGCTCTGGTTGCGCTCTTCAGCGTCGATACCAGGGTAGGCGCCCGGGGTGTCGATGAAGGTCAGGATCGGCATTTTGAAACGTTCGGCCATTTCCATCAGGCGGCACGCCTTGCGGTAGCCTTCCGGACGCGGCATGCCGAAGTTGCGGCGAACTTTCTCGCGCACTTCACGGCCTTTCTGGTGACCGATGATCATTACCGGCTGGTCGTCCAGACGGGCAATGCCGCCCACGATCGCAGCGTCGTCGGAGAAGTGACGGTCGCCGTGCAGCTCGTCGAACTCGGTGAAGATGTGTTCGATGTAGTCCAGGGTGTACGGACGTTTCGGGTGACGCGCCAGACGCGCGATCTGCCAGCTGGTCAGCTTGCCGAAGATGTCTTCGGTCAGCGTGCTGCTTTTGTCCTGCAGGCGGGAGATCTCATCGCCGATATTCAGCGAATTGTCATTACCGACCAAGCGCAACTCTTCGATCTTGGCTTGCAGGTCGGCGATCGGCTGTTCGAAATCTAGAAAATTCGGGTTCATAGGCGTCCGTCTTGGGTCGACATCCAAGAGAGCTTGGGCCGGCCGGTTGTCTATTCGCGCCCTACCTTAAGGGAGAGGCGCGTTCAGGTCGAGATTAAAAATTCAGGTCGAGATCAGGCGCTTCTATAGCACCTGACCGTCAACGGTATTGGAGGAAGACGTTGTCTCGCCCGAACTGGTCACGCAGGGCTTGAATCAAGGCATCCGCCGGGTCGATCCGCCAGGTCTCGCCGAACTGCAGCAAGGCCTTCGCATCGGGACTGGTGTACTCCATGGTGATCGGGCACGCGCCACGGTGACGCTTGAACAACTCACCGAGCCAGCGTAGCTGATCGCCTTTCAAATCCTGGGTCTGCAGCTTCAAGCGCAGGCTTTCGGCCAGGTTGGTGCGTGCATCTTCCATGCTCATCACCCGCTTGACCCGCAGCCGCAAGCCACCGGAGAAATCGTCATTGCTGACTTCGCCTTCGACCACCACCATCGCGTCGGTCTGCAACAGCGACTGCGCCGAATGGAATGCTTCGGCGAACAGCGACGCTTCGATCCGGCCCGAGCGGTCGTCGAGGGTGATAAAACCCATCTTGTCGCCCTTTTTGTTCTTCATGACTCGCAGGGCGATGATCATGCCCGCAACGGTCTGGGTATCACGGGCCGGTTTCAGGTCAATGATGCGCTGACGGGCGAAACGGCGGATCTCACCTTCGTATTCGTCGATCGGGTGACCGGTCAGGTACAGGCCCAGGGTGTCTTTCTCCCCTTTCAGGCGTTCCTTGAGGGTCAGTTCCTTGGCTTTGCGGTGATTGGCATAGACGTCGGCATCTTCTTCGACGAACAAACCGCCAAACAGGTCGACATGACCGCTGTCGTGGGTACGCGCGGTTTGTTCGGCCGCCTTGATCGCCCCTTCCATGGCATTCAGCAAGACCGCTCGGTTGCGGTCGATATTGGCCTGATAGGCTTTCTGCTCGTCATGGAAGTAAGGGCCCAGACGATCCAGCGCACCGCTGCGGATCAAACCGTCCAGGGTGCGCTTGTTGATACGTTTGAGATCGACACGGGCGCAGAAATCGAACAGATCCTTGAACGGACCTTCCTGACGCGCCTCGGTGATGGCTTCCACCGGACCTTCGCCCACACCTTTGATCGCGCCGAGGCCGTAAATAATCCGGCCTTCGTCATTCACCGTGAACTTGAACTCCGAAGTATTCACATCCGGCGCGTCGAGACGCAGCTTCATGGTGCGAATTTCTTCGATCAAGGTCACGACCTTGTCGGTGTTGTGCATATCCGCCGACAGTACCGCGGCCATAAATGGCGCCGGGTAATGCGTTTTCAGCCAGGCGGTCTGGTATGACACCAGGCCATACGCGGCGGAGTGGGATTTGTTGAAGCCGTAACCGGCGAATTTCTCTACCAGGTCAAAAATGTTACCGGCCAGGTCGGCGTCGATATTGTTGGTCTTGCAACCGTCAATGAAACCGCCGCGCTGCTTGGCCATTTCTTCGGGTTTTTTCTTACCCATGGCTCGACGCAGCATGTCCGCGCCGCCGAGGGTGTAACCGGCCATGACCTGAGCAATCTGCATCACCTGTTCCTGATACAGGATGATGCCGTAAGTCGGTGCCAGAACCGGTTTGAGGCCTTCGTACTGGTAGTCCGAGTGCGGGTACGCGAGTTCGGCGCGACCGTGCTTACGGTTGATAAAGTCGTCCACCATGCCCGATTGCAACGGGCCCGGACGGAACAGGGCCACCAATGCGATCAAGTCTTCCAGGCAGTCGGGCTTGAGCTTTTTGATCAGCTCTTTCATGCCGCGCGACTCGAGCTGGAACACCGCAGTGGTTTCAGCTTTTTGCAGCAACTGGTAAGTCGGCTTGTCATCCAGCGGGATGAACGCGATATCCAGCGGCGGCTCATCAACCTTGGCGCGATCGCGGTTGATGGTTTTCAGCGCCCAGTCGATGACCGTCAGGGTCCGCAGACCGAGGAAGTCGAACTTCACCAGGCCAGCAGCTTCAACGTCGTCCTTGTCGAACTGGGTGACCAGGCCATCACCGGCCTCATCGCAATAAATCGGCGAGAAGTCAGTCAGTTTGGTCGGGGCAATAACCACACCACCGGCGTGCTTGCCGACGTTACGCACAATGCCTTCAAGCTTGCGGGCCATTTCCCAGATTTCCGCGGCCTCTTCATCAACCTTGATGAAGTCACGCAGGATTTCTTCCTGTTCGTAGGCCTTTTCCAGGGTCATGCCGACTTCGAACGGGATCATCTTCGACAGGCGATCCGCCAGGCCGTAAGACTTGCCCTGCACCCGCGCCACGTCACGGACCACAGCCTTGGCCGCCATGGAACCGAAAGTGATGATCTGGCTTACCGCGTTGCGGCCGTATTTTTCGGCCACGTAATCGATTACACGGTCACGACCGTCCATGCAGAAGTCGACGTCGAAGTCGGGCATCGATACCCGTTCCGGGTTAAGGAAACGTTCGAACAGCAGGTCATATTCCAGCGGGTCAAGGTCGGTGATCTTCTGCACGTAGGCCACCAGCGACCCGGCACCCGATCCACGGCCCGGCCCCACCGGCACACCGTTGCTCTTGGCCCACTGGATAAAGTCCATAACGATCAGGAAGTAACCGGGGAAACCCATCTGGATGATGATATCCAGCTCGAAATTCAGCCGGTCGACGTAGACCTGACGCTTGGTTTCGTAGTCTTCGGTGGTGTCCCTGGGCAGCAGAACGCTGAGGCGATCTTCCAGACCGTCGAAGGAAACCTTGCGGAAATACTCGTCGATGGTCATGCCATCGGGGATCGGGAAGTTGGGCAGGAAGTGAGTGCCCAGCTTCACTTCGATGTTGCAGCGCTTGGCAATCTCGACGGTGTTTTCCAGCGCTTCAGGAATGTCGCTGAACAGCTCGGCCATTTCCTCGGCGCTTTTGAGGTATTGCTGATCGCTGTAATTTTTCGAACGCCGCGGATCGTCGAGGGCACGGCCCTCACCGATGCAAACGCGGGTTTCGTGGGCGGCGAAGTCTTCCTGCTTGATGAAGCGCACGTCGTTGGTTGCGACCAGCGGCGCACCGATTTTTTCAGCCAGGGCCACGGCACCGTGCAACTGTTCTTCGTCGTTGGGGCGGTTGGTGCGCTGGATTTCCAGGTAGAAGCGATCCGGGAACACGGCCATCCATTCACGTGCCAGGTTTTCCGCTTCGGCCGGGTTGCCACTGAGCATCGCCAGGCCGATCTCGCCTTCTTTCGCCGCCGACAGCATGATCAAGCCTTCGCTGGCTTCGGCCACCCATTCGCGTTCGATGATGACCGAGCCATTGCGCTGGCCGTCGATGAAGCCGCGGGAAATCAGTTCGGTGAGGTTGCGATAACCCACGGCGTTCATCGCCAGCAGGCTGATCCGGCTCAGAGCGTTATCCGGATCCTTGTTCGACAGCCACAGGTCGGCGCCACAGATCGGCTTGATCCCGGCGCCCATGGCGGCTTTGTAGAATTTGACCAGGGAACACATGTTGTTCTGGTCGGTGACCGCTACGGCAGGCATGTTCATGCCGACCAGGGTCTTGACCAGCGGTTTGATCCGCACCAGACCGTCGACCAGGGAATACTCAGTGTGCAGGCGTAGATGAACGAATGAAGCCGGCATAGTGATCCTGTCTAGAAACGTGAAGACAACAAGGCCCGGATTGTACCGGGCCTTGGCAAAAACATCAGCCTTGCGACTAACTCTCGATCAGGTTTTCCCGCGCCTCGTACGCCAGGCGAACCGGGGCGAACGAGCGGCGGTGAATCGGCGTTGGCCCCAAGCGGGCCAGCGCCTCCAGGTGAACGGGCGTCGGGTAGCCTTTGTGGCCGCCAATGCCGTAACCCGGGTAAATCAATTCGAACGCTGCCATCTCGCGGTCGCGGCTGACCTTGGCCAGAATCGACGCTGCAGCGATGGCCGGTACCTTGCCGTCGCCCTGCACCACCGCTTCGGCGCGCATGGACAGTTTCGGGCAGCGGTTGCCGTCGATCATCGCCAGTTTCGGCTGAATGTGCAGACCTTCGATGGCGCGCTGCATGGCCAGCATGGTGGCGTGCAAGATGTTCAGCTCGTCGATTTCTTCGACTTCAGCCCGGGCGATGCACCAGCTCAGGGCCTTTTCGCAGATTTCGTCATAGAGTTTTTCGCGGCGGGCTTCGGTGAGCTTCTTCGAGTCGTTCAGACCCAGGATCGGACGGCTCGGATCAAGGATCACGGCAGCCGTTACCACGGCGCCACAGAGTGGGCCGCGACCGACTTCGTCAACACCGGCAACCAATTCTTCAACTTCAGCGACCAAGGTGAAATCCAGCCCCATTTGCATGCTTGTTTTACTCATTGTACTTGGCCGATCAGGTTCAGCACTGCATCTGCAGCCTGGTTGGAGGCATCCAGACGAAGGGTCCGGTGGATTTCGTCGAAGCCGCGAGTCTGTTCTTCACCGCCTTCGATCAGTGGCGACAGCGTCTGGGCCAAGGCTTCAACCGTCGCATCGTCCTGCAACAACTCGGGCACCAACAGGCGCTGGGCCAGCAAGTTCGGCAAGGAGATGTAGGGACTTTTCACCATGCGCTTGAGAATCCAGAACGTCAGCGGTGCCAAGCGGTATGCGACCACCATCGGCCGTTTGTACAACAACGCTTCAAGCGTCGCCGTTCCGGAGGCAATCAGTACCGCGTCGCAGGCCGCCAGGGCCAGATGGGATTTGCCATCAAGCAATGTCAGCGGCAGATCGCGACCGGCCAGCAGCTCTTCAAGCTGGGCCCGGCGCTGCGGGCTCGCGCATGGCATGACGAAGCGTACGCCCGGACGCAGGGCCCGCAAGCGCTGGGCGGTATCGAGGAACAGCGCACCAAGACGCCCAACCTCACCGCCACGGCTGCCCGGCATCAGGGCAACCAGCGGCCCATCCGGCAAGCCAAGTTCGGCACGCGCTGCGGCGCGATCAGCCTCAAGCGGAATCGCATCGGCCAGGGAGTGCCCGACAAACCGCACCGGCACGCCCTTCTCTTCATAGAATTTCGCTTCGAACGGGAACAGCGTCAGCATCAGATCGCAGCCTTCGCGAATCTTCAGCACCCGTTTCTGCCGCCACGCCCAAACCGACGGGCTCACGTAATGCACGGTCTTGATCCCGGCCTGACGCAGCTTGAGTTCGATATTGAGGTTGAAGTCCGGGGCATCGATACCGATGAACACGTCCGGCTTCTCGGCGATCAGGTCGGCAACCAGTTTCTTGCGGCGTGCCAGCAACTCGCGCAAGCGGCCCAGCACTTCCACCAGGCCCATGACCGAAAGACGTTCCATCGGGAAATACGAAGTCAGGCCTTCGGCCTGCATCAGCGGACCACCGACACCGATGAACTCGACTGCCGGATGCTGTGCCTTGAGTGCGCGCATGAGACCCGCGCCAAGAATGTCGCCGGAAGCCTCACCCGCCACCAGCGCAATACGCAGATTAGCCATGATTAACGAGTGATGCCGCGGTTCGAAGACTGGATGGAATCACGGAATACCGCGACTTCCGGGAACTGATCCGAAGGCTCGGCCAGTTCGGCGAGTGCCTGTTCGACCGTCAGTCCCTGGCGATAAACCACCTTGTAGGCACGCCGCAGCGCGTGAATCGCATCTTCGCTGAAACCGCGACGGCGCATGCCTTCGAAGTTCATGCTGCGGGCTTCTGCCGGGTTGCCGAACACCGTGACGTAGGCCGGAACGTCCTTGCCGATGGCGGTGCCCATACCGGAAAAGCTGTGGGCGCCGATGTGGCAATACTGGTGAACCAGGGTAAAACCGGACAGGATCGCCCAGTCTTCAACGTGCACATGGCCCGCCAACGCGGTGTTGTTGACCAGGATGCAGTGGTTGCCGATGACGCTGTCGTGGCCAATGTGGGCATAGGCCATGATCAGATTGTGATCGCCCAGGGTCGTTTCAGAACGGTCCTGAACGGTCCCACGGTGAATCGTCACGCCTTCACGGATGACGTTGTGGTCACCGATGACCAGGCGAGTTTCTTCACCCTTGTATTTCAGGTCGGGCGTGTCCTCACCTACCGAAGAAAACTGGTAGATGCGGTTGTGCTTTCCGATTCGGGTCGGGCCTTTGAGAATCACATGCGGCCCGATCACTGTCCCCTCGCCGATTTCCACACCTGCACCGATGATCGACCAAGGGCCGACCTCGACGCCGTCGGCCAGGATAGCCGTCGGATCGATGATTGCGCGAGGGTCAATCAAACTCATAGTTTGCGTTCCGCGCAGATGATTTCAGCAGAGCAGACAGGCTTGCCATCGACCGAAGCCTGGCACTCGAACTTCCAGATCTGACGCTTGCAGCTGATGAAGCGGGCTTCGAGGATCAACTGATCGCCTGGGGTGACGGGCTGGCGAAAACGCAGCTTGTCGGAGCCAACAAAGTAGTAGAGCGTGCCGTCAGCTGGCTTCACGTCAAGCATTTTGAAGCCAAGGATACCGGCAGCCTGAGCCATCGCTTCGATGATCAATACGCCCGGCATGATTGGATGCGCGGGGAAGTGACCATTGAAGAACGGTTCGTTGATGCTGACATTCTTGTAGGCGCGAATGCGCTTGCCTTCCACATCCAGATCCACGACCCGGTCCACCAGCAGGAACGGGTAACGGTGAGGCAGGTATTCGCGAATCTCGTTGATGTCCATCATTTCGGGGGGAAGCCTATGTAAAGATTGGGAGGCGCGACTGACGCGCACCCCTCTAGCAAATCAAGGAGGCAGTCTAGCGGCTGTGCACACTTGATATGGAAATGGTATCAGCCATCTGATGAAGCATTACCGTCAGGGGTCACGTCCCCTACTCGCTTTTCCAGCTGTCGCAACCGCCGCGCGATGTCATCGAGCTGACGGATGCGTGCCGCGCTTTTGCGCCATTCGGCTGCCGGTTGCATGGCTGTACCGGAAGAATAGGAACCCTTTTCGGTAATCGAATGGGTCACCATGGTCATCCCGGTGATGAAAACGTTGTCGCAAATTTCGATATGCCCCACCAGCCCTACGCCACCGGCGAGCATGCAATGCTTGCCGATTTTGGTGCTGCCGGAGATTCCCACACACGCTGCCATGGCGGTGTGATCACCGACCTGCACGTTGTGGGCGATCTGAATCTGGTTGTCGAGCTTCACACCGTTACCCAGAACGGTATCGGCAAGTGCACCGCGATCGATAGCGGTATTCACGCCAATCTCCACGTCGTCACCGACCAGCACACCACCGATCTGGGCGATCTTCTGCCAGACACCTTTCTCGTTGGCAAAACCGAAGCCCTCGCCACCGAGCACCGCGCCGGATTGAATCACCACCCGCTTACCGATGCGCACGTCGTGATACAGCGTGACTCGCGGGGCCAACCAACCGCCCTCGCCAATCTCGCAGCGAGCACCGATGAAGCAGTGCGCGCCGATGGTCACACCCGCAGCAATACGCGCGCAGCTTTCGATCACCGCAAAGGCGCCAATGCTCGCCGCCGGATCGACCACTGCATCCACTGCCACAACGGCTGTCGGATGAATACCGACAGCGGCCTTTGGCTTGGGATCGAACAGATGGGAAATCCGCGCGTAGGCCAGATACGGATCAGGCACAACCAACGCATTACCTGCAAAACCTTCAGCATCAGCGGCCTTCAGCAACAACGCTGCGGCCCGGCTGTCCGCCAGGTATTTACGGTATTGGGGGTTTGCGAGAAAGCTCAACTGAGCTGGGCCAGCCTCTTGCAAAGTGGCTAGCCCAGTAATTTCTTTCTCCGGGTCGCCACGCAGTGTGGCGCCGAGGAACTCGGCCAATTGGCCGAGCTTTATAGTCGCTGTCATGGTTACTTCAGCTGATTCATGCGCTCGATAACCTGGCGAGTGATGTCGTACTGAGGTTTGACATCAATCACTGCGCCACGCTCGAAGACCAGGTCAAAAGCACCTTTCTTGATGACTTCTTCCACAGCGCTGTCCAGTTTCGGCTTGAGCTGCTTCAGCATTTCACGGTCGGCAACGGCTTTGGCTTCGTTCAGTTCCTTGGACTGGAACTGGAAGTCGCGGGCCTTTTGCTTGAACTCGAGTTCCAGGCGTTCACGCTCACCTTGCTGCATCTTGTCGCCGCCAGCCATCAGACGGTCCTGGATACCTTTGGCACTGCTTTCCAGAGTCTTGAGCTTGGTCAGCTGTGGGCCGAACTTCTTCTCGGCATCAACGGCGTACTTCTTGGCCGCATCCGATTCCAGCAGAGCCATCTGATAGTTCAGCACGGCGATTTTCATGTCGGCAAAAGCCGGACCTGCAACCAGTACGGTCGCCAGGAGAACCAATTGAGTCAACTTACGCACGATGCACTCCTACAAAATCCATTGTCGTTATCTTGGGTCAGACGCTTAGAACGTCTGGCCGAGGGAGAATTGGAACACTTGAGTCTCGGCATTGCTGTCCGGTTTTTTGACTGGCATCGCCAAGGCGAAGCTCAACGGACCCAGGGCGGTAACCCATGTCACACCGACACCTACCGAACTGGCCATATTGCTCAGGCTGACATCGTTACACTGAGTGTTGGACTGCGAACCATCGGCGTTAGTGCTCTGCTTGCAAGTCGAATCGAACACATTACCCACGTCCCAGAATACTGAAGTGCGCAAGGAACGCTGATCTTTCACGAAAGGCAGAGGGAACAGAACTTCTACACCACCCTGAATCAGGACGTTACCACCAAACGGTAGTGGATCCTGATCCGGGTCGGCTGTGGTCCCAGGGTTCACGCCACGGCTCGGAGTACTACGAGGCCCCAGAGTGCTGTCCTTGAAGCCACGTACCGAGTTGAAACCACCAGCATAGTAGTTTTCATAGAACGGCAAGCCATCGGTCGAACCATAACCATCGCCATAACCCAGCTCGGTGTGAAGGCGCATGGTGTAATTTTCAGACAGCGGCTGGAACAATTGACCGCGGTAATCGAGCTTGAAGAACGACAAGTCGCTGCCCGGCGTCGTGGCTTCCGCGGTCAAGCTCTGGGAGTGACCACGGGTTGCCAGTACACCTTTGTTCAAAGTGGACTCTGACCAACCAGCCGATGCCTTGAAGTTGAGGTACTGATCGCCTTCCTTGTTAACGAAGGCGAAAATCTCGTCAACGGTGTACTGACCAGTCTTGATCTTGTCTTCCTGTGCAGACAGACCGAAGGTCAGGCGCGAAGTCTCGCTGATCGGGTAACCGACGCTGACGCCTGCACCCAGGCTGTCGACGGCGTAGCTGGCTACGTTGACATCGAGGTCTTTATAGTCGGTGGTGCGATAAAACGCGTTGTAACCCAGGCTCACGCCATCAGCAGTCCAGTACGGGTCAACATAACCGAAGTTATAGCGGCTCTGGTACTGACTGCGGGTCAAGCCGATGCTGACCTTGTTACCTGTACCCAGGAAGTTGTTCTGGGTGATCGAACCACCGAGGATCAGACCGGCGCTCTGGGCAAAACCAACGCTGGCGGTAATCGAACCGGAAGCCTGTTCTTCAACGCTGTAGTTCACGTCTACCTGGTCGTCGACGCCCGGCACGGCCGGTGTTTCGACGTTGACTTCCTTGAAGAAGCCCAGACGTTCTAGACGAGTCTTGGATTGGTCGATCAGGTAAGTCGAAGCCCAGCCACCTTCCATCTGACGCATTTCACGGCGCAGCACTTCGTCTTCGGACTTGGTGTTGCCACGGAAGTTGATGCGGTTCACGTAAGCACGCTTGCCCGGATCGACGGCGAACGTGATATCGACGGTGTGGTCTTCATCGTGAGGCTGAGGCACGCCATTGACGTTGGCGAAGGTGTAACCCTCGTTACCCAGACGGCGGGTGATCAGTTCGGACGTGGTGGTCATCAGCTTGCGCGAGAACACCTGGCCTTTCTGGACCAGCAGCAGAGACTTGACCTGGTCTTCAGGGACTTTCAGGTCGCCGCTCAGCTTGACGTCACGGACGGTGTACTTCTCGCCTTCATTGACGTTGACGGTGATATAGACGTGCTTCTTGTCCGGGGTGATGGACACCTGGGTCGAAGCGATATCCATGTTGATATAGCCACGGTCCAGGTAGTAGGAGCGCAGACGCTCCAGGTCACCGGACAGTTTTTCACGAGCGTACTTGTCATCGTTCTTGAAGAACGACAGCCAGTTGGTGGTCTTGAGTTCAAACAGGTCGGTCAGGTCTTCTTCAGGGAAGACGGTGTTACCCACCACGTTGATGTGCTGGATAGCAGCAACGGTGCCTTCGTTGATGTTGACCTTCAACGCAACGCGGTTGCGTGGCTGCGGCACCACTTCGGTGTCGACGGTGGCCGAGTAGCGACCCTGAGCGACGTATTGACGCTGCAGCTCGTTACGCACACCTTCGAGGGTGGCGCGCTGGAAGATCTCGCCTTCGGCCAGACCGGATTGTTTGAGGCCTTTCATCAGGTCTTCAGTGGAGATCGCCTTGTTACCCTCGATCTCGATACTGGCGACCGACGGGCGCTCGACTACAGTGATGACCAGGACGTTGCCTTCGCGGCCCAGCTGGATATCTTGAAAGAAACCGGTTTTGAACAACGCACGAGTGGATTCCACCAGGCGACGATCATCCGCCTGTTCACCCACGTTCAACGGCAAAGCACCAAAGACGCTACCCGCGGAGACCCGCTGGAGGCCATTGACGCGAATATCAGAGATAGTGAAGGACTCGGCGTGAACTTCGGCGATCATCAATACGGTGAGAACCGCAGTTAGCAGCAGACGTTTCATGAAGTCCTTTCTTATTCCAACTGGCAATAAACAAACTGCCGCAAAATGCGGCAGATTCGCAATTCAGCGAAGCGTTACAGTCGACCCAGATCATTGACAAGAGCAAGCAACATCACCCCGATCACCAAACTGATACCGATCTGTATCCCCCAACCCTGCACCCGATCTGACAAGGGGCGACCACGCGCCCACTCGATCAGATAAAACAACAAATGTCCCCCATCCAGTACAGGAATGGGCAACAAATTCAGAACCCCCAAGCTAATACTCAGATAAGCAAGGAAATTCAGGAAATCAGCGACACCCGACTGGGCAGAAGCGCCCGCCACTTTAGCAATGGTTATCGGTCCACTCAAGTTTTTTACCGAGAGCTCACCGAACAACATTTTCTTGAGCGAATCGAGGGTCAGTACGCTCATGGTCCAGGTGCGTCGAGCACCCTCCCCAATCGCTGCCACAGGACCATAACTAACTTCGCGGATCATCTCCGGCGGCCAATCAACTGCCTTCACCCCTGCCCCCAGATAACCACTGGGTGCCTTCTTCTCGCCGCGAGCGGCCAGCGTCACAGGGACGTCGATTTGAGCACCATCACGCTCGACGCGCAGCATGATTTTGGTATCAGGGTGCATACGGACCGTGTCCACCACCTGCTGCCAGTCATCAAGCGACTTGCCGTCCAGAGCCAACAGTCGGTCACCGGTCTTCAGGCCAGCAGCCTGTGCCGGGCCTTTCGGGTCAAGTTCGGCCAGGACCGGTGGCAGCGCCGGACGCCAAGGGCGCAAGCCCAGCGAACGAATCGGATCCGGCTCATCGGCCCCCTTGAGCCATTTATCCAGCATCAGTTCACGAGGCGAATCCACTGTGGAACCCTGATCACGGACCAGCAACTGCAGGGAACCGCTCTCTCCAAGACGACGAACCAACTGCAGGTTCACCGCAGCCCAGCCGGAAGTTGGCTCGCCATCGATGGCAATGATTTCCTGGCCCGCGCTCAAACCAGCCTTGGCAGCGATACTGCCGGATTCGACCGCACCAATGACCGGGCGCACCTGCTCGCTGCCGAGTATGGCGAGCACCCAGAAAAAAATCATCGCCAATAAAAAGTTGGCAATCGGACCCGCCGATACGATAGCGATACGCTGGCGGACGGATTTGCGATTGAAGGTTTGATCGAGCTGATCAGCCGGCACTTCGCCTTCGCGCTCATCGAGCATTTTCACGTAACCGCCCAGCGGGATCGCGGCGACGACGAACTCAGTGCCCTTCTTGTCGTGCCAGCGCAGCAACGGCATACCGAAGCCCACGGAGAAACGCAGCACTTTGACCCCGCAGCGACGTGCGACCCAAAAATGGCCGAATTCGTGAAAGGTGACCAGCACACCCAAAGCCACCAGGGTGCCGACAATCATATAGAGCGCGCTCATCTACTTTCTCCGCAATCCTGTCCAGTGCCGCATGGGTCAACGCATTGCAGCACTTACCGCCCGTGACGACTCAACCATTGTTCGGCCAGTACTCGCGCTTTCGCGTCGGCCGTAAACACTGCCTCGAGATCATCAACCGCAACCACGGGCTCGAGATTCAACACTTCTTCGATGATACTCGCGATTTCCGGGTAGCGAACCCGCCCGTCGAGAAAGGCTGCGACCGCCACTTCATTCGCTGCATTGAGCATGGCCGGCGCACTGTTGCCGGATTCGGCCGCCTGACGCGCGAGGCGCAGACATGGGAATCGCTCTTCATCAGGCGCCTGGAAGTCCAGCCGCGCAATTGCAAACAGATCCAGCGGCGCAACACCCGAGTCGATTCGCTCAGGCCAAGCCAGCGCGTTGGCGATCGGCGTGCGCATGTCAGGGTTACCTAACTGGGCCAATACCGAACCGTCGATGTAATCGACCAGCGAATGAATCACGCTTTGAGGATGAATCACCACTTCGACCTGGGACGGCTTGGCATTAAACAGCCAGCAGGCTTCGATCAGCTCAAGCCCCTTGTTCATCATGCTGGCCGAGTCCACCGAAATCTTGCGTCCCATGGACCAGTTCGGATGGGCACACGCTTGCTCAGGGGAAACATGCACCAGTTCAGCCATAGGTGTCTGTCGGAACGGACCACCAGAGGCCGTGAGTAAAATCCGACGCACCCCGACGGCACCCAGTCCACGAGCGAAATCCTGTGGCATGCACTGGAAAATCGCATTGTGTTCGCTGTCGATGGGCAGCAACACCGAACCACTCTTGTGCACCGCCTGCATGAACAGCGCACCGGACATCACCAATGCTTCTTTGTTGGCCAGGAGGATTTTCTTGCCGGCTTCGACCGCCGCCAGAGTTGGTCGCAAGCCCGCAGCGCCAACGATGGCCGCCATGACCGCATCGACCTCAGGATCGGAAGCAACCTGACACAGGCCTTCCTCACCCACCAGCACGCGAGTCGACAGACCTGCGGCGCGCAAGTCGTCCTGCAAGCCTCGGGCAGCAACCGCCTCGGGTACCACGGCGAAGCGCGGCGTATGACGAACGCACAGCGCCAACAGCTCGCTCAAACGGGTGAAACCGCTCAAGGCGAAAACCTGATAACGCTCAGGATGGCGAGCGATGACGTCAAGCGTGCTCAGACCAATCGAACCGGTCGCCCCCAGGACGGTAATCTGCTGCGGGCGGCTCACGGTGCCGCCATCCACAGGAGCACGGCAAACACCGGAATCGCCGCCGTCAGGCTGTCGATACGGTCCAGCACGCCGCCGTGCCCCGGAAGCAGATTACTGCTGTCCTTGATCCCGGACTGACGCTTGAACATGCTTTCGGTGAGATCGCCTACCACCGAGATAAATACGATGATGGCTGCACCCATCAGACCTTTGAACAGCTGCGCCACTGTCCAGTCTCGAACCAGACCGACAATGACAGTAATGACCAGACTCGCCACGAGGCCGCCGTAGACGCCCTCCCAGCTTTTGCCGGGACTGACCTGTGGCGCCAGCTTGCGCTTGCCAAAAGCCCGGCCCGAGAAATAAGCACCGATATCAGCGCCCCAGACCAGCACCATCACCGCCATGATCAGCCAGTTGCCCAAAGGCTCCTGTTTGATCTGAATCAGACCTTGCCAGGCAGGCAGCAGGATCAGCAGACCGATCATCAGCTTGCAGGCAGCGCTGGACCAAAGTTCGCTGGAGCGCGGATACGTCAGCACCAGATAGGTTGCAACACCCCACCAAAGCACCGAAGCGCCCAACACCCAAGGCGCGAGCCCAGGCACGATATGCATGACAAACAGCATCAGCGCGACCACAGCCGCATAGGCAAGGCGGATCGGTTGCTCAGTGAAGCCCGCCAGGCGAGCCCACTCCCATGCACCAAGAGTCACGACCAGCCCGATGAACAGCGCAAAACCGGTGCCCTCGAGCAGGAAAAACCCGCACAAGGCAATCGGCAGCAGGATCAGCGCAGTGATGATTCGTTGTTTAAGCATTAAACCCGGGCTCCAGCCTCGACCTGCTCGCTCGTTTTACCGAAACGGCGCTGCCGAGAAGCAAAATCGGCCAGCGCGGTACGCATGGCATCGTGTTTGAAGTCCGGCCAGAACAGGTCGGAGAAGTACAACTCGGCGTAAGCCAGTTGCCACAGCAGGAAGTTACTGATGCGGTGCTCGCCACCGGTACGGATGCACAAGTCCGGCAACGGCAAATCGCCGGTCGCCAGACAGGTTTGCAACAGTTCCGGGGTAATGTCTTCCGGACGCAGGTGCCCGGCCTGGACTTCCCGAGCCAGACGCTGTGCGGCCTGCGCGATATCCCACTGTCCGCCATAGTTGGCAGCGATCTGCAGAATGAAGCGATTGGTGCCCGCCGTCATTGCCTCGGCTTCACGCATGGCAGCCTGAAGCTCCGGATGAAAACGTGAACGGTCGCCAATGATGCGCAAACTGATGTTGTTGTCGTTGAGGCGTTTGGCCTCGCGACGCAACGCCTTGAAGAACAGATCCATCAAGGCACTGACTTCATCGGCCGGGCGCTGCCAGTTCTCGCTGGAGAACGCGAACAGGGTCAGTACTTCGACCTTGGCCTCGGCACACACCTCAATCACCGCCCGCACTGCATCCACGCCCGCTTTATGCCCGGCGACACCCGGCATAAAGCGTTTTTTCGCCCAGCGATTATTACCATCCATGATGATCGCGACATGGCGCGGCACCGCGGCCGGTGCAGTCTGCTTTGTCTTATCCATTAAAACGTGACCCTTATACGGCCATCAGGTCTTTTTCTTTCTGCGCCAAATTCGCGTCGATTTCAGCCACGTATTTTTTGGTCAGATCATCAATCTCGCCAGTGGCGCGACGTTCTTCGTCTTCACTGATTTCTTTTTCCTTGACCAGATCCTTCAGCTGGCTGTTCGCATCACGACGGATGTTGCGCACTGCAACACGGGCATCTTCAGCGACATCGCGAGCCTGCTTGGTGAAGCCCTTACGGGTTTCTTCGGTCAGGGCCGGCATGGAGATCAGCAGCAACTCACCCAGGTTGGTCGGGTTGAGGTTCAGACCCGCGCTACCGATGGCCTTGTCGACAGCACCGAGCATGTTGCGCTCAAAGGCAACGACTTGCAGGGTACGGGCGTCTTTGACGGTGATGTTCGCCACCTGCTTGATCGGAGTGTCGGAACCGTAATACGGCACCATCACGCCTTCAAGAATGCTTGGATGCGCCTGGCCAGTACGAATACGGCCGAAGTTGTGCATCAGCGACTCGACGGATTTCTGCATACGCTCTTTAGCGTCTTTCTTGATTTCGTTGATCATTGTTGGCCTTCCTCGATCAGGGTCCCTTCAGCGCCGCCGTGCACGATATTCAGCAGGGCGCCGGGCTTGTTCATGTTAAATACGCGCAACGGCATCTTGTGGTCGCGGCACAGGCAAATAGCGGTCAGATCCATCACGCCCAGCTTGCGATCCAGCACTTCATCGTACGTCAGATGATCGAACTTCTCGGCATGCGGGTCTTTGAATGGGTCAGCGGTGTAGACGCCATCGACCTTGGTCGCCTTGAGCACGACATCGGCATCGATTTCGATTGCGCGCAAGCACGCTGCCGAATCCGTGGTGAAGAACGGATTGCCGGTACCGGCCGCGAAAATCACGACGTCCTTGGCGTTCAAGTGGCGCATGGCTTTGCGGCGATCATAGTGATCGGTTACGCCAACCATGGAAATGGCCGACATCACGATGGCCGAGATATTGGCACGTTCCAGCGCATCGCGCATGGCCAGGGCGTTCATCACAGTGGCCAGCATGCCCATGTGGTCGCCGGTAACCCGATCCATGCCGGCCGCGCTCAGCGCTGCACCACGAAACAGGTTGCCGCCGCCGATCACCAGACCGACCTGAACACCGATGCCGACCAGTTGACCGACTTCCAGCGCCATGCGATCCAGAACTTTCGGATCGATCCCGAACTCTTCCGAGCCCATCAGGGCCTCGCCGCTAAGCTTGAGTAGAATGCGTTTATAGCGAGCCTGATAACCACTGCCCTGCTGAGCCATTGCGAATCTCTCCTGCGGCGTATTTTAAAAATTCTTTGCGAGCTGTTTACAGCTGGCGTTCACTCTAACTTGGCACTGCTTCAGCGCCATCGGAACATGGCTTTGTAAGCCAGTTCCAAAAGGAAACCAATTAAAAATTGGTGCCCCATCTGAAAAGAGGCTGCGCGCGTGAGCGGGCAGCCTCTTCAGGGCGACAGTTAAAAAACCGTCTTATTGCTTGGCGGCAGCCAGCTGGGCAGCAACTTCTTCAGCGAAGTTGTCGACCGGCTTCTCGATGCCTTCGCCTACTTTGAAGTAGGTGAAAGAAACGATTTCAGCACCGGCTTTCTTGGCCAGTTCGCCAACCTTGATTTCAGGGTTCTTGACGAACGCCTGCTCAACCAGGCTCGCTTCAGCCAGGAACTTGCTGATACGACCTTTGACCATGTTTTCAACGATGTTTTCTGGCTTGCCAGCGATCTTGTCAGCGTTGAGGGTCAGGAACACGCCTTTCTCGCGCTCGACCGCTTCAGCGGAAACTTCCGATGGCAGCAGGAATTCAGGGTTGGTGGCCGCTACGTGCATAGCGATGTCTTTGGCCAGCTCAACGGTGCCGCCTTTGAGAACAACCGCAACACCGATCTTGTTGCCGTGCAGGTAACCACCAACAACATCACCTTCAACGCGAGCCAGGCGACGGATGTTGACGTTTTCGCCAACCTTGCCGACCAGAACCAGGCGATCAGCTTCTTGAGCTTCGATCAGCGGAGCGACGTCAGTCAGTTTGTCAGCGAACGCTTTTTCAACGCTGCCAGCAACAAATGCCTTGAAGTCGTCCTGCAGAGCCAGGAAGTCGGTCTGCGAGTTCACTTCCAGCAGAACGGCGGTTTTACCGTCTTCCTTCAGAGCGATCGCGCCTTCAGCGGCAACGTTGCCAGCTTTCTTGGCAGCCTTGATGGCGCCCGAAGCACGCATGTCATCAATGGCTTTTTCGATGTCGCCGCCAGCCTTGGTCAAGGCCTTTTTGCAGTCCATCATGCCTTCGCCAGTACGCTCGCGCAGTTCTTTGACCAACGCTGCAGTAATCTCTGCCATTTCAAAATTCCTCTTGGATAGGTTTTCAACCATTCCACCCGATCGAACGGGCGATCAATTCTTCCCGAACCACCCTTGCTGGCTGCAGCAGGTTACAAAGGCTGTAACTGCGCTGCCGACAAACGGTTTTCGAGGTGGCAAAAAGGGGGCCAAGCCCCCTTTTTGCTTACTGAGTCAACGCCTGGGCGTCAATTACTCAGCTGCTGCTACCGGAGCTTCTTCAACGAACTGCTCGGTGCCGCCAGCAACGTGGTTGCGACCGCGGATAACAGCGTCAGCCATCGAACCCATGTACAGCTGGATAGCGCGGATTGCGTCATCGTTACCTGGGATGATGTAGTCAACGCCTTCCGGGCTGCTGTTGGTATCGACTACGCCGATAACCGGGATGCCCAGCTTGTTGGCTTCGGTGATCGCGATGCGCTCGTGATCAACGTCGATAACGAACAGTGCGTCTGGCAGACCGCCCATGTCCTTGATACCACCCAGGGAACGATCGAGCTTCTCAAGATCGCGAGTGCGCATCAGCGCTTCTTTCTTGGTCAGCTTGGCGAAAGTACCGTCTTCGGCTTGCACTTCAAGGTCACGCAGACGCTTGATGGAAGCACGGATGGTTTTGAAGTTGGTCAGCATGCCGCCCAACCAGCGGTGATCGACGTACGGCGAACCGCAACGTGCTGCTTCTTCAGCAACGATCTTGCCAGCGGAACGCTTGGTGCCGACGAACAGAATCTTGTTTTTGCCCTGGGCCAGACGCTCTACGAAAGTCAGAGCTTCGTTGAACATTGGCAGGGTTTTTTCAAGGTTGATGATGTGGATCTTGTTACGCGCGCCGAAAATGTACTTACCCATTTTCGGGTTCCAGTAACGGGTCTGGTGACCGAAGTGCACACCGGCCTTCAGCATATCGCGCATGTTGACTTGGGACATGATAGTTCCTTAATAAGTCGGGTTTGGCCTCCACGTATCCCAATGACCAACCAGCAGCATCAGCTGAAGGCACCCAGGTCATCGTGTCGACACGTGTGTGGATTTAGGCTTTTCAGGGGATCCCCGGAAAGCGGCGCATTTTATATCACAAGGCAGAAAAAAACGGAACCCGGATTGTTAAATCCAGGCGCGTACTTTGGTTCCAGCCCTTGGAATCCTCCAAGAATGCGCCATTCTATAAGGAGAAGCGATGCACAGAGGCTCAGATTTGCGCTGCTCGTCTGTTAGAATCGCGTTTTTAAGGGCCGCGAAGATCCATCGCGCAACGCCCATTTCGTTTTAGAAGGCGCCATCGAGCGCAGAGAGAGCCTGTATGACCGTCACCCTCAAAACCCCAGAGGACATCGCAAAAATGCGCATCGCCGGTAAACTGGCCGCCGATGTGCTGGAAATGATTGCCGAACATGTCAAGCCGGGCATTACCACTGAAGAACTGGACCGCATCTGCCACGACTATATCGTCAATGAGCAGAAAGCCATCCCTGCCCCGCTCAACTACAAGGGCTTCCCGAAGTCGATCTGCACCTCGATCAACCATGTGGTCTGCCACGGCATCCCGAACGAGAAGCCGCTGAAAGATGGCGACACGCTGAACATCGACGTCACCGTCATCAAGGACGGTTACCACGGCGACACCAGCCGCATGTTCCACGTCGGTACCGTGCCGGTCTGGGCCGAGCGCCTGTCGCAGGTCACCCAGGAATGCATGTACAAGGCCATCGAAATCGTCAAACCCGGCTGCCGCCTGGGCGACATCGGTGAAGTGATCCAGAAGCACGCTGAAAAGAACGGTTTTTCCGTGGTTCGCGAGTTCTGCGGTCACGGCATCGGCAAGGTATTTCACGAAGAGCCGCAGATCCTGCACTACGGCCGCGCTGGCACCGGCATGGAGCTGAAAGCCGGCATGACGTTCACCATCGAGCCGATGATCAACCAGGGCAAGGCCGACACCAAGGTTTTGGGCGACGGCTGGACCGCAATCACCAAGGACCGCAAGCTGTCGGCACAGTGGGAACACACCCTTCTGGTAACCGAAACCGGTTACGAGATCTTCACCCTGCGCGCCGACGACACCATCCCGCGCGTTTCGGCCTGATCCGGGCGCGCAGCTCCTCAGCCTTATAGACAGGAAAGCCAATCGATGCCGCAGGTGGATCCCGAACTCTTCGACCGTGGCCAGTTCCAGGCTGAACTGGCCCTGAAGGCAAGCCCGATCGCGGCCTTCAAGAAGGCAATTCGCCAGGCCCGCGAGGTGCTCGACGAGCGCTTTCGCAGTGGCCGCGACATTCGCCGGTTGATCGAGGATCGCGCCTGGTTCGTCGATAACATCCTGCAAAAGGCCTGGGAGCAGTTCGATTGGAGCGAAGACGCCGACATCGCGCTGGTCGCGGTCGGCGGCTACGGTCGCGGGGAGTTGCACCCTTATTCCGACATCGATTTGCTGATCCTGCTGGACAGCGCCGATCACGAAGTTTTCCGAGATTCCATCGAGCGTTTTCTGACGCTGTTGTGGGACATCGGCCTTGAAGTGGGCCAGAGCGTTCGCTCCGTGGACGAATGCGTCCAAGAGGCCCGCGCCGACCTGACGGTTGTCACCAACCTGATGGAAAGCCGTACCATCTGCGGCCCCGAGCGCTTGCGCCAGCGCATGCTGGACGTCACCAGCACCGCGCACATGTGGCCGAGCAAGGACTTCTTCCTGGCCAAACGCGCCGAGCAGAAGGCCCGTCACCACAAGTACAACGACACCGAATACAACCTGGAACCCAACGTCAAAGGCTCGCCCGGCGGCCTACGGGATATTCAGACAATTCTGTGGGTGGCCCGTCGTGAATACGGCACCCTGAACCTGCGGGCCCTGGCCGGCGAAGGTTTCCTGGTCGAGAGCGAAAACGCGCTGCTGGCCTCCTCCCAGGAATTCCTGTGGAAGGTTCGTTACGCCCTGCACATGCTCGCCGGCCGTTCCGAAGACCGCTTGCTGTTTGATCACCAGCGCACCATTGCCGGGCTGCTGGGTTTCAAAGGCGATGACGCCAAGCAAGCCATCGAAAACTTCATGCAGCAGTATTACCGGGTGGTCATGAGCATTGCCCAGCTCAGCGACCTGATCATCCAGCACTTCGAGGAAGTCATCCTCGCACCGGAAGACGAAGCACCGCCGCAACCGATCAACTCGCGCTTCCAGCTGCACGACGGTTACATCGAGGCGCGCAACGACAACGTGTTCCGCCGCACACCGTTCGCCATGCTGGAAATCTTCGTACTGATGGCTCAGCAGCCGGAAATCAAAGGCGTGCGCGCCGACACCATTCGTCTGCTGCGAGAAAACCGTCACCTGATCGACGATGATTTCCGCAACGACATCCGCAATACCAGCCTGTTTATCGAGCTGTTCAAGTGCAAGATCGGCATCCACCGAAACCTGCGACGGATGAACCGTTACGGCATCCTCGGGCGCTACTTGCCGGAGTTCGGCTTCATCGTCGGGCAGATGCAGCACGACCTGTTTCACATCTATACGGTCGATGCTCACACCCTGAACCTGATCAAACATCTGCGTAAGTTGCAGTACACCCAGGTGTCGGAAAAATTCCCGCTGGCCAGCAAGCTCATGGGCAAGCTGCCCAAACCCGAGCTGATCTACCTGGCTGGCCTGTACCACGACATCGGCAAGGGCCGGCATGGCGATCACTCGGAAATCGGCGCCGTGGATGCCGAAGCCTTTTGCCAGCGCCACCAATTGCCGGTGTGGGACAGCCGCCTGATCGTCTGGCTGGTGCAGAACCACTTGCTGATGTCCACCACCGCCCAGCGCAAGGACTTGTCCGACCCGCAGGTCATCCACGATTTCGCGCAGATCGTCGGCGACGAAACCCACCTCGATTATCTGTACGTGCTGACGGTCGCCGACATCAACGCCACCAACCCGACGCTGTGGAATTCCTGGCGCGCCAGCCTGTTGCGTCAGCTCTACACCGAGACCAAGCGCGCCTTGCGTCGCGGCCTGGAAAACCCGGTGGACCGCGAAGAGCAGATTCGCCAGACCCAGAGCGCAGCGCTGGACATTCTGGTACGCGGCGGCACCGATCCGGACGATGTCGAGCAATTGTGGGCACAATTGGGTGATGACTACTTCCTGCGCCACACCGCCGGCGACGTGGCCTGGCACAGCGACGCGATCCTCCAGCAGCCGGCCGACGGGGGGCCGTTGGTGCTGATCAAGGAAACCACCCAGCGCGAGTTCGAAGGCGGCACGCAGATCTTTATCTATGCGCCGGATCAGCACGACTTCTTCGCCGTGACCGTGGCCGCGATGGACCAGCTCAACCTGAACATTCACGACGCCCGGGTCATCACCTCCAGCAGCCAGTTCACCCTCGACACCTACATCGTGCTCGACACCGACGGCGACTCGATTGGTGATAACCCGGCGCGGGTCAAACAGATTCGCGAAGGCCTGACCGAGGCCCTGCGCAACCCGGACGACTACCCGACCATCATTCAGCGTCGGGTACCGCGCCAGCTCAAGCATTTTGCGTTTGCGCCACAGGTGACGATCCACAACGACGCCCAACGACCGGTAACGGTGCTGGAGCTCAGCGCACCCGATCGCCCGGGCCTGCTGGCACGCATCGGCACGATTTTCCTGGAGTTCGACTTGTCGCTGCAGAACGCCAAGATCGCCACCTTGGGCGAGCGCGTGGAAGACGTGTTCTTCATCACCGACGCGAACAACCAGCCGTTGTCCGACCCATTGCTGTGCAGCCGCTTGCAGGATGCAATCGTCGAACAGCTGACCGTCAGTAACGAACCCGACATCAAACTGTCGCGCATCAGCATCTGAATTAACAAATTTTCCCCCTGTGGGAGCGAACCATGTGGTGAGGGGATTTATCCCCGCTGGGCTGCGGAGCGGCCCCGGCATTTCAAAGTTAAAGCAGGTTTACGACTGCTTCGCAGCCGAACGGGGATAAATCCCCTCGCCACACGGGCTCGCCCCCACATTAGATGAGGCCCCCATGAACAACGCTCTGAACCAGTTGCAGCCCTACCCGTTCGAGAAGCTCCGCGCCCTGCTCGGCAGCGTCACGCCAAACCCGGACAAGCGCGCCATTGCGCTGTCCATTGGTGAGCCGAAACACCGTTCGCCGAGCTTTGTCGCCGAAGCCCTGGCAAGCAATCTGGATAAGATGGCCGTGTACCCGACCACCCTCGGCATTCCGGCCCTGCGTGAAGCCATCGTCGCGTGGTGCGAACGTCGTTTCAGCGTTCCGCACGGCTGGCTCGACCCGGCGCGCAATGTGCTGCCGGTCAACGGCACTCGTGAAGCGCTGTTCGCCTTCACCCAGACCGTGGTCAATCGTGGCGACGATGCCCTGGTGGTCAGCCCAAACCCGTTCTATCAAATCTACGAAGGCGCCGCGTTCCTCGCCGGAGCCAAGCCGCATTACCTGCCGTGCCTGGACGAAAACGGCTTCAACCCGGATTTCGACGCGGTTTCCCCAGACATCTGGAAACGCTGCCAGATCCTGTTCCTGTGCTCGCCAGGCAACCCGACCGGCGCATTGATCCCGGTTGAAACCCTGAAAAAACTGATCGCCCTCGCCGACGAATACGACTTCGTGATCGCCGCCGACGAGTGCTACAGCGAACTGTACTTCGACGAACAAACCCCGCCGGCCGGCCTGCTCAGCGCCTGCGTGGAACTGGGCCGCAAGGACTTCAAGCGCTGCGTGGTGTTCCATAGCCTGTCCAAGCGTTCCAACCTGCCAGGTCTGCGCTCCGGTTTTGTTGCCGGTGACGCCGACATCCTCAAGGGCTTCCTGCTGTACCGCACCTACCACGGCTGCGCGATGCCGGTTCAGACCCAACTGGCCAGCGTTGCTGCATGGGATGACGAAGTGCACGTGCGCGCCAACCGTGCGCTGTATCGCGAGAAGTACGATGCGGTGCTGGAAATCCTCAGCCCGGTGATGGATGTGCAGCGTCCGGACGGCGGTTTCTATTTGTGGCCGAATGTTGAAGGCGATGATGAGGCGTTCTGCCGTGATCTGTTCGTTGAAGAACACGTGACCGTGGTGCCCGGATCTTATCTGTCTCGCGAAGTTGATGGCTTCAATCCGGGAGCCGGACGCGTGCGATTGGCACTGGTCGCGCCGCTGGCCGAATGTGTAGAAGCAGCCAAGAGAATTCGCGAATTTATTATCCGAAACAAGTAAATATCCCTGCCCGCACTGTGCAACGCAGTGCGGGCACTCTTATATTGGCTGTGGGCAAACGGACGCACCTCAAGACCGCGTCTATAGACGGCTCCGACGATGCCGCGCAGCAACTGCGGCAAGGCCATGCAGGCGATTTGCATAAAGTGCGGTTCCCAGACAATCGACAGCATTGAATGCCACATTAGCCGCTTAGACTGCGGGCGGGCCGTTGCTCCAATGTCGCACGCAATAGCTGATCGCCATGACCCACAGACAAACCCGACCACGACCGACGCGAAACCGTCCGGTCATGGCATAATCCGTCACCTTTTATTTTCAGCACCTGCAAAGGGGGCAATTCCTTGACCGTTTCAAGCAAAACGTTGCACCTTTTCGGCATCAAAGCCTGCGACACCATGAAAAAGGCGCGCACCTGGCTCGATGAACACGCTGTCAGCTATGACTTCCATGATTACAAAGCGGTCGGAATCGACCGTGAACACCTGACCCAATGGTGCAACGAGCACGGTTGGCAAGTGGTGTTGAACCGTGCAGGCACGACCTTTCGCAAGCTCGACGACGAACGCAAAACCGATCTCGACCAGCCGAAAGCCATCGAACTGATGCTCGCACAACCCTCGATGATCAAGCGCCCGGTGCTTGATCTCGGTGACCGAACCCTGATTGGCTTCAAGCCAGATATCTACGCGGCAGCGCTCAAGTAAGGCAGCCCGTTCCATTTTGTTAGAGGTATCAACATGTCCACTACCCTGTTCAGCCTGGCCTTTGGTGTCGGCACTCAAAACCGTCAAGGCGCATGGCTGGAAGTGTTTTACGCTCAGCCGCTGCTCAACCCTTCGGCCGAACTCGTCGCGACCATCGCACCGGTTCTGGGCTACACCGAAGGCAATCAGGCCATCACGTTCACTACCGCTCAGGCCTCGCAACTGGCTGAGGCCCTGAAAAGCGTCGACGCTGCCCAGGCTGCCTTGCTGACCCGTCTGGCCGAGAGTCACAAGCCGCTGGTCGCGACCATTCTGGCCGAAGACGCTCAGTTGACCTCCACCCCTGAGGCCTACCTCAAGCTGCACCTGCTGTCCCATCGCCTGGTCAAGCCGCACGGCCTGAACCTGGCGGGTGTATTCCCGTTGCTGCCGAACGTGGCATGGACCAGCCAGGGCGCAATCGACCTGGCCGAACTGGCCGAGCATCAACTGGAAGCCCGTCTGCGTGGCGAGCTGCTGGAAGTGTTCTCGGTGGACAAGTTCCCGAAAATGACCGACTACGTGGTTCCGGCCGGCGTGCGTATCGCTGACGCGGCACGTATTCGTCTGGGCGCCTACGTCGGCGAAGGCACCACCGTGATGCACGAGGGTTTCGTCAACTTCAACGCTGGCACCGAAGGCCCGGGCATGATCGAAGGCCGCGTTTCCGCTGGCGTATTCGTCGGCAAGGGTTCGGACCTGGGCGGCGGTTGCTCGACCATGGGCACCCTGTCGGGCGGCGGCAACATCGTGATCAAGGTTGGCGAAGGCTGCCTGATTGGCGCGAACGCCGGTATCGGCATTCCATTGGGCGATCGCAACACCGTTGAGTCGGGCCTGTACGTGACCGCGGGTACCAAAGTGGCACTGCTGGACGAAAACAACAAACTGGTCAAAGTTGTGAAGGCCCGTGAACTGGCCGGTCAACCCGACCTGCTGTTCCGTCGCAATTCGGAGACCGGTGCCGTGGAATGCAAAACCCACAAATCGGCGATCGAACTGAACGAAGCGCTGCACGCTCACAACTGATTGTTGCAGCAACCCAACCGATCAACTGTGGGAGCGGGCTTGCTCGCGAAGCTTTTGGCGACCTCAAGGACGCCTTCGCGAGCAAGCTCGCTCCCACAGGGTCAGGCGTACACCCGCCCATGTTTAACAGGGCTCGATAGCATGATGATTGCCTCTCCCTGGCGCGCCGATTTTCCGGCCATCGCCGCATTGCAACGGCAAGACCAGACGTATCTGGACAACGCCGCCACCACGCAAAAACCTCAAGCCCTGCTGGATGCCCTGGCGCATTACTACGCCAACGGCGCGGCTAACGTGCATCGGGCGCAACACCTGCCCGGCGCCCACGCCACCCAGGCGTTCGAGGCCAGCCGCAGCAAAGTCGCCCATTGGCTCAATGCCGGCGATTGCGGGCAGATCATCTTTACCCACGGCGCAACATCTGCGCTGAACCTCCTGGCTTACGGCCTGGAACATCTTTTCAATCCGGGCGATGAAGTTGTCATCAGCGCCCTGGAGCATCACGCCAACCTGTTGCCATGGCAGCAACTGGCCCACCGTCGCGACCTGAAGCTGGTGATCCTGCCACTGGACGCCGACGGTTTGATCGACCTTGATGCTGCCACGCAGTTGATCGGTCCGCGAACCCGCTTGCTGGCGGTCAGTCAGCTGTCCAACGTGCTCGGCGCCTGGCAGCCGTTGCCCGCCCTCTTGTCGATGGCCAAGGCGCATAACGCGCTGACCGTGGTCGATGGCGCCCAAGGCGTGGTGCATGGCCGGCACGACGTGCAGGGGCTGGGTTGCGACTTCTATGTGTTTTCCAGCCACAAGCTCTACGGCCCCGATGGACTGGGCGTGCTGTTCGGTCGCAATGAAGCGCTTGAGCAACTGCGCCACTGGCAATTCGGCGGCGAAATGGTGCTGGATGCGGATTACCACAGCGCACGGTTCCGCCCGGCGCCGCTGGGTTTTGAGGCGGGTACGCCGCCGATTGCCGGTGTGATTGGTCTGGGGGCGACGCTGGATTATCTTGCGGGGCTCGATCAGGACGCGGTTTGCGCCCATGAAGCAGCGTTGCATGACTATTTGCTCAAAGGCCTTGAAGCGCGCAGCGGCATTCGGTTGCTGGGCAAGCCGCAACTGGCGCTGGCCAGTTTTGTCGTCGAGGGTGTGCATAACTCTGATTTGGCGCATTTGCTGACCGAACAAGGGATTGCGGTGCGCGCCGGTCATCACTGCGCCATGCCGTTGCTGAAAAGCTTTGAATTGGCCGGGGCGATTCGGGTGTCGTTGGCGCTGTACAACGATTCCGAAGATTTGGAACGGTTCTTTGAAGCGCTGGATCAGGCGCTGGAGTTGTTGCGATGAACTTGCCTGCCGATGCGGTTGCGGCGCTGGAGGTTTTTCAGAATGCTGCCGGTTGGGAACAACGGGCGCGGCTGTTGATGCAATGGGGCGACCGTCTTCCTGCTTTGAGCGATGTCGATAAAGTCGAAGCCAACCGGGTGCACGGCTGTGAAAGCCAGGTGTGGTTGGTGGGTGCGCTGGATGACGGTCACTGGCAGTTTGCCGCGAGCAGCGATGCACGATTGATTCGCGGGTTGGTGGCGTTGTTGCTGGCGCGGGTGAACGGGTTGTCGGCGGTTGAGTTGCAGCAGGTGGATTTGCCGGATTGGTTTAATCAGCTTGGACTGAGTCGTCAGCTCTCCCCTTCACGCAGCAATGGTCTCAATGCCGTGCTCCAGCGGATGAATGAGTTGGCTGGTTAATCGCCTTCGCGAGCAAGCCCGCTCCCACATTTAATTGTGTTCCCCTGAGAGAACTCGGTCGAATGTGGGAGCGGGCTTGCTCGCGAAGGCGCCATCAGCAACAACTTAAACCTCAGGCTTGACCCGATCCGCCGGTCGCCGCACCCCGGCCACAATCTTATCCACAGCCTTGGTCGCCGCGACCATGCCAAACGTCGCCGTCACCATCATCACCGCACCAAACCCTCCGGCGCAGTCGAGCTTTACACCATCACCGACAAAACTCTTCTGCAAGCAAATGCTGCCATCCGGTTTCGGGTAGCGCAGTTGTTCGGTGGAAAACACGCACGGCACGCTGTAATGGCGGGTCACGGTGCGTGAGAAGTTGTAATCCCGGCGCAAGGTCGAGCGCACTTTCGAAGCCAACGGATCATTGAAGGTCCGGTTCAAATCGCACACCTGAATCAACGTCGGATCAATCTGTCCGCCCGCACCGCCGGTGGTGATGATCTGGATCTTGCGGCGCTTGCACCAGGCAATCAGCGCCGCCTTGGCATTCACGCTGTCGATGCAATCAATGACGCAGTCGATGTTCGGCGTGATGTATTCGGCCATGGTCTCGCGGGTGACGAAGTCCGCCACCGCGTGCACGGTGCAGTCCGGGTTGATCCCGCGCAGGCGCTCGGCCATCACGTCAACCTTGGGTTTGCCGACGGTGCTGTCCAGCGCGTGCAACTGACGGTTGGCGTTGCTGACGCAGACGTCGTCCAGGTCAAACAGCGAAATCTCGCCCACGCCACAACGGGCGACGGCTTCCGCCGCCCAGGAACCGACGCCACCGACGCCGACGATCGCCACGTGGGCCGCGCGCAAACGCTCCAGGCCGTCGATGCCATACAAACGGGCGATGCCTGCAAACCGCGGATCTTCTGTACTCATGACCATTACCCCAAAAACCGGCGCGCATTATAGGGCCGTCAGCGGCCAAGAGCATCTTTGGGCTATGAACGGGCGTCTTTACCTCTTTAATCAGCCTACACAGAACCAAGATTTAACCTACAAGGTCCAACTGAAGAACTTAAACCGAGTTGGAGTGCCCAACGTCCGGCATTTCCCTGTCCGCTGTACGGTCAGTGAACGCCCGGTGTAGGATGCGCGCCCCCAGCCTCTTGGCAATCGGCCGCCGACCGTTCCTTCGTTCAGCAGCCCCTGGAACCTGAAATAGCTATGTCATCGCGTAAATTTGGACTCAACCTGGTCGTGGTGCTCGCCATCGCAGCCTTGTTTACCGGCTTCTGGGCGCTGATCAATCGCCCGGTCACCGCCCCCAACTGGCCTGAACAGATCTCCGGCTTTTCGTACTCGCCGTTCCAGCAAGGGCAGTACCCACAAAAAGAGCAATACCCGACCGACGATGAAATGCGTCGCGATCTGGAGATCATGAGCAAGCTGACGGACAACATCCGTACTTACTCGGTCGATGGCAGCCTGGGTGATATTCCCAGGCTCGCCGAAGAATTCGGTCTGCGCGTAACGCTGGGTATCTGGATCAGCCCGGACCGTGAGCGCAACGAGCGTGAAATCCTGCGCGCCATCGACCTGGCCAATACCTCCCGCAGCGTGGTTCGCGTGGTAGTGGGTAACGAGGCGATCTTCCGTAAGGAAATTACCGCCGCCGAACTGAGCGTGATCCTTGATCGCGTCCGCGCGGCAGTGAAAGTACCGGTGACGACCTCCGAGCAATGGCACGTCTGGGAAGAAAACCCGAGCCTGGCCAAGCACGTCGACCTGATCGCCGCCCACATCCTGCCGTACTGGGAACATGTTCCGATGGAACAGTCCGGGCAGTTCGTACTCGACCGGGCCCGTGACCTGAAAAAGATGTTCCCGAAAAAACCGCTGCTGCTGTCGGAAGTCGGCTGGCCGAGCAACGGCCGTATGCGCGGTGGCGCCGACGCGTCGCCGGCAGACCAGGCGATTTATCTGCGGACCTTGGTCAACAAGCTCAATCGCCAGGGCTTCAACTACTTCGTGATCGAAGCCTTTGACCAACCGTGGAAGGCCAGTGACGAAGGTTCCGTGGGCGCTTACTGGGGCGTTTTCAACGCCGCGCGCCAGCAGAAATTCAACTTTGAAGGCCCGGTCGTCGCGATCCCGCAATGGCGCGTGCTGGCCATCGGTTCGGTGGTGTTGGCTCTGCTGTCCCTGACCCTGCTGATGATCGACGGCTCGGCCTTGCGTCAACGTGGCCGCACCTTCCTGACCTTCATCGCGTTCCTCTGCGGTTCGGTGCTGGTATGGATCGGTTACGACTACAGTCAGCAATACAGCACCTGGTTCAGCCTGACGGTGGGCTTCTTGCTTGCCCTCGGCGCACTCGGGGTGTTTATCGTGTTGCTGACCGAGGCGCATGAGCTGGCGGAAGCGGTCTGGACCCACAAACGCCGGCGTGAATTCCTGCCGGTGGTGGGCGATTCGGACTACCGACCGAAAGTCTCGATTCACGTACCTTGCTACAACGAGCCACCGGAGATGGTCAAACAGACCCTCAACGCCCTGGCCAACCTCGACTATCCGGACTTCGAAGTCCTGATCATCGACAACAACACCAAGGACCCGGCGGTCTGGGAACCGGTGCGCGATTATTGCGAAACCCTCGGCCCGCGCTTCAAGTTCTTCCACGTCGCGCCATTGGCCGGCTTCAAGGGTGGCGCGCTGAATTACCTGATTCCGCACACCGCCAAGGATGCCGAAGTCATTGCGGTGATCGACTCGGACTACTGCGTCGACCCGAATTGGCTCAAGCACATGGTGCCGCACTTCGCCGACCCGAAAATCGCCGTGGTGCAGTCGCCACAGGATTACCGCGACCAGAACGAAAGCACCTTCAAGAAGCTCTGCTACGCGGAATACAAAGGCTTCTTCCACATCGGCATGGTTACCCGTAACGACCGTGACGCGATCATTCAGCACGGCACCATGACCATGACCCGGCGCTCGGTGCTCGAGGAACTGGGCTGGGCCGACTGGTGCATCTGTGAAGACGCCGAGTTGGGTTTGCGCGTGTTCGAGAAAGGCTTGTCAGCGGCGTATTACCACACCAGCTACGGCAAAGGCCTGATGCCCGATACCTTTATCGACTTCAAGAAACAGCGTTTCCGCTGGGCTTACGGTGCGATTCAGATCATCAAGCGTCACACCGCCAGTTTGCTGCGCGGCAAGGACACTGAGCTGACCCGTGGCCAGCGTTACCACTTCCTCGCGGGCTGGTTGCCGTGGGTGGCGGATGGCATGAACATCTTCTTCACCGTGGGCGCCCTGTTGTGGTCGGCGGCGATGATCATCGTGCCGCAACGGGTCGATCCACCGTTGTTGATTTTCGCGATCCCGCCATTGGCACTGTTCGTGTTCAAGGTTGGCAAGATCATCTTCCTGTACCGCCGTGCGGTCGGGGTCAACCTGAAGGATGCATTCTGCGCGGCACTGGCCGGTCTGGCGTTGTCGCACACCATCGCCAAAGCGGTGCTGTACGGTTTCTTCACCAGCAGCATTCCGTTCTTCCGCACCCCGAAAAACGCCGATAACCACGGCTTCTGGGTGGCGATTTCGGAAGCTCGCGAAGAAATGTTCATCATGCTGCTGTTGTGGAGCGCGGCGCTGGGGATTTTCGTGGTGAACGGCATGCCGAGCAACGACATGCGCTTCTGGGTGACCATGTTGCTCGTGCAGTCGCTGCCGTACCTGGCGGCGCTGATCATGGCGTTCTTGTCTTCGCTGCCGAAACCGGCGGTCGAGGGCGAGACGGCTCCGGCGGTCTAAATCGTTCCAGATGCACTAAACGGCGGCCAATGGCCGCCGTTTTGCTTTAAGATAACCGCCATTTTGCAGGGCTTGGCCGGGCACGTATCAACGGCCGAACGCCATACCTGTGGGAGCGGGCTTGCTCGCGAAGCTTTTGGCGTCAGTGATGGCCCCTTCGCGAGCAAGCCCGCTCCCACATTTAGCCCGCGCCCATATTTCATGTTTTCGGAGTTTCCCATGACGGCCCACGCCGACCTTTCGCCGACCCTTCAACTCGCCATCGACCTGATCCGCCGTCCGTCCGTGACGCCGGTCGACGCCGATTGCCAGAAGCAGATGATGCAGCGCCTGGGCGATGCCGGTTTTGCGCTCGAGCCAATGCGCATCGAAGATGTGGATAACTTCTGGGCGACCCACGGTAAACACGACGGCCCGGTACTGTGCTTCGCCGGCCACACCGACGTGGTGCCGACCGGCCCGGTGACCGCCTGGCAGATCGATCCGTTCAACGCGGTGATCGATGAACACGGCATGCTCTGCGGCCGTGGCGCGGCAGACATGAAAGGCAGCCTCGCCTCCATGACCGTGGCGGCCGAGCGTTTCGTCGCCGACTACCCGGATCACAAGGGCAAGGTCGCTTTCCTGATCACCAGCGACGAAGAAGGCCCGGCGCACCACGGCACCAAAGCTGTGATCGAACGCCTTGCCGCCCGTAAGGAGCGTCTGGACTGGTGCATCGTCGGCGAACCGTCGAGCACTACCCTGGTGGGCGACGTGGTCAAGAACGGCCGTCGCGGCTCCCTCGGTGCCAAACTGACCGTGCGCGGCGTGCAAGGCCACGTGGCGTATCCGCACCTGGCGAAAAACCCGATCCACCTCGCCGCCCCGGCACTGGCCGAACTGGCCGCCGAGCACTGGGACCACGGCAACGATTTCTTCCCGCCGACCAGCTTCCAGATCTCCAACGTGAACTCCGGCACTGGCGCGACCAACGTGATTCCGGGTGATCTGGTGGCGGTGTTCAACTTCCGCTTCTCCACCGAATCCACCGTGGAAGGCCTGCAAAAGCGCGTCGCTGACATCCTCGACAAGCATGGCCTGGACTGGCACATCGACTGGGCGCTGTCCGGCCTGCCGTTCCTCACCGAACCGGGTGCATTGCTGGATGCCGTTGCGTCGAGCATCAAGGACATCACCGGTCGTGAAACCAAAGCGTCCACCAGCGGCGGCACCTCCGACGGGCGCTTCATTGCGACCATGGGGACTCAGGTGGTTGAACTGGGCCCGGTCAACGCAACGATCCACCAGGTCAACGAGCGTGTACTGGCTGCCGACCTCGATGTGCTGACCGAAATCTACTACCAGACCCTGATCAAGTTGCTCGCCTGATGCTCGCCTGCCCGATCTGCAGTGAACCGCTGAACGCGGTGGACAACGGCGTGGCCTGCCCCGCCGGGCATCGTTTCGACCGTGCGCGTCAGGGTTACCTGAACCTGTTGCCGGTGCAGCACAAGAACAGCCGCGACCCTGGGGATAACCTGGCGATGGTCGAAGCCCGCCGCGATTTCTTGAACGCCGGCCATTACGCGCCGGTGGCCAAGCGACTGGCAGAACTGGCCGCTCAGTACGCGCCGCAGCGCTGGCTGGACATCGGTTGTGGCGAGGGTTACTACACCGCGCAAATCGCCGAGGCTTTGCCAAACGCCGACGGTTACGCGCTGGACATCTCCCGGGAAGCCGTCAAACGCGCCTGCAAACGCAACCCGCAACTGACCTGGTTGATCGCCAGCATGGCGCGGGTGCCGTTGGCTTCCGGCAGCTGCCAGTTTCTCGCCAGCGTCTTCAGCCCGCTGGACTGGGAAGAAGCCAAGCGCCTGCTCAGCCCCGGCGGCGGCTTGATGAAAGTCGGGCCGACCAGCGGCCATCTGATGGAATTGCGTGAGCGTCTGTACGACGAAGTCCGTGAATACACCGACGACAAGCATCTGGCCCTTGTGCCTGAAGGCATGACGCTGCAACACAGTGAAACCCTGGAATTCAAACTGACGCTGGAAAAGGGACAGGACCGTGCAAACCTGTTGGCCATGACACCCCACGGCTGGCGCGCCAGTGCCGAACGCCGGGCGGCGGTCATCGAACAGGTCGAGCCGTTCGAGGTCACTGTTTCAATGCGCTACGATTACTTCGTACTTCAATAATTTTTAATTTTTTGGTCTTCGGCATTTGCCGTAGACCGGCTAAATCCGCGAATGGATTTTTCAGACCCGCAGTGAGGACATCCATGCGCCAACCCGATATCGAGATTTACCTGAAAGACGCCGACGTCGACTACAAGGCCGTCGCGGCCTGGCTCGGCACTGCTTTGGGCCCATGCACCGACTGGGTCCAGAAAGGCCAGACCTACAAGTGCAAGGCCGGCAACGTGTCGGTCACCTGGCTGCCGAAAGCCGTGGGCAAATGGAACAGCCTGTTCCTGGACAGCGACCAGACCCCGTGGGAAGACGACATCGCCTGCGCCCGCGCAGCGTTTGCCGCGCTGAATGTCGAAGTGCGTTGCGCACCGGGTAGCTGGGTCGAGGAAGAAGGTGAGGAGACCGCCGATCGCTGGATGCGCATCAGCGCGGATGGTGAAGAAGAGATCACCTGGAAAACTGTTTAACAGCAGAACGGAGTCGATCACAAAACCGTGAGCGATGCCGATCAAATGTGGGAGCGGGCTTGCTCGCGAATGCGGTGTAACAATCAACATTTATGCTGACTGACACACCGCATTCGCGAGCAAGCCCGCTCCCACATTGGTTTTGTGTGATCTGAAAATTGGATTTACAGACCTACAACGTCTTCAGCCTGCAAACCCTTCTCGCCAGTCACCACGCCGTATTCCACCTGCTGACCTTCAGCCAGCGAGCGGTGCCCCTCGCCGCGGATCGCGCGGTAGTGCACGAACACGTCCACCCCGTCCTCGCGCTGAATGAAGCCATAACCTTTGGCGTCGTTGAACCACTTCACATTGCCGGTTTCGCGCGTAGCCATGTCAGTCCCCCCCTTGTTTTTATTTTGAACGGCCGAGTATATGACAGCCGCCAAAACTCTCAACTCACTTTACTTAGCCGCTTTTTTGCCGATTTTCGGCGAATACGGCACACTAGGGGGCGTTCTCAATGAGTTTTCACGCCGCGCCGGGTCTGCTGTTGTGCAGGGCAAGGCGCGAGAAGCGTGGTTTGGTCATTCCAAATAAGCTTCGAGCAACGCAGCCCTGCACAACAGCAGGCCCGGCCCTTCGGGTTGTGCCTTAAAGCGGGCCAGGCTGCGTTGCAGGCCTTGGAAAGGGAACAACCATTCCCAGCGGCCTGCGCCTTGCCTGGCCCGCTTTAAGGCGACAACGCGGCGTGAAAACTCATTGAGAACGCCCCCTACGACCGCCCGAGCATTTGCTCGGTTTTTTCCACTCATGCAGAAGCCGTATGACCCGCTCCCCGTTCCGCCGTCTTGTGTTTGGCACCCTGCGTCGACTGTTGTACCTCTGGGTTCGCTCGGAGACGATCAATCAGTCGTCGTTCACCCTCAACCTCGACCGCAGCCGCCCGGTGTTCTACGTCCTGCAAAACCCTTCGCTGACCGACCTGGCCGTGGTCGATACCGAATGCAGCAAGGCCGGCCTGCCGCGCCCGGTGTTGCCGGTCTCGGTAGGTACGCTTGAGGAACCCGCCGCGTTCTTTTACCTGACGCCAGAACCCGATTGGCTTGGCCGCCAGGACAAACGCGGCGCGCCGCCGACCCTGACTCGCCTGGTCAGCGCCTTGAGCCAGAGCGCCGCCGAAGACGCGCAGATCATTCCGGTCAGCGTGTTCTGGGGCCAGTCGCCGGACAGCGAGTCGAGCCCGTGGAAACTGCTCTTCGCCGACAGCTGGGCGGTCACCGGACGCCTGCGTCGGTTGCTGAGCATCATTGTGCTGGGGCGCAAAACCCGCGTTCAGTTCTCCGCGCCGATCCATTTGCGCGAGCTGATCGACCACAACAAGGGCCACGAGCGCACCGTGCGCATGGCCCAGCGAATTCTGCGGGTGCACTTCCGCAACTTGAAAGCCGCGGTGATCGGCCCGGACATTTCCCACCGTCGCAACCTGGTCAAAGGCCTGCTCAATCAGCCCTTGGTCAAGCAAGCGATCCTCGACGAAGCCGAGCGTGAAAACATCTCCCCGGAGAAAGCCAAGGCCCAGGCCCTGCGCTATGGCAACGAGATCGCCTCCGACTACACCTACACCGCAATCCGCTTCATGGAAGTGGTGTTGAGCTGGTTCTGGAACAAGATCTACGACGGTATCAAGGTCAACAACATCGAAGGCGTGCAAAAGGTCGCACCGGGTTACGAAGTGATTTATGTACCGTGCCACCGTAGCCACATCGACTACCTGCTGCTGTCCTATCTGCTGTTCCGCAATGGCCTGACCCCACCGCACATCGCCGCCGGGATCAACCTCAACATGCCGGGAATCGGCGGCCTGCTGCGACGCGGCGGTGCGTTCTTCATGCGCCGCACCTTCAAGGGCAACCCGCTCTACACCTCGGTGTTCAACGAGTACTTGCACACCCTGTTCACCAAAGGCTTCCCGGTGGAGTACTTCGTCGAGGGTGGCCGTTCGCGCACCGGGCGCATGCTGCAACCGAAAACCGGGATGCTGGCGATCACCCTGCGCAGCTTCTTGCGTTCATCGCGGATGCCGATCGTTTTCATCCCGGTCTACATCGGCTATGAGCGTGTGCTGGAAGGCCGGACCTACCTTGGCGAACTGCGGGGGGCGACCAAGAAGAAAGAATCGATCTTCGACATCTTCAAAGTCATCGGCGCCCTCAAGCAGCGTTTTGGCCAGGTCGCGGTGAACTTCGGCGAGCCGATCAAACTGGCGGAATTCCTCGACAGCGAGCAGCCGGACTGGCGTCAACAGGAACTCGGTCCGCAGTTCAAACCGGCATGGCTCAACGAAACCACCAACCGCCTCGGCGAGAAAGTCGCGCAGCACCTGAACGAAGCCGCGGCGATCAACCCGGTCAACCTCGTGGCGCTGGCGCTGCTGTCCACCAGCCGTCTCGCGCTGGATGATCGCGCCATGGCGCGGGTACTCGATTTGTACCTGGCGCTGTTGCGCAAGGTCCCGTACTCGCCGCACACCACGTTGCCGGAAGGTGACGGCCGGGCGCTGATCGAGCATGTGAAGGACATGGACCTGCTGTCCGAGCAGAGCGATGCCCTGGGCAAGATTTTGTACCTGGACGAGCAGAACGCCGTCCTGATGACCTACTACCGCAACAACGTTTTGCACATCTTCGCCTTGCCGGCGCTGCTGGCGAGCTTCTTCCAGAGCGCCTCGCGCATGAGCCGTGAACAGATCCTGCGCTACACCCGTGCGCTCTATCCGTACTTGCAATCGGAGCTGTTCATTCGCTGGTCGCTGGACGAACTGGATGCGGTGATCGATCAATGGCTCGAAGCCTTCGTCGAGCAAGGTCTACTGCGTTTCGAGAACGACGTCTACCTGCGGCCAGCGCCGAGCTCGCGGCATTTCGTACTGCTGACGCTGCTATCGAAGAGCATCGCCCAGACCCTGCAACGTTTCTACATGACGGTCTCGCTGCTGCTCAATAGCGGTCAGAACAGCATCAGCGCCGAGGAGCTGGAAGACTTGTGCACGGTCATGGCCCAGCGCCTGTCGATCCTCCATGGCCTCAACGCCCCGGAGTTTTTCGACAAGAGCCTGTTCCGCCACTTCATCCAGACCCTGCTCGACCTCGACGTGCTCAAGCGCGACGAGGCCGGCAAGCTGAGCTATCACGAACTGCTCGGCGAACTGGCCGAAGGTGCGGCCAAGCGAGTGTTGCCGGCGGAGATTCGCTTGTCGATCCGTCAGGTCGCGTTGCATCGCAGTGAAGATGCGGCGGATCAAGTTTAGTTGCGATTAGCGGTAACTTTCTGACAACGATTATAAGAACAAGGATGTTCTTATAATCACCCAGTTATGAATTAATAGAGGCCCTCTACAACTAATCCCGATACGGATATCGCGATGAACCCATTAGAAAACACCACCCCATACGTCACCCTCACCTTTAGTTTGCCTGAAGACTATCTTCCGCCCAGCGGTGGCGAAGGCGAAACTTATATAAGCGTTCATACCGCAAACTCTTCCACCCCTATCAAAGTGGCGCAATCCCGTGAACCCGTACTGCGCAGTGGGCGCTGGAATTTTTACTTTGCACACAACTATTCCGATGTCAGCGTTAAATACCTGGTCACCGTCAGCATGACCCACAACGGCGTTCCACTGCTGATTGACCTGGACTACTTCGTGATCGTCCACCGTGCACCGCACCGGCAAACCCTACACCTTAGCCCCATCGGTCGCCTCTATCTCCAGGCACAGGAGCCTCGGGCGGTACAACCTGAACACGCTGTAACCGTTGTCGCCCACGAGCACGACGATACGGCTGCACAACTGACGCAAATACATATCAGCGAAAAAATGGCGGAGGCGTTTTACCTGGAATACGATCCGGACACTGTCGTACCTGGTAAACGCTATACGCTGGCAGCCACTGAAAATGAATACCACAATGCAATTACGGTATATCCAGGATCCGTTGTATTGAAACCCTTTGGTAGAACCTGAAAAAAGCGCCCATCAAAAGATTCATAGGGAGAAACCACCGGAAAAATCCGTTAAATTGCTGTTGGCGTTCGTCTACTTCGGGCGCCAACGACAGGGATTCAACTCATGAAAAAACTCTCGCTTCTAGGGCTTACGGCTTTACTCGCTGCATGCCAATCTATACAACCCACCGCTAAAACCAGCCTCAATGGCGAAGTTTTCTACCTGCAACGCATCGCCCTGCCGCCAAGCGCCATATTGAGCGTCAGCCTGCAGGACGTGTCCCTCGCCGACGCACCCGCCGTGATCCTCGACGAACAGAAAGGCCCGGTCAAAGGCCAGGTGCCGCTACCCTTTCATCTGAGTTACGATCCAGCGCAGGTCAAACCGGGCCATCGTTATTCGGTCAGCGCACGGATCGAAATGAATGGCGAACTGATGTTCATCACCACCGAACATCACGCCGTGCAACTGGATGGCAGCGATCCGCAGCCACTGAAAATCCGCGTCGACGCCGCCCGCTAATTCTCTATTTTGAACAAGGAAGCCGCCATGTTCCGCCCTACCCTTCGCTTCGCCAGCCTGTGCGCAGGCTTGATGATCTCTGCCAACGCTTTGGCGCTGTCGCTCAACGACCTGTCGCAAAATGACGCCACCGGCGGCCTCAAGGATGCCCTGACTCAAAGTGCGCAACTGGCTGTGAAACAACTGGGCACGCCGGGCGGCTTCAGCAACAACCCGGACATGAAAATCGAATTGCCGGGCAAACTGGGCAAAGTCGCCAGCAAGATGAAGCAGTTCGGCATGGGCGACCAGGTCGACCAGCTGGAAACCAGCATGAACAAAGCGGCTGAAACCGCCGTGACGCAAGCCCAGCCGATCCTGGTGGACGCGGTGAAGAAGATGAGCGTGGAGGACGCCAAGGGTATTCTCAGCGGCGGCAAGGACTCGGCCACTCAGTACCTGAGCAAAACCAGCCGCGAACAGATCCGCGTCAAGTTCCTGCCAATCGTCAAGCAAGCCACCGACCAGGTCGGCCTGGCCAAACAGTACAACTCGTTCGCCGGGCAAGCCGCGACGATGGGTGTGGTGGATGCGAAGAGCGCCAACATCGAAAGCTACGTGACCGAGCAGGCGTTGAACGGGTTGTTCGAAATGATTGGTAAACAGGAAGAAACCATTCGCCAGAATCCTGCGGCGGCAGCTACCAGTTTGGCGAAGAAGGTGTTTGGTACCCTCTGACATTCTTCCGTAGGAGCAAAGCTTGCTCGCGATGGCTGCACCTCGGTCTGCCATTTGGACCGAGGCGCCTGCATCGCGAGCAAGCTTTGCTCCTACAGAGGTCAGGCTGGGTCCTTTTTGATTCGGAACCACGCCGCATACAGCGCCGGCAAAAACAGCAACGTCAACGCCGTCGCCACAATCAACCCGCCCATGATCGCCACCGCCATCGGACCGAAAAACACACTGCGTGATAGCGGAATCATTGCCAGCACCGCCGCAAGTGCGGTCAACACAATCGGCCGGAAGCGCCGCACCGTGGCTTCAATAATCGCCTGCCAAGGCTTGAGCCCCGCGGCGATGTCCTGCTCGATCTGGTCCACCAGAATTACCGAGTTACGCATGATCATCCCGGACAGCGCGATGGTGCCGAGCATGGCGACGAAGCCGAACGGCTGACGGAACACCATCAGAAACAAGGTCACACCGATCAACCCCAAAGGCGCCGTCAGAAACACCATCACCGTGCGTGAGAAACTGCGCAGTTGCAGCATCAGTAACGTCAGCACCACCACGATGAAAAGCGGCACACCGGCCTTCACCGAATTCTGCCCGCGAGCTGAGTCTTCCACCGTGCCACCGACCTCCAGCAAATACCCGTCCGGCAGTTCGGCGCGAATCGGATCGAGGGTCGGCATGATCTGCTGTACCAGTGTCGCCGGTTGTTCCTTGCCGTAGATGTCAGCGCGGACCGTTACGTTCGGCAAGCGGTTGCGGTGCCAGATGATGCCTTCTTCGAAGCCGTATTCCAGGGTTGCGATTTGCGACAACGCTACGCTGCGACCGTTGTCAGTCGGCACCGCCAGGCTTGGCAGCAATGACAGTTCGGTGCGTTCGTGCAACGTGCCGCGCAACAGAATCTCAATCAACTCGTTGTCTTCACGGTACTGGCTGACGCTCGAACCGGTCAGCGAGCTTTGCAGGAACTTCGACAGGTTCGCAGTGCTCACGCCAAGCGCCCGGGCGCGGTCCTGATCGACGTTCAGATACACGACTTTGCTCGGTTCTTCCCAATCCAGATGGACGTTGACCACGTGCGGGTTCTCGCGAACCTTGGCGGCCACTTTACGGGCCAGCGCGCGGACTTCCTCGATGTGCTCACCGGTGACCCGGAACTGCATCGGATAACCCACCGGTGGCCCGTTCTCCAGACGTGTCACCCGCGCACGCAGGGCCGGGAATTGTTCCTTGAGGGCTTCGATCAGCCAGGTGCGCAGGGTTTCGCGCTCTTCGATGGTTTTGGCCAGAACGACAAACTGCGCGAAGCTCGCGGCAGGAAGTTGTTGATCCAGCGGCAGGTAAAAACGTGGCGAACCGGTGCCGACGTACGCGACGTAGTTGTCGATACCGGCGTGATCCTTGAGCAGTGCTTCGAGGCGTTTGACCTCATCGCGGGTGTTGCTCAACGAGGCGCCTTCGGCCAGTTTCAGATCGACCATCAATTCCAGACGACCCGATGCCGGGAAGAACTGTTGCGGCACGAAGCGAAACAGGATGACAGAACCGATAAACAACACGACCGTCAGGACAATGACCGTCTTGCGTCTCCGTACGCACCATTCCACCAGGCGTCTGACGCGCTGATAGAAAGGCGTGCCGTAAGGGTCGGGCTGGCCGCCGCCGGCGCCATGTTTGGCGGCATGAATCTTCGCCAGATCCGGCAAGAGTTTTTCCCCCAGATAAGGCACAAACACCACAGCGGCCACCCACGAGGCCAGCAACGCGATGGTCACCACCTGGAAGATCGAGCGCGTGTATTCGCCGGTACCCGATTGCGCAGTGGCAATCGGCAGGAAGCCGGCAGCGGTGATCAGCGTGCCGGTGAGCATCGGGAATGCGGTGCTGGTCCAGGCGAAACTGGCCGCCTTGATCCGGTCGAAGCCTTGCTCCATTTTGATCGCCATCATTTCCACGGCGATGATTGCGTCGTCCACCAACAAACCCAGCGCCAGTACCAATGCCCCGAGGGAAATCTTGTGCAGGCCGATTCCCAGGTAATACATGCAGGCGAATGTCATCGCCAATACCAAAGGAATCGCCAGCGCGACCACCATGCCGGTGCGCACGCCGAGGGAGAAGAAACTCACCAGCAGGACGATTGCCAGCGCTTCCACCAGCACCTGAACAAATTCACCGACACTGCTTTTCACGGCGGCGGGCTGATCGGAGACCTTGCGCAACTGCATACCGGCAGGAAGGTTTTTCTGGATCCGGTCGAACTCGATTTCCAGCGCCTTGCCCAGCACCAGAATGTCGCCACCGTCCTTCATGGCCACGGCCAGACCGATGGCGTTTTCTGCCATGAAGCGCATGCTCGGCGCTGGCGGATCGTTGAAACCCCGACGCACATCCGCCACATCGGCGATCCGGAAGGTGCGATCACCGACGCGGATCGGGAAGTTCTTGATCTCTTCGACCGTCTGAAAATTCCCCGAGACGCGTAGCTGCAATCGCTCGCTGGAGGTCTCGAAGAACCCGGCGGTGGACACCGCGTTCTGCTCTTCAAGGGCCTGCTGCACCGCCGACAAAGGCAGGCCGAGGGTGGCGAGTTTGACGTTGGAGAGTTCGATCCAGATCTTCTCGTCCTGTAACCCGAGCAAATCGACCTTGCCCACATCCTTGACCCGTTGCAGCTGAATCTGCACGCGGTCGGCGTAGTCCTTGAGCACCGCGTAATCAAAACCTTCGCCAGTCAGGGCGTAGATATTGCCAAACGTCGTGCCGAACTCATCATTGAAAAATGGCCCCTGGATACCCGGTGGCAGGGTTTGACGAATGTCGCTGATCTTCTTGCGAACCTGGTACCAGAGGTCCGGGATTTCCACCGAGTGCATGGAATCACGGGCAACGAACGTCACTTGGGATTCGCCCGGACGGGAGAACGAAACGATGCGTTCGTACTCGCCGGTTTCCATCAGTTTCTTTTCAATCCGCTCGGTGACCTGGCGCGACACTTCCTGCGCCGTGGCCCCCGGCCAGTTGGTCCGAATCACCATGGCCTTGAAGGTGAACGGCGGGTCTTCACTTTGGCCGAGCTTGGTGTAGGACAGTGCACCGACAATGGCCAGCAAGAGCATCAGGAACAGTACGATCTGGCGATTACGCAGCGCCCATTCGGAAAGATTGAAACCCATCGGGGATTACTCCTTGCCCGCCAGATTGACCACGCGATTGGAGCGATCCACCGGACGCACCTGCTGCCCTTCAAGCAGCACATGGACGCCAGCGGCCACCACCCAATCGCTGGCGTTCAGTCCTTCGAGGACCGGTACGGTTTTCTCGCCGAAGGCACCGACCCGCACCGGGGTTTTCTTCAGGGTGTTGTTGGCATTGACGACCCAGACGTAGGTCGCGCCGTTTTCCGCGGTCAGCGCGGAAAGCGGCACCGACAGCGGCACCACATCGGAGGTCTGAACGAACACCCGGGCACTCTGGCCGAGTTCAGCGGGAACCTTGCCGGCGGTGAAGGCGATTCGGGCGGCAAAGGTGCGCGATTTTGGATCGGCAGCGGGCGACAGCTCACGGATGCGCCCGGCGAAACGTTGGTCGGGTTGGGTCCAGAGTTCCACCGACACTGGCTGACCAACCTTGAAGCGGCCAAAGCTTTGCTCCGGCAAGCTGATCAACACTTCGCGTTCGCCATCGGTGGCGAGGGTAAATACGGTTTGCCCCGCCGCCACCACTTGCCCGACTTCAACCGCGCGTTTAGCCACCACCCCATCCTGCGGCGCACGCAGCACGGCGTAACTGGCCTGATTGGTCGAGACGTTGAATTCGGCTTTGATTTGCTTGAGGCGTGCTTCACCGGATCGGTAAAGGTTTTCGGCATTGTCGTACTGCGAACGGCTGACCATCTGACGGTCCATCAGGGTCTTGTAGCGATCACGTTCGGCGCGGACCAGGCTCAGGTTGGCCTCGGCAGCAGCGACCTGGGCACGGGTGGCTTCCAGTTGCAGGCGCACGTCCTGAGGATCGAGCTCCGCCAAAGGTTGGTCGGCCTTGACCCGCTGCCCCTCTTCGACCAGTCGTCGACTGACTTTACCGCCAATGCGAAACGCCAGGTCCGGCTCATACCGTGCGCGGACTTCACCGGGAAAACTTTCTATCGCCTGGGCCGAAGGCTCTGGCTGCACGACCATGGCCGGGCGAACGGTGACTTGGGGCGCCTCTTCGTGACCGCACGCAGACAATAAAAACGCCAGACTGACTGGCAACGCGAGGGGCAAGGCATAGCGGAACATGGTGAAGGACCTTTCGCTAATGGTGCTTGGAATAATTATACTGGGCGGTATGTTATTAATAGCAAACTCACCAGTCCAGTATTAAAAGCGCATATGCCTAACAATCTTTCAGTACCCAACGGCCCTGGCCGTCCCAAGGATCTGGCCAAGCGCCAGGCGATCCTCGAGGCGGCGAAAATTCTGTTTTTGAGCAAGGGTTATGCGAGTACCAGCATGGACGCCGTCGCGGCCGAGGCCGGTGTGTCGAAGCTGACGGTCTACAGCCATTTCAACGACAAGGAGACACTGTTCTCCGCCGCCGTGATGGCCAAGTGCGAAGAGCAATTGCCGACGCTGTTTTTCGAATTGCCAGACGGCATTGCCATAGAGACGGTGCTGTTGAACATCGCGCGCGGTTTTCATCTGCTGATCAACAGCGACGAATCGGTCAACCTGCACCGGCTGATGATGACGCTGGGCAGCCAGGACCCGAAACTCTCGCTGATCTTCTTCGAGGCCGGGCCTGAGCGCATGCTGCAGGGCATGGAGCGGCTGCTGACCAAGGTTGATCACAGCGGCGCGTTGAGCATCGACAAACCGCGCAATGCGGCCGAGCATTTCTTCTGCCTGCTCAAGGGGGCGGGGAATTTCAGGCTGCTTTATGGCTGCGGCGAGCCACTGACCGGGGATGCGGCCGAGAGCCATGTGCAGGAAGTGGTGGAGTTGTTTATGCGGGCGTATCGGCCAGAGTCAGCCTGATCATTTTGCAGTGTTTGGGCGGACGCCTTCGCGAGCAAGCCCGCTCCCACATTTGACTGCGTTCCCTTGAGAAGACTCGGTCAAATGTGGGAGCGGGCTTGCTCGCGAACGGCGCGACGCGGTCTTAAGGCTTCAGCGCTTTCTTCGGATAAATGTCATACCGGCTGGATTTACCGTCCAGCGCATGACTCGGCTTCGGCCCTTCGATGCAGGGCGCCTTGCGCGGGCGCTTGACCACCACCCGGTGGCTGGCCAACGCCAACGCCGCTTCGAGCAGTGCAGGCGCATCCGGGTCATCGCCTACCAGCGGCCGGAACAGGCGCATTTCCTTCTTCACCAAGGCCGTTTTCTCACGATGGGGAAACATCGGGTCGAGGTAGATTACCTGCGGCGGCTCGCCTTCCCAATTGCGCATCACCTCGATCGAATTGCCCTTGAGCAAGCGCATCCGCGCCACGATCGGCGCCACCTCAAAGTCTTCCGCGCCGCGTGCCAGACCATCTTCAAGCAACGCGCCAATCAACGGCTGACGCTCGATCAGGCTCATTTCGCAGCCCAGGCTCGCCAGCACGAACGCATCTTTGCCCAGCCCCGCCGTGGCATCCAACACGCGCGGACGCACGCCTTGGGCAACCCCGACAGCCTTGGCGATCATCTGACCGCTGCCGCCGCCGTACAAGCGACGATGGGCCGCACCGCCCTCGACAAAGTCCACCCGCACCGGCCCCGGTGCGTCCGGGCCCAGTTGCTGCAGCTGCAAACCCTGGTCGCCGACCTGCAAGGCGAACTCACCGTCATCCACCTGCATCGGCAAACCCAGGCGCTCGGCCCATTGCTCGGCCTGTGGCTGAAAAGTCGCGGCCAGGGCCTCGACGTGGATGCGGCAGGCCGCAGGTTGCTCAATCATGAGAAAACACGCTCAAAAAATTAATGATCGGCAAAAACGGCCGATAACAAAACTATCGAGCATTTTGCCAGAGCTGAGCGTCGACCGAGAGAAATGTCAGACATTCAACGCACATCGATAGGCTACATTTCGCGACACGGCGATTTTGGTCTACGAAACTCCCAAGCACTGAGCGGCGTCAGTCACCTGTGGCAGGATTTCTTTGCCCAGGCCCTGGCCGATCAGTCGGGCGATGTCGTACCAGCTTCTCTCAACTTTCCACCGGTCGATCTCGACAGCCCGGTCGAACCCACCGTTGGCAGCGAACTGCTGGCACACATCATTTCCCAGCGCGAATGCGATGTGAAAGAAACCGAGGTCCGCCCGCCCGAGCCACTGTTCCTGCCGATTGCCGAGTTCGAAATGGAGCTGGCCGACAAACCTTTCCCACCGTTCCCACCACAAGAAATCGTCGCTCAACAGAAGCAACAGGACTTCGAAAGCCGTTGGGTCCGCCCGATCGTGCTCACCGCAGGTCAGCCTGTACCGCAAGCAGGCCCAGCGCCACAACCGCGTCCGCTGCACCTGCCAATCGCCGAATTCGAACTCGATCTGCTGGACAAGCCTTTCCCGCCGTTCTCGCCCGAAGAGCTGGTAGAGCAACAGAAACAACTCGATTTCGATAACGGCTGGGCTCGCCCGATCGTCCTGCAAAACCTGCGCATCGCCGCCTGACCTTCAATGCATCGTCAGCCTTTGAACATTTGATTGGCCTGGGCGTACGGCATGGAACGCGACGTGAATCCGAAGGTGCCCGACGTCTTGATCTCTTCGGCAGCACGGAAAAACTCGCCATAGGCGGCCAAGGCCAGCGCCGAACCGACGCTGATGCGTTTGACGCCCATTTCGCTCAACTGCTCGACCGTCAATTTCAGTCCGCCGGACATCAACACATTGACCGGTTTCGGCGCCACGGCACGGACCACCGCCAACACGTCTTCAGCGCTGCGCAGCCCTGGCGCATAAAGCACGTCGGCACCCGCCTCGGCAAACGCCTGCAAGCGGCGAATGGTATCGGCGAGATCAGGATTGCCGTGCAGAAAGTTCTCCGCGCGAGCGGTCAACATAAAGGGAAACGGCAAGCTGCGAGCGGCTGCCACGGCAGCCTCGATGCGCGCGACGGCGTGCTCGAAGCAGTAGATCGGCGCTTCTTCACGGCCGGTGGCATCTTCGATAGAGCCGCCGACCGCACCGGCCTCTGCCGCACGCAAAATACTCTGTGCGCATTCGGCTGGATCGTCAGCGAAGCCGTTTTCCAGATCGACGGCGACGGGCAGATCAGTTGCCGCAACAATCGCCCGAACGTTTGCCAGGGTGTCATCCAGCGTCAGTGCGCCATCGGGGCGGGCGTTGGAAAAGGCGTATCCGGCACTGGTGGTCGCCAGCGCTTCGAAACCAAGGCTGGCGAGCATCTTCGCCGAGCCGGCATCCCACGGGTTGGGAATGACAAAAGCCCCCGCGCGTTCGTGCAGTGCTTTGAACGCTTGGGCTCGAAGGGTTTGCGCATCCATTTGGCAGGCTCCTGAAAAGGGCAGGGAATCCGCTTCAGAGCAGGTCAAGTTGCTCGGCAGCGGGCTCTCTGTATAGCTCAGGCAGCGGCGGCAGGCCAGGCAAACGCAGCATCAGTTTTGCGTGAAAACGTTGCGCCAGTTTGGCGGCCAGCAGGTTATCGGCGGTGTGCAGGAAGATATAGGGCGTACGGCCCTCTTCGATCCACACGGCGATTTTCTCGACCCATGGCACCAGGAACGGGTCGTTGGCCTCAAGCTGCGGATGGCCGATGAAGCGCACCTGCGGACATTGCGTGAAGGCCGCCGGACGGGGCGGCACCCGGGGCTTTTTCGATTGGGCGTGAAGGACAGAAGGATCAGTCGATGTGCAGCTGAACAGCGCGCGGGGATCGAGGCAGATACGCTCGACACCGCGATCCAGTAGCAGGCGATTGAGCATTCTCTCGGCATCGCCCTTGGCGAAGAACTCGTCATGCCGCACTTCAACCGCCAGAGGCCGGTCCACAGCATCAATAAAACCGGCAAGCTCCGACAGTCGCTGCGGCGTAAAACTTTTGGACAGTTGCAGCCACAGCGGTGAAACCCGTTCACCGAGGGGGCTGAGCAATTGCAGGAAGGTGTCGGCAGCGGTCAATTGTTCGCGCAGGTCACCGCTGTGGCTGATGTCGCCGGGGAACTTGGCAGTGAAGCGAAAGTGTTCGGGCATGGTCTCGACCCAACGCTGCACGGTGGTCGCAGCCGGGCTCGCGTAGAAGGTCGTATTGCCTTCCACAGCATTAAATACTTGGGAATAGAGATTCAGAAATTCGGTGGGTTTTGCGTCTTGCGGATACAGGTAGTCGCGCCAGGCGTTTTCACTCCAGGACGGACAGCCCAGGTAGTAAGGCAACGGCATCAGATGTACAGATCGAGGCCCAGCACATCCGAATCCCAATCGACAAAACCGGCGGTGCTCAGGTAGCTGGCCAGGGCCTTCGCGACACTGCTGCTCATGGCGCGGTGATAAAGCATGTCTTGTTGGCGGGCGGGGAGATTACTCAAGCGTTGCGCAGAGGCTTTGGCAGCGCGGGCGGCCATTTGCTCTTCGGATGGAATTTCCTGCTCACCGTCGATATCGACGTAGTCGTCATCCGCCACAGGGCCTTTGCGAGGCTTGCGCTTGATGGGGTAGGACTGAGAAGGAACGCCGTCTATACGCATGAGTACATGTCCGGTATCAATGATGGCAGTTTAGTGGCGCATAGCCCACTTCGCAAACCGCCGAGTGATAACTAGAACACAGAAAATGGAAAAGGTTTAAAAGCTGGGGATATAAAACGACGATTGGCTGCGTTTCGTAAATTGCCTTCGCGAGCAAGCCCGCTCCCACAGGGGTCAGCGGAGACCATGTGGGAGCGGGCTTGCTCGCGAAGGGGGCAACTCGGTATCAAGATTTAACGTGCTTTCGGCGTCGCCACTTTATCGCGCAAGTACACCGGCTGAGCCTCATCAGCCACAATCGCCTCACCCCGCGCCCAGGCAAAACGTGCCAGGGTCAGCAGATCTTCAGCGTGAGGCAACATGCCCGCATCCTGCCCGGTCAGGCTGACGGCGATTCGCTCGGCATAACCCCAGCCAGTGCCAGCGCCAAACCACTCACCACTGGCGTCAGCCGGCAACGCGGCCACTTCCGGCGGCAGCACCGCTTCATTGCCGACCAGCCGCATCTCCCCCGCCGTTTCGCGGTAGCAACCCCAATACACTTCGTCCATGCGCGCATCAATGGCGGCCGCGACCTGGCTCACGCCATGTTCGCGATAGGCCCGCTGCGCCAGCACGGCCAAGTTCGACACCGGCAACACCGGGCGATCCAGCGCAAACGCCAGCCCCTGTACCACGCCGATGGCGATCCGCACGCCGGTGAACGCCCCCGGACCCCGTCCGAAAGCAATTGCATCGACCGCTTGCAGGGTGGTCCCGGCCTCCGCCAGCAACTGCTGAATCATCGGCAGCAGCTTCTGGGCGTGCAGGCGCGGGATCACCTCGTAATGGCTCGTGACTTTGCCGTCATGCAGCAAGGCAACGGAGCAAGCTTCAGTCGCGGTGTCCAGGGCCAGCAAGGTGCTCATCGATGTTTCCGTAAGAGAGGTCAGAAAAAGTGCGCCAGTATAAACAACTACGGCCCGCAAGCGGGCCGTAGAAGATGAAGCGTTTTTTTAGCTCAGTGCTTCAAGCACTTTGCCGGTGATCGCTTCAACCGAGCCAACACCTTCGACGTGGCTGTACTTCGGTTTGCCTTGAGCGACGGACAGCTCCTGGTAAAACTTCACCAGAGGCTCGGTCTGGGCGTGGTAGACCGACAGGCGATGACGCACGGTTTCTTCAGTGTCGTCTTTGCGCTGCACCAGCTCGTCGCCGGTGATGTCGTCTTTACCGGCAATTTTTGGCGGGTTGTAGACGATGTGGTACACGCGGCCGCTGGCCTCGTGAACACGACGGCCAGCGATTCGCTGAACGATGTCTTCGTCTTTAACGTCGATTTCCAACACGTGGTCCAGCTCGACGCCGGCTTTCACCAGGGCTTCAGCCTGAGGAATGGTGCGCGGGAAACCGTCGAACAGGAAACCGTTGGCGCAATCAGACTGGCTGATGCGTTCCTTGACCAGGTTGATGATCAGGTCATCGGAAACCAGACCACCGCTGTCCATGACGCTCTTGGCGATCAGGCCCAGCTCGGTGCCGGCCTTGACCGCCGCACGCAACATGTCGCCAGTGGAGATTTGCGGAATGCCGAATTTTTCGGTGATGAACTTTGCCTGAGTACCTTTACCGGCCCCGGGAGCTCCCAGCAGAATGACGCGCATCGATGTGCTCCTCAATTTTTTATATAGATAACGTCAGATTCGCCTCGTGGGGCCAATCTCAAAAAAAGGGTCGTGACCGCCCAAACGGTCAAAGGCTGATCAAGATACACAGCAGGCCCGGACCACACAAGCCGCCGAAAGTCGGAGAAACCCGCGCCTGATGTGGCCTTTCGTCGGGGTAACCCTAGTCGCAACCCCATCACTAACTGTCGCCTGGCAGCACATTTCAACCCCTCGCCCACAGGCAACTCGACGCTCGCGCCGAGCGCCTTGACCCACGACGAAAACCTTAGCCGGTATTACGCAAACCGGCGGCAATCCCCGCCACAGACACCAGCAGCGCTTGTTCTACCGGGCTGCCCTGCGCCACTTCCTGTTGTCGCGAACGCGCCAACAACTCAGCCTGCAATAGATGAAGAGGGTCGAGGTAAGTGTTGCGCAAGCGGATGAATTCAAGCGTGGCTGGGCTATGTGCCAGTAGCTGGGACTGACCGGTCAGCCCCAGGACCACCGAGCAGGCCTGCGACAATAGGTCGCGTAAATGCGCACCCAAAGGGAGCAGATCCGGCTCGACCAAGCGCTCATCGTAGGACCGGGCGATATCGGCATCGGCCTTGGCCAACACCATTTCCAGCATATCGATGCGCGTGCGGAAGAACGGCCACTGCTCGCGCATCTGCCCCAGCAGCTCGCCTTCGCCGCGCTCCAGCGCCTTGCTCAACGCCGCTTCCCAGCCGAGCCACGCCGGCAACATCAGACGCGTCTGGGTCCAGCCGAAGATCCACGGGATCGCCCGCAGGCTTTCAATCCCGCCGGCGCGGCGCTTGGCCGGGCGACTGCCCAGCGGCAAGCGTCCCAGTTCCTGCTCTGGAGTGGACTGGCGGAAATACTCAACGAACTGCGGATTTTCCCGCACCACGGCGCGATAAGCGCTGACACCGTCAGCGGCCAATTCGTCCATCAGATTGCGCCAGGCTGGCTCTGGTGGCGGTGGCGGCAGCAAGGTCGCTTCCAGTACCGCTGCCAGGTACAGATTGAGGTTCTGCTCGGCAATGTCCGGCAGGCCGAATTTGAAACGAATCATTTCCCCCTGCTCGGTGGTACGGAAACGCCCTGCCACCGAACCCGGTGGCTGCGACAGAATCGCCGCGTGTGCCGGGCCACCGCCGCGCCCCACAGTGCCACCGCGACCGTGGAACAACAGCAGTTCCACTTGTTGCTCGCGGCAGATGTCGACCAAGCGCTCCTGCGCCCGATACTGCGCCCAGGCAGCCGCTGTCGTGCCGGCGTCCTTGGCCGAGTCGGAGTAGCCAATCATCACTTCCTGCGGCCCTTGCAGGCGCGAGCGATAACCGGGCAACAGCAACAGTTTTTCGATCACCGGGCCGGCGTTGTCGAGGTCGGCCAGGGTCTCGAACAGCGGCACCACGCGCATCGGCCGCAACACACCAGACTCTTTGAGCAGCAGCTGCACGGCTAACACGTCGGAAGCGGCGCCGGCCATGGAGATCACATACGAACCGAGCGAAGCACCCGGCGCTGCAGCAATTTCCCGGCAGGTCGCCAGCACCTCAGCGGTGTCGGCCGATGGCTTGAAGTACGCCGGCAACAACGGCCGGCGGTTGTTCAGTTCGCGCATCAGGAAAGCGATGCGCTCTTCCTCGCTCCAGTCCTCGTAGCGTCCCAGGCCCAGGTAATCGGTGATCTCGGTCATGGCCGCGGTATGTCGCGTCGAGTCCTGACGCACATCGAGCCGTACCAGGAACAGCCCGAACGTCACCGCCCGGCGCAGGCAATCGAGCAGCGGCCCATCAGCGATCACGCCCATGCCGCACTCATGCAGCGAGTGGAAGCACAGCTCCAGCGGATCAAGCAGCTCGCGGTTGTTTTGCAAAACATCGGCGGGTGCCGGTGTGGTCTGCGTTAAAGAGGCGTGAGCCCAGTTACGCGTCGCGCGCAGGCGTTCACGCAGCTGTTTAAGCACCGCACGGTAAGGTTCGGCGCTGTCCCCGGCCTTGGCCTTCAAGTCATCGCTGGCCTGCTGCATCGACAACTCGGCCGCCAGGTGATCGACATCGCGCAAGTACAAGTCCGCGGCCATCCACCGCGCAAGCAGCAAGACTTCACGGGTCACGGCGGCGGTCACGTTGGGGTTGCCATCGCGGTCACCGCCCATCCACGAGGCAAAGCGAATCGGCGCGGCTTCCAGTGGGAGGTGCAGGCCCGTGGCGTCATGCAGGGCTTTATCGGCCTTGCGCAAATAGTTGGGAATCGCCTGCCACAGCGAATGCTCGATCACCGCAAAGCCCCACTTGGCTTCATCCACCGGCGTCGGGCGAGTACGGCGGATTTCTTCGGTGTGCCAGGCTTCGGCGATCAGGCGCTGCAACTTCGTCTGGATCTGCTCGCGCTCGGCAGTGGTCAGGTCGCGATGGTCCTGGGCGGCCAGTTGCGCAGCAATGGCGTCGTATTTCTGGATGAGCGTGCGGCGCGCGACTTCGGTCGGGTGCGCGGTGAGGACCAACTCAATCTCCAGCCGTCCCAGTTGCCGGGCCAGGGATTCGGCGCCATGGCCTTCAGCACTCAGGCGGGCGAGCAGTTCCGGCAGCACCCGCGCTTCGAACGGCTCTGGCTGTGACTCTTCGCGACGGTGAATCAGCTGATATTGCTCGGCGATATTGGCCAGGTTGAGAAACTGGTTGAACGCCCGCGCCACCGGCAGCAACTCTGCTTCGCTCAATTGGTTGAGGCTGGCGCTCAGTTCAGCGTCCATTGAACCGCGACGGTCGGCCTTGGCTCCTTTGCGGATCTGCTCGATCTTGTCGAGAAAACCGTCCCCGTACTGTTCACGAATGGTGTTGCCCAACAGTTCACCCAACAGGTGAACATCCTCGCGCAAGCGTGCATCAATATCGGTCATCAGCAGTTCTCCAGCGAAAATCCGGGTGACTTGGTGTCCATGCTCTTGAGTTAGAGAGTGCCGCTGTAAAGCGGTTCTTACAAGCGGACGGCGATGGGAATGCTGTTCGCCTGAGAAAGTTTGGGATTGGGATTGGGATTGGGGTTGAGGTTGGGATTGGGTTGGTGGGTACATATCCGTTTCTGCGGTGATGGCTGATTACGGTTTCGCTTTTACAGCGAGTCACTTTCGAAAAGCGCGAAAGTAACCAAAGCGCTTTTGCCCCTCCATTCGGTGCCTCGCCTAGGCTCGGCATGCCCTCACTCCGGCATTGCTCCGGGGGCCCGCCGCCATCGGCCATCCATGGCCGGGGGCGGCTACCGCGGCATCCTTGCCGCGGTGCCCCCTACGCAACGCCTGCGTTCGGCCTCTGGGAAAGGGGCAGGCAGATCAAGATCAAAAGCCAAAGCCAAAGCCAAAGCCAAAGCCAAAGCCAAAGCCAAAGCCAAAGCCAAAGCCTAGCGCGGTATCTGTGCGAGCCTGCTCGCGAAAAACGTCCGGACACCGCGTTCATTCAGACAGCACGCGTTATCGTTCACGTCTTTCGCGAGCAGGCTCGCTCCCAAAGGGGAATGCGTACACTTGAAGAGACAGGCCGGTAGGCCGCCTCGCGGTGCTTTTGCGGTGCACGCCCCCTCGAGAGGCCGAGTGGAGGTTCTGCGCAGTGGGCAACCCGGCATGGATGCCGGGTTAGCCGCCCCCGGCCATGGATGGCCGATGGCGG